>CAZZHO010000018.1:0-13866 GCA_964653795.1 uncultured Roseivirgaceae bacterium | reverse complement strand
AATAGAATAACTTTCGAATACATCCTATTCTATGATTTCAATGATTCCATCGCTGATGCCGACAAGCTATTGAGATATGCCCGTAAAGTGCCTTCAAAAGTGAATATTATAGAGTATAATCCAATTTCTGAGGCCTCTTTCACCAAAGCCGACCCTCAAACCATAGACAGATTTGCCAATCACCTGATAAAGGGTGGTGTAGCTACTAGTGTGAGAAGGAGCCGTGGGAAAGACATTGACGCTGCCTGCGGGCAGTTAGCCAACAAGGAGAAGTAATTATTTCTTACTCGCGTTAAAAAGCTTCTGTTTTTCTGTTTTTGTCAGGCTTTCATATCCGGATTGGGAGATCTTGTCAAGGATAGCATCTATCTCATCCTGACTTGCTTCTTGAGAGGATGCACCAGCACTGCGAGATGACTTCCGCGCCTTGTGCGATTTTACGGTCTCTTTTTTGTGCGTCACTTTGATATTGGGTTTCTTGACAAAGAAGCTCTTAACAAAATTCATGAATTGAATGACCCAGGCACCAAGATCATTTCCAGATTGCAGCTGTCGAACATAAACATAACCCATTAGGGCTCCACCTAAGTGTGCCACATTACCACCTGCATTCGCGCCTACCGAGCCCAAAAAGGAGATCACAATGTAAAAGGCGGCGATATACTTGATCTTTACAGGCCCTAGAAACAGCAGATAAAAGGTATAGTTAGGCACCAAAGTAGCAGCTGCTACCGCAGTAGCGTAAACAGCTGCGGATGCTCCCACCATTCCGCTTATGCCTGGAGCAGAGTCTATGTAGTAGGGAATGAGATTATACACTATTAGATAGGCAACTCCTCCAGCCAGTGCTCCAACCACATAGAGACTGATTACCTTGTTATTCCCCAGATACTCTACTACCAGTTTCGAAAACCAATAGAAGATCAACATGTTGAATAATATGTGGAATATCCCTGAAAGGCTATGTGCGAATGAATAGGTGATCAGTGTCCATGGTCGAGTTAGGAAGTCCGCGAGTATCGGTGGAATAGAAAACTGATTGTAAACAGCTTCAAATATTCCTTCCGCGCCACCAATCCTGGAAAAAACTAATAGGACACCCAGAAACAGAAATACAACGACATTGATAATGATAAGCTGAGCTGGAGCATTGTTAGGCTTGTTCCAGGCATTCTTAAAATCATCAAGTATACTATTCGTCATATCAAAAGAATCTGTTTTGATTGGTTTTCCAGAATCTCAACAACAAAAAGGCTACCAACATACCCCCTAAGTGGGCCAAATGAGCCACATTGTCAGTTGCTGACCGACTAATTTCAGCATATAACTCGTAGGCTCCATAGAAAAAGACCAAATATTTGGCTTTAATGGGTATGGGCGGAAATAGTAAATAGAGCACTGTATTGGGGAAAAGCATACCAAAAGCCATGAGAATACCAAAGACGGCTCCAGAAGCTCCTACCATAGGAATGTTGACGTAAGCCTGGTAAATCTTCTCCACATAGACCTTGCTCTCACTCTTTAAAACCTCGCTTTCAGGAGACTCAAAAAAGGCATCAGAAAAACTCTCCAATTGATATAGAATCTGCCTTTGTGGCTGATGGTCAACTATAAAAATCTTAAAGTCTTCAGGGTTGGGATCAACCATATACTGCTCCTTAGCTTCATGTAAGGGCTTCTTTTCTATAAAGTCTGCCACTCCATAGAAAACACCCGCTCCTATCCCACAGACCAAGTAAAAGGTTAAGAACCGCTTGGAACCCCAAGCCATTTCCAACATTGGACCAAAAATGAAAACGGCAAACATGTTCCCAAAGAGATGCCAAAAGCTACTGGTACTATGCAGCCACATGTAGGTAAGAAACTGATGCGGCATCCACTCTTGAGAGAAAACCACCCTCAAACCAAAGAAATCGATAAGACGAAGGCCAAGGAAATAGTCCAAAACGAATATCCCGATATTAGCAATCAGGATGTTTTTTACCATTGGCGTGATTCTTTGCATGCTTAATTTTTAAAATAAGAGGCTATCCGATCCATTCCCAAAACTACAAAAGTTGGATTTCCATCTGGTGTGTAGTTTGGCTGTTTGCAAGCGAATAGCCTATCCACTAATTCATCTATTTCCCTACTCACAAGTTTCTTCCCTTTCCGAACCGCCGTTCTGGAAGCCAATGATCTTGCAAGGTTTTGACGATGATCCAACGATAATGACTCTTTATTGGTTTTGAATTGTTCTAATAAACCTTCAAGGATCTCTTTTTCATTTGAACCGGCCAAGTCCGAAGGTATGCCGTTGATAACGATGGTATTCTTTCCGAAAATTTCGAAATCGAATCCTAACTTTTTAATCTCAACTTTCAGCTCGTCTAATAATGCAAAGTCGGAGGCATTAAGCTGAAGATGTTGCGGGAACAGACATGATTGTGAGGTTCCTGTATTCTGCTCCAGCACATCCAGGTATTGCTCATACAAAATACGTTCGTGAGCAGCATTCTGATCTATCAGGACCATGCCGGACTTTACTTGCCTAACCAAATATTGACCATGCAGCTGTAAGGATTTGTTATCGCTATCGACCTCCAAATTCGATTCCAGATCGCTTTTCAGTGTTAAAACTTCCTGCTGCGGCTGTTCAAGTTCAATTTTCTGCAGCTCCTTTTCGTCCTCTCTTCTGGCTACTTCATATAGCTCACGCCAATTATCATTGGATCTTTTGGCTGTATCAATAGACTTAAAAGAAAAGTAATCTCTTTCCTCTGTGGACACTCCACTTTCAACATTTTTGGTAGCAAAGTCAAAATTGATATCTGCTTTGAAATCCAGGGATGGTGTGACATTAAACTGCGAAAGTGCTTGCCGAACCGCTGATTGGATCACTCCATATAGTAATCGGTCGTCCTGAAATTTGACCTCCGTTTTAGTAGGATGAACATTTACATCTACTCGCTCCGGATCCATTTCCAGAAAAATCACATAAAAGGGATGAAAATCATCTGGTAATAGACCTTGGAATGCAGTAGAAACCGCATGCGAGAGGTAATTATTTTTTATGAATCGACTATTGACGAAGAAGTATTGTTCCCCCCTCGTCTTTTTGGCAAACTCCGGTTTTCCAACATAGCCGGTTATTTGAATATCTGGCGTATGCTCCTGACACGGAATCAATTGATTTTGATAGTTTTTACCAAAAAGTTGAACGATTCTTTTGCTCAGTTTTCCTGGGTCAAGCCTAAAGATCTCCTGATCATTCTGATAAAATGAAAAGGCAGTACCTGCATTAGCCAGGGAAACTCGGAAAAATTCATCGTTTATATGCTTGAATTCAACCGGATTAGACTTCAAAAAACTCCTTCTAGCTGGAATGTTGTAAAACAGGTTTTTTACGCAAATGGAAGTGCCTTTTTCCGTAGCCAATGGCTCTTGACTTTTTATAGCAGATCCATGTATGATGATCTCTGTCCCCAGTTCAGCATCCTCCGTTTTCGATTTAAGCTCCACTTGGGCAACTGCAGCTATGGAAGCTAATGCTTCACCTCTAAAACCCATTGTCCTGATTTTAGTGATGTCCTCCGTCTTTCTAATCTTCGATGTAGCATGTCGCTCGAAACTCATACGAGCATCAGTATTACTCATACCCATGCCATTGTCTACCACCTGAATTAGTGATTTTCCAGATTCCCTTATGATGAGTTTTATGTTATCAGCCCCAGCATCGATACTATTTTCAAGTAATTCTTTGACTACCGAAGCTGGCCTCTGCACGACCTCCCCAGCAGCTATCTGATTAGCAATGTTTTCCGGCAAAAGCCTAATGACATCCGGCATCTATTTCCTACGAAGTAAGTTTTTGAATCTGAATATAAGATAAAGAGGAGTGAGCGCGAGAATATACCATATTATGTCGTTGCCGATATAAAGCCACCCGATTACTAAGGTGACTAAAATGATCGCAATCACTAGTTGTAATATTCCGGCGCTAGGCAATGGAGAAGCTTTCCTTTCAAATGTAATTCTGCCAGCAGGTCTGTCCTTCAGCTCTCCACGCATCTCTTCTTTGATTCGCGCAGTTCTTTCTGCTATTTCCTCCTTTATGGGGTCATAGTATCGAGGTTTTATCTCGTATTGTTTGTTTTTTGGCAGCCGTATTAACGAAGGGAAGCGCATAAACAGGGTGTTTTCATCTAAGATCACTATTTTCACTGCTACAATACAGCCAGCAAACGAAAAAGCTTCAAAATATAAACTACAAACGCACCTTTTGACGTTCAGTTCAATCCAGTGCAAAAGAAAGAAATCTTGACCAGCTTTAAACAGATCATAGTCTTTTCCTTTCTGCTGATGGGAGCATCGGAGGCGTTCGCCGCATCAGGTAAGAATACCGGGGAAATAGAAAACCATATCTGGCTGGATCTTCGACAGGATACGACTTATAATTTGCCGGAAGGAGACTTTCAGGGGGTCATTCTTTCCAAAAATAATTTTCGTCATTTCTCAAAAGCCTCACTTGCTGACGTGGTGGTAGCTTTAGAGTTTGGGCCCAATCTCAATCTTGATGATCATGCTCTCCCAAGAGCAACGACCTTGGAGGCACTGCCTGAGTACAGCGCTCTAGATGACTTTACAGAAGAGTATGACAAGCTCCTCTCCAGCCTTGGAGTGGATTATCTATTGGTTGATGAAGAAGACCTCTCCAAGTATCGCAAAACGATAAAGGCCATTGAAAAGGCTAATCCCGAGCGATATTTCATCGAGGATCGTGGGATCATTCCTTTGGAGAACATCACTAAGAAAAAAGAACTCCAGGCAGCTTTGAGTTCGAATAGAATTATTGCTTATGACAAAGAGGACGAGAAGAGACTGCAAAAGCTCTTGAAGAAAATTCGCAGGGAAAACTTTGTTTTAACCCAGTTTAGTAAAAAACGAAGCCTTTCAAACCAACCCAGGTTTTCGGCAAAACTACTTACGAAAATCTACGAGTCCTCTGTCACTCATTTTGAGTTAAATGGTTCTCTCCTCCCTGTAACTAGAAAAGAACTAGGCTTCATTTCTCCTTATGCCAACTCTCCTCTCAAAAGTGAATTAGATAAGTATTTCGAAGTAGATGATGTCTCTGAAGTACCGCCAAGCACGGGTCAAATTATAATATTAGATGCCAGAAGTTCCCCCGAGATATTCCTGCCTTTCCTGGATCAGTATGCTGATCATCATATTATAGCCTTGGTATCTCCAGACTCAAAGGATATGATACAGGCAGACGAATTTCTCTACTTCCCAGAACATCATCCTGTACATGATATTTTGGCCGCCCATATGATCTATGGAGCGGTAGGCGTCCAGGGTGAGGCTGCTGTGTCGTTTCTCAATCTCCCTGAGTCCCACTCAAAAAAGATTGCCGCTTCAGGTAAGCTCAGATATGCCCCCGCATCATGGGAAGGAATGGACGAAACGAAATTGCAAAAGGTAGATGCTCTGGCTAAAGACCTGGTCAAAAACGCAGCTTCTCCAGGGTGTCAAATCACAGTGGTAAAAGGTTCTTCGATAGTCTACGATCGCGCATTTGGGTTCTTGACTTACGATAGCTTAATAGAGGTACAAAACACCACTCTCTATGACATAGCCTCTATCACGAAGGTCACAGCCACCCTATTGGGAATTATGGATCTTTATGATCAAAATATTATTTCGCTGGACGATTCGGTATCCAAGTATTTACCGGAGTATGTAGGTACTAATAAGAGTCACATTACTCTAAAGCATCTGCTATCTCATCAGTCTGGTCTTAGAGCATATGATCCTCTATGGAAAAAAACACTTAAGGGTGATTTCCTGGAACCTTTTAGCTACTATGATACTGATGACGAGGAAAACGATGTTCGCCTCTATGGAGCACCGATCCATCCTGTAATGGCAGACTCCATCCGCAATTGGCTAAAGAACTCTCCGATGTTGAAGAATCAAGATCGGTATAAATACAGCGACCTGGGATTCATGATTTTACAGCAGGTAATAGAATCAGTGGCAGGCATGTCTCTCGAAAACTACGTATACGAAAAATTCTATAGACCTCTGGGATTACACTATACGGCTTTTAACCCTCTAGAGAAGGGATATGAAATATTTGAAATAGCACCCACTGAATTCGATTACGTCTACAGAAAGGAGCTGATATGGGGTAAAGTACATGACAGGAATGCCGCAATCTTCGGGGGTGTGGCTGGACATGCTGGATTGTTTTCATCCTCACGAGATTTAAGTATCCTTATGAGAATGATTCTGAACGACGGTGTGTATGCCGGTCATAGATTCTTCAATAGCAGCACTATCGCCGAATTCAATAAAAGGTACTTTGCTGGTAACAGGAGAGCACTTGGCTGGGATAAATACGATCCGAAAATTGGAAATGCTTCTGAAATGGTAAGTGACGAGAGTTTTGGTCATACCGGATTCACTGGAACAATGGTTTGGGCGGACCCAGAGCATGATTTGATCTTTACTTTCGTATCCAACAGGATACACCCTGAGGCATCAAATTATAGGCTGCAGAAAAATAATTATCGGGAGAAAATACAAACAGCTGTTTACGAGTCGTTTATGAGTTCGGAATAATTGAACTTTTAAATGACAGTGGCGTTTAAATTGTCGACATGAAAATCGGTATAGTTTGTTATCCTACCTATGGTGGGAGTGGCGTGGTGGCAACAGAGCTGGGAAAAGCGCTGGCCAAGGAAGAGCATGAAGTTCATTTCATCACCTACTCGCAACCAACCAGACTCGATTTTTTCAACGAAAAGCTCTTCTATCACGAAGTATCAATCAAGAACTATCCACTTTTTGAATATGCCCCTTATGAGTTAGCACTAGCTAGCAAAATGGTGGATGTAGTTCAATATGAGAAATTGGATGTATTGCATGTCCATTATGCCATTCCTCATGCTTCTGCTGCTTTTATGGCTAAGCAAATTCTCGCGACCAAAGGCATCGATATTCCTATCATTACTACGCTTCACGGAACTGATATCACACTTGTCGGTAAAGATTCCACTTATGAGCCTGTGGTAACATTTTCTATCAATCAGTCAGATATTGTCACGGCGGTATCAGATGATTTAAGGAAGGATACCTACGAGCATTTTGCTATCGATAAAGAAATTGAAGTTATACCGAACTTCATAGACCTGAGCAGATTTAAAAAGCAGAAAAAAGACCATTTCAAGCGGGCGATCTGTCCTGATGGTGAAAAGTTGTTAGTCCACACTTCCAACTTCCGGAAAGTGAAAAGAGTAGAAGATGTTATCCAGGTATTTAGCAAAATAAGAAGTATCGTACCAAGTAAGCTACTTCTAGTTGGCGATGGACCAGAAAGGTCTAAAATGGAAGAGTTGTGTCGAGAAATTGGGCTATGCGATGATATCCGTTTTCTTGGAAAACTGGAAGCGGTTGAGGAGGTCCTCTCAGTAAGTGATCTCTTCATAATGCCTTCTGAAAAAGAAAGTTTCGGACTGGCGGCACTAGAGGCCATGGCATGTGAAGTTCCTGTTTTGAGTTCAAATGCTGGCGGTCTACCTGAGTTGAACGTAGATGGTAGGTCGGGATTTGTCTGTGAAATCGGGGATATAGACGGAATGGCTCAGAAAAGCATTCAAATATTAGATGATAAAAACCTTCAAAAATTCAAAGAAGGAGCCCTCAGCCGGGCTAAAGAGTTTGATGTGAGTAAAATTCTTCCGCTTTATGAAACTCTTTATGAAAAAAGTCGATTTAAAGCATCAGTATCAGTTACCAACTCTTAATTTCGCGGATTGAAGTATTTCGCAACTAAATTTATTTAGTGAATTACTATGGAACCGAAAGCAAAGCCTTCAAACATTGGATCAAAAAAACTCTTCAAGAATCCCATCCTGGAATTATTGACGAGAACCCATATTTCTATTACGCTTGTTCTATTCACTGTTCTGCCGACCCTGCTGCTGGTATACGGATTTAGGAATGGTCATTTGAACACTTTGAATGCGGTAATTCTATTTTTCACCGGTTTGCTAGCTTTTACCTTAGTTGAGTATGTGATGCATAGATTTCTCTTCCATATTGAACCTACAACACCCGGAAGAGCCAAGTTTGCAAGAATTGTGCACGGAGCACATCATGACTTTCCAAAAGACAAGGACAGAATCTCTATGCCTCCGGTACCACAAATACTATTAGTGCTATTCTTTTTCGGAATATTCTATTTAATACTAGGCAACTTCGTATTCGGATTTCTTCCCGGCTTCTTTGTTGGATATCTCCTTTATAGTTCTATCCACTACGCGGTTCACGCTTACCAGCCGCCTAAGAATTTCTTAAAAATACTTTGGATCCATCATGGTATTCACCATTATAAAGATCCCGACAATGCATACGGAGTGTCTTCTCCATTTTGGGACTTCTTGTTCCGAACGATGCCAAAAAGATAAAAAACTAAAGCCCTCACCAGGGCTTTTTTTCATCTACCTCTTTGTTGCTCGATTTCTTTTTGGCCTCGTTAGCTTTCCTTACATCAGGTGCTTGTGGCTCAAGAGTTAAACGAAATAGACCATCTCTCAGAAAATAATACCAATTCGATAAGAGGGAAGCAAAAATGGGTCTACGGCCTGGCATGTCAATAAATAGTAAATTCTAAAAATACTTGTAATTTCATTTTCTTACAAGTGAAATCAATTGGGGAAGAGAGAACTAATCTTTTCAATTACGGTTATCTAGAGATATGATTGGTCATAGGTTCACAGAGTTCATACCAGATAAAAACAAGGAGAAATCTGCATTCGACAATTTGTTGGATATTTTTCTTCAGCTGATGGTCATAACCTCAGGAGATGTCAGTGAGGCACTGAGCTGGCTTACCAATATCGACCGGCAATACAATATTTCAAATGAAGAGTATGGCATTGGCGACTTTATAGATGACCTAAAGTCGAAAGGTTATATCACGGAGGAAAATGAAAAGGGAGAGTTTAAGCTTACGGCTAAAAGCGAGCAGGAAATAAGAAAGAGCGCGCTGGAAGAGATCTTCGGACAACTAAAGAAATCAGGAAGGGGAAATCATAGAACAAACTTTTCAGGACAAGGCGATGAAATGGCAACGGATTTCCGCGAATTCCAATTTGGCGACTCTCCGGAACAAATTGCCATGACAGAAAGCATCAGAAATGCCCAAATCAACCACGGGTTTGGTGATTTTATGCTCACTGAAAATGATTTGGAAATCAGGGAAAGGGAATTTAAGTCACAGACTTCCACCGTGCTGATGATCGACATAAGCCACTCCATGATTTTATATGGAGAAGATCGCATAACCCCGGCCAAGAAGGTCGCCATGGCCTTGGCAGAACTAGTGACAAAGAAGTACCCAAAGGATACACTTGATGTCATTGTTTTTGGCAATGATTCCTGGCAGATAGAAATCAAAGACTTGCCATACCTGCAGGTAGGACCATACCATACCAATACAGTAGCAGGCCTTGAGTTGGCAATGGACATTCTGCGAAGGAGGAAAAACAAAAACAAGCAGATCTTTATGATCACTGATGGTAAACCTACTTGTCTGAAAGTGGGCATCAAGTACTACAAGAACAGCTTTGGTCTTGATCCAAAGATTCTGAATAAAACCTTAAACCTGGGAGCACAATGCAGGAGATTGGGAATACCCATCACTACCTTCATGATTGCCTCCGACCCTTACCTTAAACAGTTTGTTGCTGAGTTCACGAAGGTGAATAACGGCAATGCTTACTACAGCAGTCTGAAAGGACTGGGTGATCTCATCTTCGAAGATTACAGACGCAACAGAAGAAAAAACATTTAAAAATATTTCAAAGCACGAATGAGCTACGATCAAATACCAACTCAGCAGAAGTTGGAAATCAAGACGCTTGGTCAACTTGTAGATAGTGGATACAAGAGTATTTCCATAAAGTCAGAGTTGAGGAAAAACCTCATTACTCATTTATCAATTGGGACAGATGTTTTTGACAAAATATGGGGCTATGAAGACACTGTAATTCCGGATTTGCAAAGAGCTGTTCTTGCGAAGCATAATATCAACTTCCTAGGTCTTCGTGGACAAGCGAAGACCCGTATAGCCAGGACCATGATTCAGCTTTTAGATGAATACATGCCTATTGTCGATGGTTCGGTCTTGAATGACGACCCTTTACTGCCTCTATCGAAATACTCAATCGATTTGATTGAAGAACATGGCAATGATACACCGATAGCTTGGGTTCATCGAGACGAAAGATATACCGAAAAACTAGCGACACCAGATGTTACCATAGCAGACTTGATTGGTGATGTAGATCCTATTAAAGCGGCGAGCTTAAAGCTTCCCTATTCTGATGAGAGAGTCATCCATTATGGACTTATCCCAAGGTCTCACCGAGGCATTTTCGTCATTAATGAACTTCCCGATCTACAAGCCAGAATTCAGGTCGCCCTATTCAATATTCTTCAAGAGGGGGATATACAAATCAGAGGATTCAAACTCAGATTGCCTTTAGACGTGCAATTCGTATTTACAGCAAATCCAGAGGACTACACCAATAGAGGTAGTATTGTCACGCCATTAAAGGATAGAATCGATAGTCAAATCATTACGCACTATCCAAAATCAATTGATATAGGTAAAAAGATAACAGAGCAAGAAGCCAATCTCGAGCCGGTTCAAACAGAAAGCGTGGAAGTGCATGATCTTGCCAAGGATCTTGTAGAGCAAATCGCATTTGAGGCTAGGGATAGCGAGTATGTTGATGCCAAGAGTGGTGTTTCCGCCCGTCTGACCATTTCAGCTTTTGAAAACTTGATAAGTAGCGCTGAGAGACGCAAAATCATATCTGGAGATGACTCGGTATCTGTTCGAATCTCCGATCTTATACACCTAGTGCCTGCCGTGACCGGAAAAGTAGAATTGGTTTATGAAGGTGAGCAAGAAGGACCAGGGATTGTAGCGAACAACCTCGTGGGAAAGGCCATTCGCTCCCAGTTCATCAACTACTTTCCAGACCCTGAGAAAACAAGGAAGAATAAAGAGGCACCAAACCCTTACAAGGTGACCACTGATTGGTTTGGAAATGGAAATATGGTGGACCTTCTATTTGATCTTTCTGATAAGGAATATGAAAAGGAACTAGAGTCAATCCCAGGCCTTTCAGATCTAATAGCTAAATACCAAAAAAATGCAAAAGGGTCTTACAGGTTGTTTTTAATGGAGTTTGCGCTTTACGGACTAGTAGAATATAGCATGTTGAGCAAGCATTCCTTAGAAAAAGGAATGCAATTCAAAGACCTTCTAAGCTCCATGTTTACCATGCCTGGCGAGGAAGAAGAAAACGATGATTTTTAAGTCAATCCCTTAATTCAATTTTTTTGTTCCACGATGAACCTACAGGAATTAAAAAAAATAGTCAAAGGTGGCGAAGGTGATCGTGTTGAGTTCAAAAAGAAAATAAACCACCCTGAAAAAGTTATCCGTGAGGTGGTGGCATTTGCCAATGCAGAAGGAGGTCATCTCTTTGTAGGAGTAGATGATGATTGCCAAATCGAGGGGCTTAGCTTCCCTCATGAGGAAGAATTCATATTGACAAAGGCCATCGGAGAGCTATGTCGTCCATCCATCCCATTCAATGCAGAAATCATTGAACTAAACGAATCCAAGAGTATTCTGCACTATGAAATATTCCCAGGTGAGGAGAAGCCCTACTTTGCTTTCCAACAAAAGAATCATCGACTAGGTAGGGCTTTTGTGAGAGTTGGGGACAAATCCATTCAGGCAAGCAAGGAATTACGGAAAACGCTTCAGAAGGAATCGCAAAATAAGCCGACCGGATTTAGCTATGGCAAGTATGAAAAAGAGATCATTGAATACTTAGGCTCATACCCCCACATCACCCTTCAGCAATTTTGCAAGCTTTCTGGCCTTAGTGAAAAAGATGCGTCTGATATCGTAATTGGATTAGCGCAAAATCATGTGATTAAGATCATACCGAGAGAGCAAGAAGATTGGTATGTATTCGTGGAATAAATTTCTCTTATCCACAGGGGAATTTGTCGCAAAAACTATAATATTGGATAAGCCTCCAAGATTATAAACCACGCGAGCTCTTATGCCAAGAAGCACTAAAGACAAGAAGATATTCGTACTGGATACTTCCGTCATTCTTTACTCTCATGACTCCATTCTCAATTTTGCAGAACATGATATAGGCATTCCTATTACAGTCCTGGAAGAATTGGATCAATTCAAGAAGGGAAATGACACCAAAAACTTTGAAGCAAGGGAGTTCACCAGATTACTGGATAAGCTTGCCGAGGGACAAATGCTTCATGAGTGGATCCCACTCAATGGGAAAACGAAAGGCAAGTTCAAGGTTTTGATGGATCAGGATAGCGCAGTGGATGCTCGGAAAGTATTCAATGATGCCAAAAATGATCATAGAATTCTCAATGCGGCATTGGCGCTCAAAGAAGTTGAAAAAGGCCGAAAAATCATCCTCGTATCCAAGGATATCAACCTTCGACTCAAAGCAAAGTCCCTGGATTTACAAGCAGAGGACTATGAGACTGGCAAGATAAAAAATGTCAATACGCTCCATACTGGAAAGACTGATCTAGAGGGAGTGGATAGTCAAGCCATCGACACCATCTTCAAAGAAGGGACGATTGACAAGAAAAAAGTATTGGGTCGAAAGAAAGGTATTGCCAACGAATACTTCATTCTTAGATCGGACAAAAACTCAGTTCTCGCTAAGTACAACACGACCGAAAAGACGATAGACAAAGTCGATAAGATATCTGTCTATGGTATCAAACCAAAAAATGCAGAACAGACTTTTGCTATCGAGGCTATGCTCAATCCTGATATCCGGCTGGTGGCAATAAATGGGGTGGCGGGTACAGGAAAAACATTGCTAGCATTAGCCTGCGCACTGGAGCAAAGAAGAAATTTCAAGCAGATTTATCTAGCCAGGCCCATTGTACCATTGAGCAACAAGGATATTGGCTATCTGCCAGGTGACATAAAGTCGAAACTGAATCCCTACATGGAGCCACTTTGGGACAACCTGAAGTTCATTCAGAATCAATATCCAGAATCGGATAAAGAGAACAAGCGCATTACAGAAATGGTGAATCAGGAAAAGCTTGTGATCACACCTTTGGCCTATATCAGAGGGCGGAGTTTGAGCAATATTTTCTTCATTGTGGACGAGGCACAAAACCTCACACCTCATGAAATTAAAACCATCATCACCAGGGCAGGAGAAAATACTAAGATCATTTTTACTGGAGATATTTACCAAATCGATACACCATATCTGGATTCACAATCCAATGGCTTATCGTACTTAATTGATCGGGTTCAAGATCAATCAGTGTACGCTCATATTACTTTGGAAAAAGGCGAAAGGTCAGAATTAGCTAACCTGGCTAACGAATTACTCTAGGTAAGGAGCCCAATAAAAAAGCCCTCTTTCGAGGGCTATATTTCAGGTTAACGTAAAACAATGGTTTAACACATTCTTGTGTAAGTGCCCAAACTCCTCGTAGCACCAATCTCTGAATTCCAAGATTTCATCCGGAACCAGCGCAGTAATCGCCTTTCTCAACTCTTTTTCGAAGAGGCTAACATCGAAGCTCACTTTTTGTAAGATCGTTTTGAAGTACTCTAACATCTACGTGAAATTTTGTTAAGTCAATAACTGATAAGGTAAATTTGACGTTCTTTTGTGTCAGAATCGTGATGAAAAAGTTAACAAATTCTCAAGTGTTTTCCAAGTAGAATTAACTTTTTGCAAACGTTTTCAGTGACATGTCAAGTTAGATAACGATGCG
>CAZZHO010000017.1:0-40419 GCA_964653795.1 uncultured Roseivirgaceae bacterium | reverse complement strand
AGGTCGTTTTGATTTGAACTAAATACGCTATTTAGTCAAATAAATATAACCCTGCTCACGAACTTCTTCACCATCTTCTCCTATTACAATGATTTGATAGACGTAAACATCGGATACCTGTACCCTGCCATTGAAGGTACCATCCCATCCAACCTCTATATCGGGTTCTCCTATGACTGGAATATCTCAGATTTGAGTGGGGAGTTCAACCAAAAGACAAGTTTGGAGGCGGCAGTCATCATTCGAACACCTCCCATCAAATACAAACCCATTTTGCATAAGAAGAAAATGACTTGTCCTGTTTACCCGAAATTCACTTAGAGGATATAGCTTTAGCAGATGCCAAGAATTTTGTCTTTTTCCATCTATCCCATCAAGTCTACTACTGGTTTTGATTTGAATGAGGTGAATGTGCAGTCTGCTGGTCTACATGGTGACCGCAGGTACCTACTTTTGGATGCGGCGAATAAAATGATGACAGCTCGGGATTTTCCTGATATGTTGAAGTTCAGGCCAAGCTTTGACGAAAAGGGGATGAAGGTGCAGTATGAAAATGAGTCTCTTCATATCTCGGATGAGTCTTTTGATCAGGAAACCTACTTTGAACTCTGGAAGCAGGGGGTTTTAGGTAGGGTAGCCAAGACTGAGATCAATCAGTGGTTTTCTGATAGGTTAGGGCAGGAGTGTAAGCTTGTTCACCAATCGGATTACAAAAGATCGATTCCTAAGAAAGAAGGTGCAGCTTTGTCAGGAGTTGTGACCTACGCAGATCAGGCCCCTATTTTATTGGTCTCACAGGCTTCGGTAGAGGATGTGAATAAAAAAGCAGGAGGGGGGATTAGCGCAGTGCATTTTCGATCCAATATTTTAATTGATCATGACATCCCATTTGCCGAGGATAATTGGAGGAGAATTAAAATTGGTAAGGTGGAATTTGATGTTTTAGAAGGATGCAAGCGATGCCTATTTACCACTATCGATCCTTTAACATTTGAAAAGCATCCGAATCAAGAACCTTTAAGGTCATTATCACAATACCGGCCACATCCAAGAGGGGGTGTTTCTTTTGGTATTCATTTGGTTCCAAAGAATGAAGGGATGATTACATTAGAGGATCAACTGGAAATTCTGGAATAAATGGTACCTGTAAATATTTCTGAAAAATTCTCACAGTTTCAAGAACACTGGACACCCAAAATCGTCGGGGAACTAAATGGACAATTGGTGAAGCTGGCCAAGTTAAAAGGAGAATTTGTTTGGCATAGTCATGAAGACGAGGATGAGCTTTTTATGATTCATAAAGGCACCTTGATCATGGAATTCCGAGATAAGGTGGAGATTGTAGAGGAGGGTGAAATGATTGTGGTACCCAGGGGAGTAGAGCACTTTCCTAGGACTGAGAATGATGAAGAGGTTTGGGTGATACTTTTTGAGCCAGCTGAAACGAAGCACACCGGTCAGGTAGAACATGAGAAGACTGTTCATGATCAACAATGGATCTAATCATATGAGACAAATAGCACCATATCTATTCATGTTCGTATTGGCAATCTCTTCCTGTTTTGCTCAAAGTGATGAAGAAGACATTCGTCGACAGATTGCTGCTTTTTCTAACTATTTAATGGAGGATAGACGGCAAGAAGTAGTTAATATGTACACCGATGATGCGAAAATTTTCCCCGCAGGTAGGGATATACTTGGAGGTAGGGAGTTGGCCGCCTATTGGAATCCAAAGGTCCTCAATTCGAGGATTGTTTATCACAAAGTGACACCAGAAGAGATCAAGGTAATAGGTGACGAAGCTTACGATTGGGGATATTATGAGGGTACTTCTAAAAGTGAAAGAGGACAAAGCACTTGGCGTGGGAAGTATATTATCATATGGAAGAAGATTGATGATACATGGAAAATTTATCTTGATATTTGGAATCGGATAGACTGAATCTTTCTCCACCTTTTTACATCTGATAACATCGTTTTCCAAGGTTTTTTCTAACTTCTCAGACAATTTCTACCAGTTTGAGAGTCCTCATTGCCAAATACTTTTTGTTACTTTCATATTTGTCCTACTCCCAAATTCAGTGGAGGGAAGAGGAGAAAGCGTTTATCGATGCGCACCCCAGGATTACGCTTGGAGGAGAGGACTCCTGGCAACCTTACATTATCAAAGACGCAGACGGAGTTTTAAGTGGAATTGAAGTTGATTTCACTAAAAGACTTTCTGAGTTAACCGGTATCGAAATTGAGTTGGTGACTGGTCCCTGGGCGACGATCGTCGAGTCTGCAGAGAATAGGGAAATAGATGGCATTGTTACTTCTTCTCCGGTAAATGATAGGACCAGGTATTTCAACTTCTCTAGCGAATATGGTCTTGTAGATATTCTGTTGTACGGAAAAGCTGCTGATACTGCTCGGTTTACACAACTGGATCAATTCAAACCTTATGTAATCGGTATCCAAAGAAGGAATCAGTTTTATGATGACCTACTCAAAGAGTATGGCGGCTTTGAGGTAAAATATTATGATACTATCGAGACGTTGCTACAGTCTCTTCTGACTGGGGAAACAGATTACATCATGGCTGGTGGTGAGCTGTCTTACAACCTTGCGAAGCGTGCGTTAGCCGGGGTGCAGGTGAGTTACATCCTTTCTGAAGCAAAAGCTCCTCTTATCTATAGCATTAGAAAAGATTGGCCGGAACTTGCCTCTATCTTAAGTAAGGCATTTGACTACATTGATCCTACGGAGAAAGATGCGATCTTCCTAAAATGGCTTACGGTCCTTCAGGATCCAGAAAATGGGTCACTTTCCTCTAAAGAGGTATATCAAAGAAAAGAGCTTCTAAGCGAAAAGGAAAGGTCTTACCTGCTTGAACGTAAGGAGATTACTATGGGCGTGGTGTCCCGGTGGAATACCTCATCCTCTATTGGTCCTACGGAATTTGCAAAAGATTACATGGATTTGCTTTTGGAGCAGATGGATATCTCCATCACCTTAAAAAAGTATGCTTCGGAAGCTTTGCTACGACAAGATCTGAGAAATGGCACCATTGAGGTAGGCATACTAAGCTCCGAAGATACCACTCTGTCTTGCTCAGAGATCTTTTATGATTTCCCTACAGCTCTTGCTGGGGTAGACATTCCATTTGCTGCTGATGTCACCGTACTTGAAGGCATGAAGATCGGGGTGGCAGAGAACAACCCCTTTTTGCCGGATATAGTGAATGCATGTGAACTGCATGAGGTGGTTCCTGTCGATAATATGAGAGTTGGTATGGCACAGGTTCAAAATGGAGAACTTGATGGATATATAGACGGCTTGCCATTTATGTCTTATTACTTGAAAGAAGTAGATCAGGAGAAACTGCGTATTTCTGGAATTCTACCCATTTACTACCGGCTCCAGTTCGGCTCGAAAGACAGCCAGCTAATCGATGTGTTTGACAAACTAATACCCACTGTATCAAGGTCTGAGATTGAGCGGATTGCCAATGTGTGGTATTACGCTGGCAGTAGCAAGTTCATAAAGAAATATGAGTCTGCCTTACAGTTAGCAATACTGCTGGTTTTTTTGATGATTATCCTTTTTGCATGGAATCGGACGCTTGTAAAGCAAATTAGAAAAAGAAAAAACATCGAAATCTCCTTAAGACGAAGCAAGGCTGATCTCAGGACGATTATTGATAATTCTAACGCGATGATCTGGTCAATCAATGATCATCTCGATATCACCAATTTTAATGGCAATAGTCAGGAGTTTTTCGATCTCATCACTGAGGATAAAATGTCTATCGGGAGAAATATTCTGGAGTTCATTCCAGACGAATACCGATCACTTTGGAAACAAAGGTTTCAACAGGTTTTGAAGGGAGAGACGATGAATCGGACCTTCAAATTGACGTTGGGAGAGGAGTCCAGATACTACGAAGCGGCACTTGCACCAATTCAATATGGAGGCAAAACAGAAGGGGTTTCTTGCTCCGCGCTAGATGTAACTGAAATCACAGAGTTAAGCAGGCAGTACCTACACATCCTTGAGAACAGCAATGAATATTTTTATTTAAAGGATAAGAAGCTACGATTTATATCTGCAAGTCAGTCCTTTGCTAGTTTGATGGGCTTTGATAATTGGGAGGACCTAATAGGTAAAACAGACTTTGATGTTTACCCCAGGGAGCTGGCAGAGAAGTATTACGAGTTTGAATCGAAAATACTTACTACCGGCTTAGGTCAAAACAATGTCGAAGAAGAGTACGAAGATTATCAAGGTCGGAAGCTGTGGATTTCTAATAATACCCAACCCTACCGCAACGCCAATGGCAAAATAATAGGCGTAATGGGCATAAGCTATGACTTCACCGCCAGAAGAGAGATGGAGCAGGAGCTTATTTCGAGCAAAGCAAATCTCCATGCGATAGTGGAGAGCACTTCTTCCAGGATCTATTCCATTGACCATGAAATCAATCTGGTTTCTTTCAACTCCAACTTTGGTAACCTGATGAAAGAGCTCACAGGAAAGCCCATTAAAAGTGGAGATCACTTGCTCGATTTCATCCCAGAAATTTGGAAAAAGCTTTGGCGTGAGCGATATGAAAGGGCTTTAAGTGGTGAGACCTTCAATGTCACAGACAGGGATAAGGTCTTGGACGGTAATCGGTATTTTCAAACTTTCTTCCACCCGATTTTTGTGGATGGTAAAGTCACCGCTGTAAGTTGTTTTGCCCAGGATATCACGGAAGTCAAAATGCTCAATCATATCATGCTTGGATTGCTGGAGCATGCACAGGATTTTATTTTCGTCAAAGATCTTCGTCACCGGTTTATAGCGGGTAGTGCATCCCTGGCGGAGGCGCACCAGCTAGCGACTAAGGAAGATTTAATAGGCAAGTCAGATCGTGATTTACACCCCCAGGATTTTGCAGAAAAGTATGAGGAAGATGAGAAAGTGGTTATTGAGGATGGACATGACCTCATCAATTGGGAGGATCACTATATAGATAAGGATGGAGAGAAATGGGTAGAATCAAATAAACATCCTCTTAGAGACGAAGAAGGAGAGATTTATGGCCTAATTGGTATTACACGAGATGTTACTGAGCGCAAGAGACTAGAGAGAGATCTGATTTTTGCCAAGGAGCAGGCAGATAAGGCCAGTAGCGCAAAAGGGATCTTTTTGGCCAATATGAGTCATGAGATAAGGACCCCTCTTAATTCCATTATAGGATTTTCCGAGCTGTTGAATGAGATGGTTCATGATGATCTGCAGCTTAGCTACCTCAAGGCTATTAACTCTTCAGCCAAAACACTTTTGGCCCTCATAAATGATGTATTAGATCTCTCGAAAATTGAATCTGGCAGCATAGAGATTAGGAAATCCCCTGTGAGGCTGGAGGATCTGGGAGAAGATATACGTGACATGTTCCAGCTAAAAGCTGATCAAAAGGCTTTGAGCTTTGATGTCACAGTAGAGAATCCAATCTCTGAATATGTAAAGCTGGATGAGCTTCGTCTGAAGCAGGTCCTCATCAATATAGTGGGTAACAGTATCAAGTTTACAAAGGAAGGGAGTGTATCTGTAGAAATCATTTTCTCTGAAAACGGTGGAAAGTATCTGCTCAATATGAGAATCTCTGATACTGGGCCAGGTATTGACCCATCCGCTCAAAATCGAATTTTCGAGAGCTTTTATCAGGACGATCATACCAGTGATTTGCAAAAAGGTACTGGGCTGGGTTTAGCCATCACAAAGCGACTCGTGAATCTTATGGGAGGAGAGATCAGTGTCGAGTCAGTGTTAGGGGAAGGAGCACGGTTTGATATTATATTAGATGATGTTCAAATTGTTTCTGAGAAGATGCAAATAGTATCAAACAATGATGATACACATTTCAGAATTCAGTTTGAGCCGAGGAAGATCCTATTGGTCGATGATATTGATAGCAACAGGTTTTATTTAAGAGAACTATTCAGAAACTCCTCATTACTTCTAATAGATGTCGCCAGCGCAAAAGAGGCGATCGCCGTTTTGGAATCTGAAAAGGTGGATTTGGTACTAACTGATATCAGGATGCCTGGCATGACGGGTATTGATCTACTCAATTGGATTCGAGCAAAAAATGAATTCAAGTCCATCCCTGTGATTGCAGTAACGGCCTCAGTATTCGATGAGAAGGATTCCCTGAGTGAGGTTTTCGATTCAGTAGTTTTCAAACCCGTAGTGAAGCAGGAGTTTCTTCAGGTGATTAAGAAGTTTTTGCCTCACCAATTGATAAGAAGAGAGAAGCCCGGTGTTGAACCGATTGTAGTTAATACCCTCAAGGGGAAGAAGACCAAAGTCAAAAAGGCTGCCCTGGAATTATTACCCGAATTTGAAAAGCTTAAAGAGCATCAACCCATTTCTGAGGTGACCAATCTGGCCGAGAAAATCATTGAGTTTGGAGAGAAAGAAAACGAGAAGTTGTTGGTGGACTATGGCCACTCATTGATGGCGATGATTGATGCACTGGACATATCTGGAATGCTGAATCTTCTCCATTCATTTGAAAAAGAATTTGAAATTGAAACCGTCTGAAGAATTATTTCAGGAACTCGATATCCTAATTGTGGATGACAATACCATGAATATTCAGGTATTGGGGAATACTTTGAAGAAGCATGGCTTTCAATTCGAATTTGCTTTGGATGGTAAAGCAGCATTAAGCTGGATGGAAAAGAAAGCATTCCATTTAGTGTTGCTTGATGTGATGATGCCCGAGATGGATGGGTTTGAGACACTCCAGAAAATTAGAGAGAGACCGGAATGGGAGGATATAGCGGTTATTTTCCTTACAGCCAGAAGTGATATGAATTCGCTCGTCAGGGGGTTTGAGCTGGGCCTTCAGGACTATTTAACCAAGCCTTTCAATCCACAAGAACTAATATCAAGGGTAAAAGCCCATTTGGCCAGAACGGCTCATCAGCGACTTTTGAAGTCGTTTAACGACCAATTGGAAACTACCGTGAATGAGCGGACTAAAGCTCTGCTGGCCTCTGAAAAGGCCCTAATAGATGTGAATGAGTCCTTGAATAACCTTATTTCTAATATTCCTAATGTGGTATTCAGATGCGAGATAAAAGAGGGAGTGAAGGTGATTTTCTTGAGCCCACAATTTGAAGACCTCTCCGGATATAAAGTTGATAAGTTTATTTCGGACGGAGACAAGGCTTTGAGGAAGTTGATTCCACGAGAGGAGAGGACTCGGATGGTTGAAATCTTTTCATCAGGAGAGCCTCATTTCAGTACAAAAATGAAATTGATCACCGCTGATGGCGACATGCTTTGGGTGGTGCTTGAGGGTAATAGGAGACACAGTAGCAAAGACAGTCAAGTGACGGTGATAGAAGGGGTTATGTATGATATTACACAACAAGTTGCCTTGGAAGAGTTATTGATGACGTCTTCCACCCAGGCAGCCGATAGAGAAAGGGACATTATAGCAAGAGAATTGCACGATGGCATTCAGCAAAATATTGCAAGTGTGACCCTGGTGCTTCAGAGTATAAAGGAGTCCGGACTTGAAGAGGTCTACCGAGATCGATTCAAGGAGAGTGTGCGTCATTTGAAATCTGTAACCAAGGAAATTCGTGATATATCACACCGTCTGGTCCCGAAAGATGTACAGGATCTAGGTCTTGCCACGTCGGTACGGGATTTGATCAACAGGCAAAAGGGTTACGCAGCATCCGAAATCTCATTTGATGAGAATGTGCAGGATAAAAGGTATGCAGGCGAAATTGAGATCAATATTTACAGAATTATCCAAGAGGCGCTCAACAATATAGAGAAGTATGCCAATGCTTCTACCGTGGCCATACAGCTTTTCGAGAGGTCCGGCATATTGACGCTGATGATAGAAGATGATGGAGAAGGTTTTGACGATAGAGATATCAATTATCGAAAGAAAGGTTTTGGTTTACTCAGTATGGAGAGTCGAGCGACTTCCATCGGAGGTTATTTTGAAATAAATTCTAATACAGGGGGCACCCAGGTGATGGTGGAGGTGCCTTTGAAAAAAGACAGATTAAATTAGTGATATGATTTCGTTGCTACTTGTTGATGATCATCAAATGATTCGGGATGCGATTAAGTTCTATTTCTCATCGGAGGAGGAATTTGAGGTTAAAAGCGAGGCGACAAATGGTAACGAAGCTCTTAAGCTTTTGGATTCCGAGAAGTTTGATATTGTAATCACGGATATCAATATGCCGGACTGTGATGGTATTCAGTTAATGGAGCTGATAGGAGATCGATTCCCGGACCAGAAGGTGTTAATACTTTCTATGTTGGATGATGCGGTATACATCAATAAGATGATCTCTCTAGGTGCGAATGGGTACATTCTGAAGAGCGCTCCTAAGGAAGAGTTGTGCAAGGCGATCAAGACCATTGTCGATGGAGGCAGTTACTATTCACAAGAAATCTATCAGACTATAGTGGACAGCATCGCCGGTAAAAAGCCTAAGCAGCGACTATCTGTTGAAATTTCTTTGTCCAGAAGAGAGAAAGAGGTGCTCCAATTGATTGTTCAGGAGTATTCCAATAAAGAAATAGCTGACAAGCTTTTCATCAGTTCAAGGACTGTAGAAGCCCATAAGAGGAATCTTTTGGATAAAACAGGTGCCAAAAATATCGCAGGTCTGGTGATGTACGCCGTTGAGCGAAACCTTATCTGAGATACCATTAGGTGAATCACCTACGTGGTTTACGGCTTTGTCCTAGTATTTCCCTAAAAATTCACATTATGTATTTCGCTCTAACCTGAGGTTTCAGGAGGTAGCACTTTTGCATTGCGAATCAGGAAAAAAGATTACGAAATGCTAAAAGCCACTGCTATGGGAATGAGACGGAATGGAGAGAAGGTTCGACTTGAAATAGACAGGTCACGAAAGATATTGGATGTTTACGTCAGCGACTTAGAAGAACAGGATTGGGAGAGGAGTAAGGTCAAAATTCAGGAGGTCGAAAATTATATAAGTGCAGATCAGGTATATACGGTAAGGTTTTTTTGTGAGGATCCGAGTGATATAAATCTACGATTTATAATGTGGGTTTTGAATGTGGTGGAAAGATTTAGAAGGCAAGAAGCGAGAGATACCAAAGTATTTTGGAATGTGGACGAGAGAAAAGCTTATCACGTTTGGTTGAAGGAGAAGCTCCTCAAAAGCTTCAACATAGATATCAAATTTTCAGGATTCTTTACCAGCGGTGGGTTGGTCTAGCGTTATCTGCATGCGCTAGACTGGGGGGATTTATTTCCCCCCATTATTTAAAGATATAAGGTTAGTAGTTTTTCATATAGGTTGGGTTTAAAACCCGGTGGAGCCATCCGCTGGGTTTTTTTATTTCTTTTTTTCCAACTACTGGCAAACCTCTTTCGGTCTTTGATGGTATTGTAGGTGGACAAAATGAATACTGAAGATCGCCTACATTCGATTTTGAAGGGATGCCTTCAAAATGATCGAGCTAGCCAAAAGGCCCTCTACCAGCATTTTTATGCTTACGGTATGAGTATCGGTCTGCGCTATGCGCGAGACGAAGAAGAGGCAGTGCTTATTTTGAATGACAGCTTCATGAAGGTTTTCAAGTATTTAAAAAACTTCGATTTAGACAAACCTTTTAAACCCTGGTTGAGAAGGATCTTGGTTAACACGGCTATTGATCATTATAATTATCAAGCAAAAGGTCCTGCTACCACAGATATTGAAGATGTCCAAAAGGCGGACAGAAGTCAAGATACCATCAGTGGTATCACTTATCAAGAAATAGTCTCATTACTCCGATACTTACCACCCTCTTATCGTACTGTTTTCAATCTACATATTATAGAAGGTTATTCTCATGAGGAGATAGCCGATCAGTTGGGAGTTTCTGTGGGTACAACGAAAAGCAACCTCTTCAAAGCGAAGAAGAGAATGAAGGATTTGTTGGAAGAATTTTTTGAGATAACCTGATGGCAGAGGATAGGAGAGACATAGAGAATTTTTTCAAAAAAGCCCTTGACGGTTACGAGGGAGATATTCCATTCAATGAAAGTCACTGGAATCAGATGGCAGAGATGTTGGATGCTGAGATGCCCGTGGTATCTTCTCCATCCGCAACTTATTATTATGGTTCCAATATCATCTCTTCCATTGCAGCAGGTGTTTTGATTTTTGGATTTATCTGGAATTACAATGTCCAGAAACAAAATGACATTATCACGAATAGGGAAATAGCAAGTGCGCCAGAGCAAGTTCAGGATCAAACCGAAGTTCCTATTTCCGAGAATCAGCCGCTAACAGAAGTGGTAGAAAGTACCAGTGCTCAAATCTCCGATTCTGAAGGTCAATCTAAATCGATAGCGGATGCTGAACCTGAAGAGGAAATGGTTCCTGAGGAAAAAGAAGCATCTTCGATTGTTTCTTTGGGTGATGAGGGTAGCAATGCAGAAATAGAAGCGTTAGGGGATGATCAGGTAGCTGATGTTGAATTGCCTCAAGCCCGTGAATCTAATACTAAGGCGGCTATCGTAGACGAGAGCACTGATGATACTTCAAATAGCATTGATGTTCCGCCTACAGAAGTAGCTTCTACAGCTATTTCAGCAGACAATGATCCTGTTACGACGAAGGCTTTAGTCCTCAGTGATGTTCAGAAAAAGTCGGCACAAGTTTCATACGAGGAGTCTGAGTTACCTGTTAGTGTCCAACCACATATAGTAGCGAAGACATTTGACCAAAAGGTTGAGGAGGTGATAAAAGCTAAGGCAGATTCTTATTATCCAAGGTTCGCCACTACCATTGTTTTCTCTCCAGATTTGAGTAGCAACGAGCTGGGTCGATATAATAAGTTCGGAAATGAGTTTGGCTTACTATTCGAATATCGATTTACCAGGAGATTTAGCGTCGAGGCTGGAGGATTGTTGTCTTCTAAAAACTATCAGGCTTTAGCTAGTGACTACAAGCCCCCCACAGGGTTTTGGATGACTGCCACTGGAGGAGAGATTCCTTCCAGTCTCACCGCCGTTTGTCGAGTAGTAGATATCCCTATCAATCTCAAGTATAGGGCTGTAGAAGATGACAAGAATGTTCTGGCGGCCTCGGCGGGTGTGAGTTCCTATTTTATGTTGAAAGAAGATTATGAGTTCGATATGTCTTGGGGCGCCTGGGCTTGGGAGGCGGAAGGTGTGAACCAACACATCTTCGGGGTAGCTAATATTCAGCTGCACTATGAGAGGAAACTAGGTAAGCTATTTTCTATTGAGGTAGCACCCCATGCCAAGATCCCTTTGACTGGTTATGGACACGGTCGTATTAAATTCCACAGTTTGGGAACTTCCATCGGCGTTAAGCGATACTTCAGATTACGTTCGTCGAAGATTATTGATTAATCTCCTTTAAGATTTTCCTGTTCGTCGCAAAATTTTCCGGTTGACCCTCGTTCGTGTTGCATCTTTGAATTAAGAAGATAAATTCGAAATAAGATTTTTAACCAGTCCAGCGAAACGATGACCATTCAACCAAGTACACAAACAGCAGATTTAAGAGAAGAAGAACTATTCCAGGAATGCGCACAGAACATTCTGAAAAACCTGGAGAAAGCCATAGGGAGACAGAAAGAGCCTCCAAACAAGATTTCTCAATTACTATCTATGAAATGGTTTATTGAGAATGATTTAAATGAGACTAACTAAAGGATTCTGATAATTGTAATAGGAAGCCAATCCAAAAGGATTGGCTTTTTTGTTTATCTTGTATTCTACAAGAAAACACAATTATGACCCAATACATTGATATGGAAACGCTTCGTTTCCAGCTATATGAAACCCACCAGGTAGACAATATACTCGCATCCGATAGATACAAAGATTACGACAAGGAGGCGCTGGATATGCTTCTGGATGCGATCAAAGACTTGTCAGATAAAGAGCTTTATCCGGTCTTTAAGGAAATGGATGAAAAACCAGCCTACTACAAAGACGGGAAGATTTTCATTCACCCACAGTTTGAAAGTATACTGAAGAAGGTCGGGGAAATGGGTTTCGTAGGAGCCTCTTTTGATGCTAAGGATGGAGGACTACAACTACCGGCCTCCATTTTCAATGCGGCATATCTGATTATGGAAGCGGCTAACAATCACGTCACCGGCTATTTGGGGCTGACGGCAGGTGCCGCCAATTTAATTCTGAATTTTGGGTCAGAGGAATTGAAGAGTACTTATGTCCCGTCCATGCTAGAAATGAAATGGGGTGGAACCATGTGCCTGACGGAGCCTCAAGCAGGTAGTTCTTTGTCTGATATTGTTTCGACTGCTAAGGACAATGGTGATGGTACTTACAAAATCGAAGGCCAGAAGATATTTATCTCTTCAGGTGATCATCAATATGCTGAAAACTTTGTTCACTTGGTACTAGCCAGGATTGAAGGAGCCCCGGCGGGTACCAAGGGAATTTCTTTGTTCGTGGTACCAAAGTACATGCCAACAGATAATGGGTTGACCTATAATCATGTCGCCACTCTTGGAGAGTTTGAGAAGATGGGCCAACGGGGCTATGCTACCACACATTTGGGATTCAGTGATGGCGGAGATTCCATTGGTTGGCTTGTCGGTCAAGAGAACCAAGGCCTGGGTCACATGTTTCAAATGATGAACGAAGCTAGGATTGCCACTGGAAGAATGGGAGTAGGAATAGCTGCTGGCGCTTATTATTCCAGTTTGCAATATGCCAGGGAAAGGCCTCAGGGAAGGAGATTGATGTCTGAAGGACATAAGAATCCTGAAGAGAGCCAAACCTTGATTATCAACCATCCTGATGTCAAACGAATGTTGCTGCTACAAAAAGCGATAGTAGAAGGCTCTATGAGCTTGATCACCGAAGCTTCACAGTACGTAGATAAGACTTTGATTGGTTCTGAAGAAGAGAGAGCTCATTACCATGCTTTGCTAGAGCTACTTACACCGGTAGTAAAAACCTATCCCGCTGAAAAAGGCCGTATTGCTGTTGATAATGGGTTGCAGGTTTTGGGAGGATATGGGTTTACCATGGATTTTGACCTGCAATTGTACTATCGAGATATTAGGATTATTAGTATTTATGAAGGCACCACGGGCATTCAGAGTTTGGATTTAATGGGAAGAAAGGTGTCGCTGCAAGGAGGTAAGGTCCTGGAGTCTTTGGCACAAGAGATCATGAAGACAACCACCGCCATTCAGACATTTGAGCATCTGAAGCCCTATGCTCATGAATTGCTGATGAACCTAGGTATGGTGCAGGAGGTGCTAGCTAAGCTAATGCCGCATGCTAAGAAGGGCGATTTCGAGCGATTCCTTGCGGATGCCACCCTGTTCATGGATATGTTCTCTACCATAATCATAGGTTGGCAATGGTTGAAGATGGCGCTAACAGCTCAGCAGGCTTTGGTAACTGGAAATGGAACCTATTCAGAGACCTTCTATGAGAGCAAGGTGCACACTATGAAATTCTACTTCAAGTATGAGATGTCAAAAACCAAAGGTTTGGCCAAAACACTGATGAATGATGTTGACTTAACGCTGACAGGTGTCTCTCAAGAGTACTTCTAATTAGTATCGAAGAATCAAGCAATCACGCGACTCTCCTTCAATAGTAACAACATAAATGGTTGAGTACTCATTGTCGGGGAGTTGTGTGTATCTGTTTTCTCCAATCAATTTGTTGACGAGATCTGGAATTGTGTTGCTGTGACCGGACACCAGGATTTGTTGATCGTCTGCGCTATTTAGTTTCGCCACCAACTCTTCGTCAAATGGTCGGTAATTAGTAATCTCAAGGTTTATTGTTTCTGCCAAAGGCTTGACTGTATTTACAGTCCTTTTATACTCTGTAGAATAAATCTTGTCGATTCCCGCATCAACTAGCATTTCCTTTAGTCTTACTGCCCTTGCCTTGCCATCAAGACTTAATTCCGGGTCACTGCTACTATCCACTTTTTCTGCATGCCGCACTAAGAATATGGTGGTCTGAGACAGACTAGTAAGAGGTAAAAGGAGGGCTAATAAGGTCAGTAGACGTATCATTCTTGGAAATAAGGGTCTAAAAGGTCTTTCATTACTTGAGGTATTCTTACGGGTCGGCCGCTTTCCATATTAATGAATGCCAAAGTCGTTTCACCATGGTTGAGGTGATCCCCCTGTTCATTAAAAATGTCATAGGCGTATTTAATTTTTACCCTTGGCATTTCTGGGATTGCCACTTTCACCGTCAAGAGGTCATCGTATTTAGCTGGTAAGAGGTACTTAGTAGTCAATTCCAAAACGGGCATCATCACACCAGCCTCTTCCAGGTTTTTATAGCTATAACCCAGGTGCCTGAAGGACTCTACCCTCGCTACTTCATAGTATGCAGCATAGTTGCCGTAGTAGACGTAACCCATTTGATCGGTATCTGCATACCTTACTCTTATTTGTACATCATGTTGATACATCAGCGATAAATTCTCTGTCTGTTCAAAGCCCACTGAAAGGCTTGAGCATTCTTGTTATGATCTACTAAGTTAGTAGCGAAAGCATGATAACCCGAGAAATCAGCCTTGGCACACATGTAGAGGAATTTGTGATCCTCATAGTTTAATACAGCATCTATCGCCGCAATGGATGGTAGGCTGATGGGTCCAGGTGGAAGTCCTTTGTTGATATAGGTGTTATAAGGAGATTCTACCAACTTGTCTTTGTTCAATACTCGCTTGATTGTAAAGTCATTCAGTGCAAAAACGAGCGTTGGGTCTGCCTGCAGCGGCATGTTCCTTTTCAACCTATTTAGATATAGGCCCGCGACCCTTGGTGCTTCATCCATTTTCTTAGTCTCCGATTCTACTATCGATGCTAGCGTTGAAACCTCTTCTTGAGTGAGGTCAAGATCGACTGCTTTTTGAATTCTTTCTGGACTCCAAAACTTATCATATTCCTTTTTCATTCGGTTAAGGAATTCATCAGGAGATATTGTCCAATAGACCTCATAGGTATTCGGTATGAACATAGAGATGAAGCTTTCTTTCTCAAAACCATATTTGAGGTGAGTGCTATCATTGAGAATCGCCTCTTCCAATTCTTGTTCTGTTGCGCTCAGGAAAGGAGCGATTTTAGCAGGTAATTCTTCAAGTTTTCTGGATGTGGTGAAGATGACTTTGACTGGAGTCTGTGTGCCTGAAGCGAAAAGGTTGATCACCGCGTTGTTGGACATGTCAGGGCGTAATAAGTACATCCCGGGCTTAACACGCTCATCGTAATTCTTAATTTTTGCCCAAAATCCAAATGATACTGCATCTTGTAAATAGCCCAGGTCATAGAGGTCATTGCGAACACTATCAAGGGTATAACCTCGCTTGATAGCAAAGTACTTTTCCTCCTGAGCATCGACCAGGATATTAGGGGTGGTGATGACCTGAAAAAAGTAAAAAGCGAAGGAAGACGCCATTACTGTGAAAACGATCATAAAGAAAGCGACTAGCTTTTTTCTATCCATGGGGCGAAATTAAGCGAAACTTGAAGTTTATAACGAAGTGCTTTCTAGCTAGGTTAAAATACCTGACTTGCATTAAGTCCAATCAGTAGCGCTAGTCTTTTAAGCGGTAATTTTGCATCGTACTTATGGCGGAGTTGATCAAATTATATCCTGAAAACCCTGATCCTAAGAAGATTAGGGATATCGCCCAGCGACTGAGTAATGGAGCTGTTATTATTTATCCAACGGATACTGTTTATGGTTTGGGTTGTGATATATTCAATTCCAAGGCCTTGGAAAGGGTAAGGCAGATAAAAGGGATAAAGGGAAAAGGATTGAATTTGTCTTTTATATGTGAGGACTTAAGTCATCTTTCAGAATACACAAAGCATGTTTCCACGCCCATATTTAAAATGATGAAGAAAGGGTTGCCTGGGCCCTTTACTTTCATTTTGCAGGCAAGTAGTAAAGTGCCGAAAATTTTGAATACCAGGAAGAAAACGGTTGGTATCCGAGTGCCTGACAATAATATACCTAGAGAGATAGTTGCTGCTTTGGGGAATCCGATTATTACCTCATCGATTCACGATGAAGATGAGATTTTGGAGTATTCGACGGATCCTGAGTTAATTATGGAGAAGTTTGGACGTCAGGTAGACATAGTCATAGATGGAGGAAACGGTAATTTGGTCCCAAGTACTGTTATTGATTGTACTGAAGACGAACCCATTGTTGTACGGGAAGGGTTGGGCTTGATTGAAGAGTTGTATTGATTGTATGAGTCGTATTTTACTAATCGAACCTCAATACTTTGGGAATGTGGCCTATTATGCTTTGATGTCAAGTTCTGAAGATTTATTGTTAGAAGTTCAGCAACATTTCGTCAAGCAGACCTACAGAAATCGTACAACAATTTTAGGAGCTAATGGCCCCTTGAATCTGGTAGTTCCAGTGAACTTTGGTAACAGAACTCCATTTTCAGAAGTAACGATTGATTATGCTGAACCCTGGAATATCCGTCATTTGAGAGCTATTCAATCTTCCTACGCGAAATCACCGTTTTTTGATCACTATTTTCCACTTTTTCAACCAGTGTTACAGAAAAAGTACCGGTACTTGCAGGATTTGACGGTCGAGACAATGACAATCTGTCTTAGTTGCGTACAAACTGTCAGGTCACCAAAATACACTCAGCATTACATCGATCCCGTGGAACTTCCCATTCAAGACCTCAGGGATGTAGTTCATCCAAAAAAGGACTTTTTCAAATTATTCCTGGGTAACTTAGAATCATACTTTCAAAACTTTGGCAAAGAATTTGTCCCAGGTTTATCAATTCTTGATCTGCTGTTTTCGTTGGGGCCCGAAGCCGGAAGTTACATCTCCCGACAGGCTCTGATTGATTGACGAACAATTCTGAAAAACCTCGTGTTTTATACGGACCTTTCGATAGCAATTGAGGCGAATAAGGTATAATTTTATAAGATTAAGCGGTAGCAAATCCATATTCTGAATGGAAGCAAAATTTTCAAATAGAGTTAAAGAGGTCATATCCTTAAGCAGGGAGGAAGCTTTGAGGTTAGGACACGATTATATAGGCACGGAGCACCTATTGTTGGGCATGATTCGTGAGGGTGAGGGTATTGCTGTAAGCCTTCTGAAGAAGTTAGGAGTTTCTTTGCAGGAGCTTCGTACTTCTATAGAGCAAGCAACCAAAGGAACTGCAACTTCTAATGTGAAGAACCTGGCCAATATTCCTCTTACCAGGCAATCTGAGAAGGTACTGAAGATTACCTATTTAGAAGCAAAAATTTTTAAAAGCCAGTTGATAGGAACTGAGCATTTACTCCTTTCCATCCTTCGGGATGAAGACAATTTAGCGACACAAATATTAGATAAGTTTGAAGTGGCATACGATGTGGTGAAAGAGCTTTTAGAGTACCAAACTGAGAATCCAATGGCCAGTTCTGAAACTGATGATCCGGATGATGAGTCTGGAAGGATATTTGGAGGTAGTGGTTCTTCCGGATCTTCAGGTCGCGAGACTACTAAAGGCAATGAGAAGAGTAGAACTCCGGTCCTTGATAACTTCGGTAGAGATCTTACCAAGCTTGCGGAGGAGGATAAACTTGACCCAATAGTTGGGAGAGAGAAAGAGATTGAAAGAGTCGCTCAGATCCTGAGTCGTAGGAAGAAAAATAATCCAATTCTTATTGGTGAGCCAGGTGTTGGTAAAACGGCCATTGCAGAAGGTTTAGCCTTAAGGATTGTGCAAAAGAAAGTTTCTAGGGTATTGTTCGGCAAAAGGGTAGTTACCTTGGATTTAGCATCACTTGTGGCGGGTACTAAGTATCGGGGCCAGTTTGAGGAGAGAATGAAGGCAGTAATGAATGAGATCGAGAAGTCTCCGGACGTAATCTTATTCATCGATGAGCTTCACACAATTGTAGGAGCAGGAGGAGCATCTGGCTCCCTTGACGCTTCAAATATGTTCAAGCCTGCTTTGGCTAGAGGAGAAATCCAATGTATCGGAGCAACCACGCTTGATGAGTACAGACAATATATCGAGAAGGACGGTGCTTTAGCGCGACGTTTTCAGATGGTAATGGTGGACGCTACTACTCCTGAAGAGACTGTCCAAATATTGGAGAATATCAAGGATAAGTACGAGGATCATCATCATGTCAACTACACCGAAGAGGCTGTAGCTGCTTGTGTTCAGTTATCCGATAGATACATCAGTGATAGATTCCTTCCAGACAAGGCCATAGACGTACTGGATGAAGCTGGAGCTAGGGTTCACATTAATAACATCAATGTTCCGGAAAAAGTTATTTCTCTGGAGGATAGCATTGAAGATGTGAAGAAAGAAAAGAATCGGGTTGTAAAAAGCCAGAAGTATGAAGAAGCTGCTCAGCTTCGTGATAAGGAGAAGAAGCTAATTGCACAGCTTGAAGAGGAAAAAGCGAAGTGGGAAGAAGAGACCAAGACCAGAAGGTATGAGGTAAATGAGGATAATGTAGCGGAAGTTATCGCTATGATGACGGGTATCCCTACCAAGCGAATTGCTCAGAAAGAAGGAGAGAAGCTGCTGAATATGAAGCAGGAGCTTGGAGACAAGGTAATTGGCCAGCAAGAAGCAGTTGAAAAGCTTACCAAAGCCATTCAGCGGACCAGGGTTGGGCTAAAAGATCCTAAGAAGCCAATCGGAACTTTCGTGTTCTTGGGTCCTACCGGTGTTGGTAAGACCGAGATGGCTAAAGTGTTAGCTGGATATTTATTTGATAAGGACGATTCTCTTGTAAGAATCGATATGAGTGAGTATATGGAGAAGTTCTCCGTCAGCAGACTGGTTGGAGCGCCTCCGGGCTACGTAGGTTATGAAGAAGGTGGACAGCTGACTGAGAAAGTTCGTAGAAAGCCTTACTCGGTAGTCTTACTAGATGAGATCGAGAAAGCTCACCCTGATGTATTCAATATTCTGCTTCAAGTTCTGGATGATGGAATCCTGACGGACGGATTGGGTAGGAGAGTTGATTTTAGGAATACGATCATCATCATGACTTCCAATATTGGAGTTAGGGATTTGAAGGATTTCGGTGCAGGCATAGGGTTTGCGACTCAGGCTAAACGAGATAATATGGATGAGTTGATGAAGTCTACCATCCAAAATGCATTGAAGAAAGCGTTTAGTCCTGAATTCCTAAACAGATTGGATGATGTAATTGTCTTCAATAGTCTTGAGAGAGAACATATTCATAAAATTATTGATCTGTCTCTCGATAAGCTATTCAAGAGAATCATTGACTTAGGTTACTTGATTGATCTCACAGAAAAGGCAAAAGACTTCCTTTCTGATAAGGGATATGATCCTCAATATGGCGCGAGACCTTTAAACAGGGCTATCCAGAAGTATTTGGAGGATCCGGTTGCCGAAGAGATTTTGAAAGGTGAAGTGCAGGAAGGAGATACTATCCTAGCTGACTGGGATGGTAAGTCTGAAGAGCTCACCATAAAATTGAAAAAGCGAAAAGGAAAAGAGAAAAAGGAAAAGGAGTAATCCTTTTGAAATACTAAATATTTGAAAAGCCTCTGATGTAAACGGAGGTTTTTTTATTTGAACCTCTTCCAGGGTTTTCGGTTTCCTTTTCTGTTAAATTTGAACCATTGCCCTATTCTATCGCCGTTTTCGAAACTGCCTTCATAGATCTTATTACCATTTTCATAGAAGGTCCAAAGACCAGACTCTTTGCCTTCTGAAAATTCACCGGTTTGCCACAGTTCACCACTTTCAAAATAGAATATCCACTTTCCATGAGGTAAACCGTCCTGATATTCTCCGTTCCTTTTGATCTCGCCGTTTTCATATCCAAACACCCACTGACCTTGATATAGCCCTTCGCCGAATAGTCCTTTTTTTTCAAGAGCACCATTTGGGTAGAAATAAGAAGAGGAGTCTTCTTGGAGGTCTGCTGTCCAATTTTCTGACGCTGAGAGCTGGCCATTAGGATGGAAATACTCTTGTAAACCACTTAATAGCCCATCCTGGTACGATAGTTTGGCGCTTATATTACCTGAAGGGTAAAAATGTGTTTTAAAAACGCCAAAATCCTTCTGTTCAATAATGACCTTAACCTGACCATCCTGATAAAAAAGCGTATCACTTTGAGAATAAGAAAACAAAGGGAGGAGCCCCAGATACAAAACAGTAATTGATTTCATAGTCCTACTGCTAACGTAATTCTTTCAATCGTAACATACATAAGTTGTAAGGTTTTCATGAAATGGTTTACTTTTCTAGAATGAGGTTAGCTCTCATTCTCGCCCTTCTGATTGTATTATGTATAAGCCTAAGTGCCCAGGATGGTGACTTTAATCTTGGAGCTCGCAATAGTGCTTTGGCAGGTGCTTCTGCAACCATTGAGGACAGCTGGTCTATCTATAACAACATTGCCGGAATGGCTGGAATCTCCAGCTCAACCGCTATGATTAGCTATCAGAATCGGTTTGGTGTTTCCGAGTTTCAGGTGGTAGGAGGTGCGTACGTTCAAAAGACCAACTCCTTTAACGTTGGGGTTTCCTTCTATCGTTTTGGCGACGAGCTTTTCAATCAGCAGCAGATGAAATTCGCGGTTGCGAATACAATTGATTGGGTCTCCCTGGGTTTGGCACTTGATGTTGTACAGGCATCTATTGAATCCTTAGGTACTACCAGATCCTTAGTTCTGGAGTTCGGAGGCATTGCTACCATCACTGATCAACTCAAGTTTTCGGGACATGCCTATAATATCAATCAGGCAAAATTGAATGAGCAAGAAACTATTCCCACCGTTATTAAGGCTGGGGTATTGTATCAGCCCGTCAAGTCAGTAATGCTAATTGGAGAGATACAAAAGGATCTTGACTTTGATGAAGTGGTCAAGATTGGTTTGGAATATGAGATTGTTCAAAGTGTTTGGTTGAGAACCGGGATTAGTACTAATCCATTCAAAGCTGCTTTCGGTGCAGGTACCAAATGGAAGCAATTTGGTTTGGATTATGCTTTCAATGACCAGACAGATTTAGGCTCTATTCATGAGTTTTCTCTTCAATACTTTTTAAGAAAAGATTGATGAGGAAGTGCCTGTTTCTCTTGTTATCGATCTTGTCTTTCAATAGTCTTTTGATGGCACAAGCCAGAGAGGATCTGGATCTAGAGGCTTTTATTGAAGAATACTTTGAGTTTCAGGATGAGGAAATCAATTATGACGACCTATATGAATCGTTGCTGTTGCTATACACCAGTCCGTTGAATCTTAATCGGGCCACAGCTGAGGATTTGCAATCCTTATATGTTCTTAACCCTTCTCAAGTAAAGGAGATAGTCGACTACCGGGACCAAAATGGTAGGTTTATCAGCATCTACGAACTTCAGACAATTCCCTCCTTGGATATGGCCACCATTCAGAAGATGTTGCCATTTGTAACTGTGGTAGAGTTGGATGATAGCCGTTCATTCTGGGAGAGAGTCAAAGCGGAACCCAATAAGTATTTTATTCTGCGCACCAGGCGAACGATCGAAGAACAAAAAGGTTTTCGTGATGGAGATTTCGCAGGCGACCAAAATCTCTTGTATGGTCGATTCAGGGCAAGTCATAAGGGAGATTATAGCTTCGGTTTCACATTTGAGAAGGATGCGGGAGAGGAATTGGGGTTTGAAAACTATGATGGATTTGATTTTTACTCGGCACATGTGATGTTGGAAAATAGGGGTCTCTTTAAGAAAGTGATAGTAGGGGACTTTCAAGGCCAATGGGGGCAAGGTTTAGTGTATGGAGCCGGTTTTGGGGTGGGGAAGGGTGCAGAGACCATCAATACCGTGAGAAGGAGCAGTACAGGTATTAAGCCTTATACTTCAGTCCTAGAGAATAACTTTTTCAGAGGAGGAGCCATAACTGCAGAATTTGGAAAAGTAAATGTCACCGCGCTTTACTCCGGTTTGAAACAAGATGCCAATATTCTGGTAGACACGACTTTTAGTGAGGAAGAGGACCAGCTGGCAAATTTGGAGGAGTTCATCACCTCCATCCAAGCTACGGGCTTTCATCGTACAGAAAGTGAATTGGAGAGGAGAAATCAAATTACCGAGCAAAATGCAGGTGCGGTCGTTTCTTTTGATCCAGTAAGGGACTTTTCGATAGGTTTTACTTCTTTATACACGAACTATAGCAGGCCCATTCAAAGACGCCCTAACAACTACAATCAGTTTGAATTTACTGGGGACAATAATCTATTGAATAGTATTTATCTGACGGGAAACTGGCAGAATTTCAATTTTTTTGGGGAAGGAGCACGATCCTCTTCTGGTGGGACAGCCACGGTTGCTGGGTTTATCACTTCCTTGACGCAAATAGTTGATTTCAGTTTTGTCTATAGAAATTATGCAAGAGACTTCCATACATTTTACGGGAATGGGTTCGGTGAAGGGTCGAGAATAATCAATGAAATAGGTACCTATTGGGGGTTGAAGGTCAAACCTATGAAGCAGCATGTCTTAACCCTCTATTACGATAAGTTTCGCTTTCCTTGGTTGCGTTTTAGGTCTGAGGCGCCTTCCGAAGGGTTGGAGTATTTGGCTCGTTGGACTTACAAACCGCTGAGGTCTGTTACAATGTTTGCTCACTTCCGGCAGGAGAACAAGGATAGAACTTTCCAACCGGAAGGGAGCAATCTTAATGTATTGGAGACAGGTAAGCGCCGTAACTATGTCTTTAATATCGACTATAAGCTGAATAGATTCCTAAGCCTAAAGACCAGGGCTCAAGGGTCTGATTTTCGGTTAGGAGGTGTGAGGACGAAGGGTTTTGCGATCCTACAGGACATCAACCTGGCTTTTTGGAAAATGAAGTTGAGTGGAAGGGTGGCCATCTTTGATACGGACGATGGAGAGAACCGGCAATACCTATATGAAAAAAATGCACTATATCTATTCTCCATTCTTGGTCTTTCAGATACTGGCACCAGAAGGTATTTATTGCTTCAGTATAACATGAATATGAAAGTTTCTGTCTGGATGAGGTATGCTCAAACAACTATCCAAGGAGCAGAAGCGCTGGTTGAAGGTGAAATTGGGTCAGGGTTAAGCGTTATAGAGGGAAACACTCGCTCAGAATTGACAATTCAAACAAGGATTAAGCTTTAGAAACAAAAAAGCCCAACTTGCGTCGGGCTTTATTTAAAAATTCTCTTTTGCAAATCAGCTAGCACAGAATTCCTTCAATCTTCTGTTTTTACCAGGCTCTCTGAGTTTTTGTAGCGCCTTCTCTCTGATTTGTCTTACTCTTTCTCTTGTTAGCCCCATGGCATCACCAATTTCCTCAAGCGTATAAGGATTGTCATGACCGATACCGAAGCTCATCATAATTACTTCTCTTTCTCGAGCTGTCAAAGTAGACAATGCTCTCATAGTCTCAACTTTCAGTGAATCGTTGAAAACAAGGTTGGCGTCAGTCGGGCCAGTAGTTTCATTTTCAAGTACGTCTAGAAGTGATCCGGATTCGTCTTCACCGAATGGAGCATCCATTGACATTTGCTTCACTTCAGCGCCAAGTGTATTTCTCACTTCATTTGGCTTCATGTCAAGAATCTCAGCCAATTCCTCTTCAGTTGGCTCTCTTTCGTACTGTTGCTCAAGCTCTGCGTATGCTCTCCTGATCTGGTTGATGGCACCAGATTTGTTCATAGGAAGCCTTACAATTCGAGACTGCTCTGCTAGCGCCTGCATGATGGATTGTCGGATCCACCATACCGCATAGGAGATGAACTTAAAACCTTTCGTTTCGTCAAATTTCTTTGCTGCCTTGATTAGACCTAGATTTCCTTCGTTGATCAAGTCATTCAAAGGCAAGCTTCTGTTCTGATATTGTTTTGCTACTGATACCACGAACCTTAAGTTCGCCTTGACCAGTTTTTCTAAAGCCAATTCATCACCCTCTCTGATCCTCTTTGCCAACTCCACTTCCTCATCGGGAGTAATCATAGGCACATTACTTACTTCTGTGAAGTATTTTTCAAGTGTATGACTTTCCCTCCTGTTGGTGATGGATTGTGTAATCTTTAGCTGCCGCATATGTTATTACTTGCTTTTACTTAATTGTAGTTCCTTTTCGGAACGAACTGATATGGAAAAAATTCCCCGAAAAAAGAGCAAAGTTAGTTTAACTGATACTCCTTTCCAACCTATGTTAAACAGCTTTTTTGCAGGATTGGTTTTGGTGTACGGAGATTAATTGAAGTGTTTACCGATTGTCAATGTCAATGATTTTCAGTATTTTACAAGACACTGATTTTTTAATTCAACCAAATAATATCATGAATTTTAGAGGAAAAGCTGATGAAAGCGTCGCCGTGCAAGAGGAGGGGTATGAGAACGTTTCAAAGTACATGGCGAAAAATGTGATAGCATTTGACCCGGATCAACCTGTGGTGGAGGCAATAGATATAATGCTTGACAAAAAGATTTCCGGAGGACCGGTTCTCAATGAGAAAGGAGAGTTAATAGGGATGTTATCAGAAAAAGACTGCCTGAAAATTATTGTAGACCGGGCCTATCATAATCAGCCAAATCAAAAGAGCACAGTGAAAGACTACATGTCAGTCAACGTAGCCACAGTAGATATCAACAAAGATGTAGCTGAGGTGGCCAATATGTTCTTAAGTAACAATTTCAGAAGATATCCTGTCGTAGAAAATGGCAAACTGAAAGGGCAGGTGAGTAGGAGAGATATTATGAAGGCCACTCGTGATCTTAAGGGAACAACCTGGTGATTAACCCCAATGTGACTAATAATTTTCATTTTAGCCTCATAGAGATATGAGGCTTTCTTATTTTGCGTTAAAAGCTATAAAACCATCGTCATGAAGAATTTTCTACTATTCGCTTCGATCTTTTTTGCATTCTCTTCCTGTGAGTTATTGGAGGGAGACGGAGACTCAGGTCCGGATATAGCTGCTGGACTTAAAGAAGCGTTAAGAGTAGGTACAGAGGTGGCTTCTGACGGCCTGGCAGCGACTGACGGCTATCTTGCTGATGCTGCGGTGAAAATTCTTTTACCGGATGATATCCAAGCTCAGATAGACAATTTCAAATCCACAAACTTTGATTTATTGGTAGGTAATTTTTCCGGAGAAGATATTTTCAATACCGGCATTCCTTTACTTGGAATCAGCAGTCTGGCGGATGTTGAGGATGAGCTAATTACAGGAATTAATAGAGCTGCTGAAAGTGCAGCAAGTGAAGCTGCACCAATTTTTTTCGATGCCATTACAGGTATCACCATTCAGGATGCGAATAATATCTTATTCGGAGGAGTCAATGATGCTGCCACTACCTACTTGAAAGACAACACATTTGATGCACTGTTTGAGACTTACGAGCCTAAAATCAATACGGCTATATCTAGTGTGACGATAGGTGATCAGACCGTGGAGACGCTGTACAATAATTTCGTGTCTGGTTATAATGATATCCTTTCTACAACCGTGAATCCATTGAATGGTCAAACCCTGGCGGATGTTGGTGGCTTGACAGCTTTACCAACTACTGATCTTTCAGAATTTGCTACTGGCAAAGGGCTGGATGGTCTTTTTTTGAAGGTGGCAGAAGAAGAGGAGAAAATTCGTCTTGATCCATTGGCAAGAATCAATGACATATTAAAAGATGTCTTCGGTTTACTGGATGAATAATATTCATTAGGAGCTTTATCATCTTTCTGTTAAGATTCTCGTGTTTGGAGGAATCTTCAGACTATTTATTTACATTCCTTGAATGAACCAGAATATTCTTTGGGGAACTGTCGCTTTTTCTATTTGGGCCACCTTTAGTACCTGGTACTATGTGAATTACATCAAGGATTTAGGGAATTCCACTCCCGTTGAGTTACCACATGCAGTCGATATAGAAACCCCTAAGCCGGTTGAACCCATTGTTGACCAAGGTGAGATCGAAGAGGTTAGAGATGAGCGCGTTGAGGAGCCTACGTTGCCACCTGTAAATATTTCAAAAACCTTTCTGTTCGATTTAAATTCAGATGAATTGTCACCTGAAGTTGAGAAAGCTTTTGGCGAGATAAAGAATTTAGGTAGGCTGGATCTTGAAATGACAGTTGAAGGATACGCTTGTGACCTAGGCAGTGAAGAATACAATCGTAACTTATCTGAGAGGAGAGCTGAAAAGGTCTCTGAATACTTCAGACAAAATATGCCAGAGATGAAGAATGTTATTGTCAAATTCTATGGTGAGTCAAGCCCAGCATTTGCAAATAACTCAGAAGCAAACCGAATGAAAAACCGCCGTGTAACCGTAACCCTCCAAAATCAACCATGATAACTGCAATCTTTGAAATATTAGCGCTGCTAATCGTTTCGTGCCTTATAGGTGTCTATTTTACTTATAGATATTGGAAGTCTAGAGTGTCCTCTGAATCAACTAAGGCCCATCAAGCATCTGAGGCTTTGAATCAAAAGGTGGAGAAACTGGAGGAACAAAAGGAGGATTTGGAGCAGAAGCTTGCTAATGCTGAAAAAGCGAAAGCTCCAAAAAAAGAAACTACTACTAAATCGAAGGATCAGAGTAAGGAGGTAGCTGAACTTCAAAATCAGATTGAGCTCAAAGATCAAGAGCTTGCAGAGAAGGAGAGGGAGCTGGAAGAGCTCAGTAGAGAGCTAGAAAAGAAGAAGATCTCCTACTACAAACAAATTGATGGCAAGCGCTACAAGGCCATAACATTGAAGATGGCAGATGAGTCAGTAGAAGGTAAGGGGGATGGCCGGATTAGTAAGGAGGATGCGGAGAAGATATTTGCTACCATCTCAGATGGTAAGAGCTATACCCAAGTAGAAAAGGATACCATGAGGTACATCCGAGACCATTATAATTGGACGGAAGGTGCTGATGAGCTTTTCCGGAAAAAGGTCCGCAGTTGGGCAGCAAAGGGGCACGAGTTGAACTAGTACCCCTTTTTAACCTTCTATTATTCGTACCTGATGGATTGAACAGGGTTGGCTCTGGCAATCCTGAAAATTCGCAATATCACCGTAGTAAACGAAATGATGAGGACAATTCCGAAAGCTGCCAATGCCAAATCAGGTGTGAGATTTATTCGATAGGCAAAGTCTGTCAGCCAATCTCCAAACAGCCACCATGATATTGGAATAGCCACCACTATAGCCAGGATCAATAGTATAAAGTATTCCCGAAGGACCAAAGTAGTGATGCTATTGAAGCTGGCACCCAGCACTTTTCTGATACCGATCTCTTTGGTCCTTTGCTCCACAGTAAAGTTGATCAACCCAAATAGACCGAAGGCGGAGACGATAATGGAAATAACCGAGGCGATCAGCATAATGGTAGCCCTACTTTCTTCTGACTTATAGAACCTCTTCCATTGATCTTCAAGGAAATTGATGTCCGCTGGAGTCTCTGGGTCAAAGGTGAAGTTTACCTCCTCTATATGATTGAGTACTTCTTGCGTGTTACCTGCATATCGAATGGTAAAGTAGTCGATGGCTATGATGTGATTATTCCAGTTCGTTACTACCACCGGCCCAATGGGTTGGTATAAGGATTCATAGTGGAAATCTTCTATGATGCCTATGACCTTCATACGAACAGAATCTCTACCGTTCATGACCCAGAGGTTTTTGCCAATGGGCTCTTCTAAATCCATCAGCTCAACTGTCTTGGAGTTGATTAAGATGCTTAAACTGTCTGTTTTGTCATTCCCGGAGAAGTTCTCTCCCTGTTGTAGCTTCATGCCATATGTATCTAACCAGTTGTGGTCAACCCCATAGTGGCTTACCTCCAAAGGATCTTCTGAGAAATTACTGGCGAGATTGGCGGTAGGGATATTTTTCCATTCACCTGGCACTCGGCTAGAGGTGGAAGCATTTACCACATTGGCGCTATTCTTTAAGCCTTGCAAAATCTCTTTGAAGCTTCTTCTAGCAGTCCCTGAATTGATATCGAGGGTTATGAGCTGTTCATTATTAAAACCCAGGTCTTTGTTTTGGATGTAATCCAATTGTCTGTAGATCACGATCGAACCAATGATGAGGAAAATTGAAAAGGCATATTGAATACCCACTAAAATTTTCCTCAAGAGATCTCCTTTCCCTGAGAAGGCGTTTTTAGTGATGAGCAGAGATCGCTTGAGTTTCGAATAATAAAGCGCCGGCACCACTCCTGAAATCACCCATATTACCATGATCGTGCTAATGTGGTAGGGTATCATATCCAGGCTGAAGAGTAGGTTGAGCTCAAAGCTCTTATTAGCGATCACCAGGAAATAGGGGAAGAGAATGGCGATCAGGAGTATGGCTAGTGCATAAGCGATGATAACTGTTAGGAAGGTTTCATAAAACAGTTGAATAACCAGGTTGCGATTCTTGGCGCCATTGATTTTGCGCATACTAGCCTCCAGTGTTCTTTTGAGCGCTTGTACCGAGGACAAGTTGATATAATTAAGGGCGGCGATGAATATTACCAGAAAACCAAGTAATAGTATTGTTGAAACGAATTGATTGTCGCTGTAAGGAGTTGCCAAGGTAGGGCTCATGCCACCTCTTTCGATGCCAGTCGATCCCAGGTGGATATCCTTGATGTTCATCAAGTCAATGTCGATATGTTCTCGAAAATCTTCGGGAACGTGTTTATCAAGGAAATCATCCTTCAAGCTCAGGACATCCTCAGGACTTTTTCCGTCCTTAAGTAATACCCAGGTCTGCGCAAATCGACCTCTCCAGAGTTCAATGTACCGTTGCCAATTTTCGGGCCACTGGTCATACTTTCCAATATAGATGGTACTAAATCGGTAAGAGGAATTCTGCGGCATTTCTTTCATAGTAGCCAATACTTCTGCCGGTCCGAATCTGGATTCGTCCAGTACTTCTCCTACAACATCCGTATGACCGAATAGGCGTTTGGCCAGGTCTTCCGTGATAACCACACCTGCTTGCCCATTGAAGTCTTTGTGAGGGTCTCCTTTTGTGATTTCGAAATCGAGGATGTTGAATATACTGGCCGTTCCTACCGCCCAGTCCCTTTCAGCAATTCTCACATCACCCTTGACCATTACTTGTGAGCCTGTGTACGTCAAATGCGCTACCTCTTCGATGGCAGGAAAATCCGCCTTCATAGCCTCAGCTAGAGGGCCAGGAGACGAAACAAATTTGAAAGACCCTTCATCGTCATTGTAGATGTTGACTACCTGAAAAATTCTATCTTTTTTGCTGTGAAATCCATCAATATTCTGTTCGTCATAGACAAACATCAGAATCAGGAAGAGAATGCAAAAGCCCATAGCCAGACCGAAAATGTTAATCGAGTAATGACTGGCCTCTTTTCTGAATCTGCGGAAATAGATCTTGGTGTAGTTTTTAAATAGGTTCATTGTCCAATTATTTATGAGTTGAGTCCTTTTGAAGTTGATCGGGCGGAAGGATCGAATTACATTCCATATGAAGAAGGCGTCTGCCAACCAGGCAGATTTGACCGTCCTCTTGAAATACATTTCAAAGAGGTCGCCTTCTATTTCATCCAGAAACTCTTCCTTACAAAACCAGCGCAAAAAGCCGGCTGCCCATTTTGGTGGTTGATTTGACATTTAGTCTTAAGCGACGGCAAATGATAGCTGAGGAATTCTTTGATAGAGACCTGTTCTCAAATCGTGAGAGGTGTCCAGTGCTTTTTTACCCAATGACGTGACGATATAAAACTTCTTTCTCCTTCCTCCACGCTCTTCCGTGATACCGCCATATCGCGATTCGACGAAGCCTTTCTTCTCAAGGCGCTTTAAAGCGACGTGGATAGCGCTTATGTTGATTTTCTTCTTGGTTTCTTCGGATAGAAATTCGTGAATAGAAACACCATATGCCTGGTCATGCTGAACCGCTACTGTCAATAATACAAGCTCTTCAAATTCTCCTAATGATTGCTCTTTCATTTTCAGATGATTTACTTAACAAACGTGAATGTAATATATTAGTTTCATAATTGTTAAGTATATCAAAGGCGACGAGTGAATTAGACACATCTTTGCAGCTCAATGGAGTTATTGCAACAGTGGACAAATAGTCAATTCACTATTTCGGAGTGGTGGTGGTTGGTATTTTCAGCAGTATGTATTGGTCTGGCGAAAGCTGGATTGAGTGGCCTGGGTTTATTAGCTATACCTGTGTTAGCATCAATGATGGGAGCAAGAGATTCGACTGGCTTTGTGTTGCCTCTGTTAATAGCCGGTGATGCCTTTGGAGTGATCTACTATAATCGGCATGCAGACTTTAAGCTGCTGTTGAAGTTGGCTCCCAGTACAATGGCGGGACTGTTTTTTGCTTTGGTTTTGGGAGGAGCCATCAACGACAATCAGTTCAGAGTTCTATTGGGATCTGTTATTGTTCTCGGAGTGGTGGTGATGGTTTGGAGAGCTATTAGGAAATCGCCAATTCCTACTACTCCGGTTTTTGCGCATACCATGGGAGCACTTGGAGGTTTTACGACTATGGTAGGAAATGCTGCCGGGCCGGTTTTGTCCATCTATCTTCTGGCAATGCAGCTACCAAAAAACAGTTTCATTGGTACAGCAGCCTGGTTTTTTCTGGGGGTAAATGTGATAAAAGTGCCGCTGCAAGCTTTTTACTGGGAAACTATTACCGTCGATACATTGAAGATCAATTTGATACTGGCACCGATAGTGGCAATAAGCGTGATACTGGGGTTGATCATTGTAAAATACATTCCTGAAAAACCCTTTAAGGTTTTCGTGATCATTTCAGTCCTGTTAGCTGCTGTGAAGATGTTTTTATAAAAAGAAACCCGGAACTATCTATTCCGGGTCCACTAAAAGATCAGTTATCTCGTCTACCTCCTGGTCTTCGTTTTTCTCTCATTTCCCTGAACTTCTTCAGTTGGTCCTCATTGAGTATGGCTTCAAGTTCTTTTCCCATCGATTCTTTGGTTTCTCTGGCTTGGGATCTGGAAGCTTTCATGGCTTCTGCATACTTATCATGAATTTTTTTCCATTCAGCTATTTGTTCATCTGTCAGGCTTAACTCTTTCGTTGCTTTCTCAATCATTTCTTCTTGAGAGGGCCTCTGTTCTCTTTCAGGCCTTGTTCTCTGAGCTTCAGATATGAATGCCTGAGAGGAGAAGATTAATAGGATTATTACTTTTTTCATAATGCTTATAAATTTTAATTTACTTCTTGTTGAGAGCTGATTTTTTCTGATGTTAATTCCAGACAAAGGCTTGCTCTCTTTAGCCCAAATATTCTTCCAGCCTTTGCTTCATAGTTCACATAAAGCTTTCCATTCTTTCTCCATGCTCTCTGAAGGCCTGCTTCTTTACCATCGACCAGTTGGCGTTCTTTGAATTTATCTCCACTTCCGTACCACTCTCTTTGAAGTCCATGAGCCTGGCCTTCCAGGTATTGATATTCGGACCTCAGCTGACCATTTCTCCACCATGTTCTGGTTGTTCCATGCAAAATGTTGTCTTTGTAGTAGGCCCGGAAGCTGATTTGACCATCCGGAAACCACTTTGACCTGTCACCATTCCTTTTGCCATCTTTATATTCTATGGTTTCTGCTATCATTCCGTTTTGATAGTAAGAGATACTTATTCCTGAAAAAGGCTCTGAGCAATGGTACACTACTCCTTCATTCTTTTTAAGTAGCAGATTCTTTGCAGGGACAGTATTTGATCCCTCACTTTGATGAACCTTGACCTCATAAGGAAACGCGGAACCACTTAGAAGCATAATGATAAATCCTAATAGTCTAATTGATTGCATTTGGGGTGCCTTGATAATCTCCAGGAAATAGAATGTAATACTGGTTCAAGTAAAGCTCATTCTGGATATGGTAATGATATTCACCATCTGGATTGTGTGGCGTGGGTCCGAAATGTCCTCCTGATTCATCTAAGTCAGTAGGGTAGTTGCCATCATGGTCTCTCCGGCCATATAGAAAAAAACCATCAGCCATAATCCCGACAAGGTTGCTATCGTCGTTGGAGAAAGCTATCGGCTCAAGGTGATAGTGATAACTTTGTGGGCCTGTGTGTGCTCCATTGTAATCCAAGGATACCACAGCGTCATCTAATGGTACATTAGGTCCTTCTTCGTCGTTATAGATCATCGCTCCGCTAACAGCTATTCCAATTGGCCCAAGGCCTGTTGCACTTGTTGAGGTCGCTTTTGTTGGTATAGCAGGGACAGTTAGTGAATAGCTACCGTTGAAGTCGTCAATATTTCCAGGGGCCATGTGATCAAAAGAAGTAGATACAGGTTCAGAAAATAAAGGGTGGTTAACCTCAGCTGCTTCGGTAACTAAAGTCATTCCCATAGGATCCACTGCAGATCTTTCGGTGGTATTGGACCAATAGGGCGATGTATGATTGGGATAACCATTTGATTCGATGATTATCTCACTTCCTTCTAGAAGGATCGAGACATTTTCTTCATCAAATTCAGCGAAAGCAGCGGGGAGCTCTTCTAGTGTTCTTTCGCTATTATCAAGATCATCGTTGTTGCTACAGCCTATCCATAGTATGCTGGATATAACAAGTCCAACGTATCCATTCTTAAAAAATCTCATGTCTGAAGTACTTTGTTTTGACTTTAGACGTGAGACTCAATTCAATCCCTCGGTGGAGGTGGGTTTTTTTTGTTCGCTATTCCTAAAATAGGAATGACCTTCTTTATGAATAGCTCAAAATAGGGTTTCTGATCTTCAGTGAGTATGTGCTTTACTTCCTCGAAATGCGTGTAGGTTATCTGAATTTTGTTTTGTTCTTGAGTCAAGAATTCTTCCATCAATTCAGCAGGAGCTGATTGTTTTTCACTTTGGAGATAGTTGAAGTATTGTAATAATAGGACTTTCTGTCGTTTTTCTATTTCAGAGATTTCTCTCTTATGTTTTGCTATCATTTCCATGAAAACTGTCTGCTGGTCTGAATCCAGTTGTAGTAAAGCTGTTATTTCATCAGCTAGTGGGTTATGATCTTGGCGTGGAGGCTTACTGCGGATATTTGGTGATACGAACAGTGAAATGATAATGCCAATATTCAATATGGTCATTAACACAAACCCTATTGTTAAGGCCTTAGTCTTATTCATTTTGATAAATATTGAAGTTAGAGACTAAAGATGGATAAGACGATGGATTAGACTCAGTTGGGATTTTATCATCTCGTAAGACCAGATAAAGGTTGGTTGCTATCAGCAGTGATACAGTTGCAGCGATGGCAATCCATTGAAGTTCGCTGGAGGACTCTATGCTTTTTTCATAGTTGATAGTTGAGCTGATTTTTTGAAAAGTGCCTTCAGCAGGTTTGGCCCTTTCCATCCCTTCAAGACTATTAAGAATGTTGTCTTTCCAATCTTTCATTACTATTTCGACGTATTATGGGGTTTGATCCCTCGTTCTGGATACAATTTTTCTAGCTTTTTTCTCAGATTAGCTTTAGCTCGGCTCAATAAAGATTCTATCGCTTTCCGAGTAGTATTCATGATTTCACCTACTTGGTCCTGAGTCAGTTGTTCGATTTGGGTGAGGATAAAAACAGTTTTTTGTTTTTCAGGAAGCAGATCTATTACCGCAAATAGAATCTTGGCATTTTCTTCACTTTCAACAACAATCCCCGGGTGCCGAAAATCTGTATGATCATTTAATGCCTTATTGTTACTTGCTGAGAAAAGTGAAACAAATGACGTGCTTCGTTTTAAGGTTCTCTTTTTTCTTAAGAAGTCTAAGGATTTGTTGACAGCAATCCTGTAGATCCATGTGCTAACCGAAGCTTCTCCTCTGTAATCTTTTGCAGAGTGAAATATTTTCACAAAAACATCCTGTAAAACCTCTTCTGCCTCTTCTTTATTTTGAAGATAACTTAATATGGTATTGAATACTTTATCGCTGTAGCTGTTATAAAGGACTTCAAAGGCTTTTTGATCGCCCCTTTTTATTAAATCAATCGATTTGTTATCAATCTCGATTGATTCCAATATCAAAGACCTTTCAGATGGTGAACATGCTCGTCAATAAGGTCTATTCGACGTGTAATACCAAGCACATATTTCTCCAAGTCTTCCTCGAGATTCTTTTTGTTTTCAAGGTACTTTTCTTCGCCATCAGCATTATGGTTTCTCTCCAAGTCATTGAATACCTGACATTCCTGTCTCAAAAATTTCAGAAAGAGAGGCGTGGTGTATTGGATTTCGAGGGTCTCAATATCATCTATTGTAGCTTTTGCTTCTGGGTCCTCGTTGGTGTCAAATTTTGCGATCACTGTTTCATATAGCACTGTGTCGTAGTGATGGATTTTGTTGAGTAGCTTAATCGTCTTATCTCTGTAGGGTTTTATTCTGCAGTAGTCTTTCAATCCATCAAAGGTCTTAAGCTTCTCAGCTCCATCGTCCCATTTTACGGTAAGATCATCAATGATTTTGACGATATCTTCATCTTGGCTGTAAGTAATGGTGGCCGTCATAACGGCCAATAGAAAGGTCAATATTTTCTTCATAGTGGTAGTTTATTCCTTCAAACATAGAATTTCAAATCTGAGAAGGCAAACTAAGGCTATTAAGAAATCCTTTGGTGATGAAGAATCTGGGCTTACCCTATTTTAGCAGAAATTTTGGGTTGGATATCTAACTTTTTGATCCAACCAGTTGAAATCACATAACTGATGAAATTACTAGAAGGAAAAAACGCACTTATTACCGGAGCATCAAAGGGTATAGGAAGAGCAGTAGCCCTAAAGTTTGCTGAACAAGGAGCAAACGTAGCTTTTACCTATTTGTCTAGTGTTGAGAAAGGTGAGGAACTTGTCAAGGAATTGGAAGCCCACGGAGTAAAAGCCGTAGGGTTCAGATCAGATGCTTCTGATTTTGAAGCTGCGCAGAAGCTCATAGATGATACAGTTAGTACTCTTGGTTCTTTGGACGTTTTAGTCAATAATGCAGGAATCACACGTGATAACTTATTGATGAGAATGAGTGAAGAGCATTGGGATGAGATCATGAATGTGAATTTGAAATCTTGCTTTAATACGGTGAAAGCCGCGGCAAGGACCCTCATGAAGCAGAGATCAGGCTCCATTATCAATATGTCTTCTGTTGTTGGTGTAAAGGGTAACCCCGGTCAAAGTAATTACGCCGCTTCTAAGGCGGGTATAATCGGATTTACCAAGTCTGTTGCTTTGGAGCTAGGATCCAGGGGCATAAGGAGTAATGTGATAGCTCCCGGATTCATTGAAACAGAGATGACGGCACAATTGGACGAGAAGACCGTGCAAGGTTGGAGAGATGCGATTCCTTTAAAAAGAGGAGGGAGTCCCGAAGATGTGGCCAATAGCTGTATCTATTTAGCATCGGATCTATCGGCATATGTCACCGGACAAGTAATCCAGGTTGACGGAGGTATGTTGACTTAATTGTCCGTTTGAATAGTAAGTTTCACTCTTCAATAATTTTCTAAACTGTGGCGGAGAGCGCTCGTTAAGAGCTGAGTAGTTTATGGGTAACAATCTCATTGTATTTGAGCAACCAGCTTGGTGGCTATTTGTAGCAGCCACGCTGGCAACTATTTTCTCCGCTATTTCCTATTTCAAGGTGAAGTACCCTTGGAGCTCTGGTTTCTCATTATTTCTGGCGGTATTGCGATTTATTGGCTCCTTCCTTTTGATGGTGCTGTTGATGGAACCACTACTCAGACAAATAGTCAATCGGGACGAGCTACCAAGATTAGCTGTAGTTTATGACGATTCTGAGTCAATGAAAACCATGACTGATTCTGCCAGCCTCAAGGTTGTTGAGGATAAGCTAAAAGCTACTTTTTCTACTCTTCAAAATCAGGATATTCAAGTCGATTTTCAGGCTTTGAGTGGTGCTCAAAATATTGATCAGATTAACTATACAGTTGGTTTAACGGATATATCTACACAGCTCAAGTCTGTGGCAGACAAGTTTGAGGGACAGAATCTTGCGGGTATACTGCTGGTCTCTGATGGAATATATAATCGAGGTGTGTCACCAACTTATTTCAGGTACGCACGACCCATCATTTCTTTGGCCCTGGGAGATACGATTCCACCAAAGGACCTTTCGATCTCCAATATTAAGATCAATCAAATAGCCTATCAGGGAAATAAGTTTCCTATGGAGGTACTGGTAGATAATAATGGTTATAGTCCTTCGGATATTACAGTGTCAGTTTTAAAAGGGGGAGCGGTTATTGAAAGAAGAAGATTGGATCCTTCGGGCAAAATGATATTCGAGTTGGAGGCTGAGAATCCAGGGTTGAACAGGTATAGTGTTTCATTGACAGAAATGCCTGAAGAAACCACCTATGAAAACAATCGGCAAAGTGTCTATATCGATGTGGTAGAGGGACGCGAAAGAATCCTTTTGGTGGCGGCCGCACCACATCCGGATCTGGCGGCCATTCGCAAAGCTTTGGCCAAAAGTGATAATTACGAAACCAAAATTTTTATTCCGACGATCAGTGATTCAAATCCCACAGGTGAATATGATGTAGTCATTGAGCAGGGAGCTTTCAGTAATGTCTTTCCAAAAATTGAAATTGACCCGAATGCAGCAAGATGGTATTTACTAAATAATAGGTCACAAATAGGCGCTCTTCCTTCTAATACAGGGGTTACGATTGCTGCTCAAGGTAATCAGAGAGATAACGTCGCCGGAGCGGTTAATACGTTGTTTTCATCCTTTCAACTTGGAAGTTTGGAATCTGATATTTTTTCTGATTTTACACCGGTCTCCGTTCCTTTTGGAGAGTACGCGATCACTGGGCAAGTACAGACCTTACTTTATCAGCAAATAGGCAGTGTTGTGACCAGTAGGCCCTTACTTTCTGTATTTGATGATGGCACGAAAAAGTCTGCTTTGTTGATGGGAGAGGGGATTTGGAAGTGGAGAATGTTGGAAGGCATGGAGAGCGGTGAGAGCAAAGCTTTTGATGAGTTAGTTAATAAGCTAATCCAATATTTGAGTGTCAAGTCTGACAAAAGAAAGTTCAGATTCAAGCCCCTGGCCAGTGAGTTTCAGGAGAACGAACCGGTCCAGTTCACCGCAGAATTATACAATGACATCTATGAGCGAGTTTACGAAAAGAAAATAGACCTGGAGGTGAGTGATGAAAGCGGAAACAGTCAGAAATTTGAATATTTCCCTCAACCGGGTGGCGGTGGTTTGGATATCGGAGTGTTGGAGGAAGGTATTTACCAATATGTTGCCCGAACCAATAATGGAAAAGATAATTTTTCTTCATCAGGTGAATTTTTGGTAGAGGCTGTGAACTTGGAAAGTCTCAATCTTACAGCAGATCATGACCTTATGAGGGAGCTAGCTTACTCTTCGGGGGGTAGTTTCATTACATACAATACCTTGGATCAACTGGACAAAAGCATTGAGGAACTGAACCCCAGGACGATCATAAGGTCCAATGAAAGTTTCTTCCCCTGGATTCGGAATGTATGGGTTCTGATCTTAATAGCGACTCTTTTCTCCGTGGAGTGGTTTTTAAGAAAGTTTTACGGAGCCTATTGAATCAATTTAGGTTAAGAGCTACTCCAAAGTACCAGGTTCGTCTGCTAAAGTAGGAGGGGGTACGAGACTGATAGTCAAAGTCATAGATAAAACCCCTTTGATTGGAGAAATTGAATGCATTACTCATACTAATGAAGAATACGGCCCCGAGTCGAGTATTAATATTCTGAAGTTTTGAGAGGTTAAAATCGATGATGTTGTAAGCGTTCAATCTATTCCTGTTTTCAGAAGATGAATATGTCGGTTCAAAAGCATTCAATTCTGGGAAAAAAGTAGCCTCAATTACGTTGGTGTCCCAAGTGCCTGGTCTAAAAAGGCCTCGGGTACCTAAGGACCAGCCTGGTAGAAAAGACCATTCAGCTCCAAGCCTAAGGAAGTAGTTAAAATCAAAGTCCCCCGAGTACCTTGAATCCTCTTCAGTGACATCTGCATTCAAAAAGGTATAGGAGAAATTGAATCTGTAGTTGGAAAGTGTCTTGGAATAGGTGATTTCCAAGCCATGGATATCCTCTACATGGTTTTGACCTTTGATATTCTTCTGAAATAGCGATAATATGAAATCATGATCATTCTTCTGAAAGAATAAATCCAAGCTTACCTGATCACTTTCAATTAGGGTGTTGTTTTGATCTAGGGGTGAATTGAAAAAAGTTCCGAAAGCTGCATTCAGTTTCCAATGACTACTAATGTTATAGCTTAGGTTCAATTGCCTGGCCAGGTAACTTTTTTGATCCCCAAAAGGAAGGTTTTTTCTGCCTGCCAATCCCAGGGAGAGGTCTTTGACTATGATATACTTGAAATATAAGTAGGACTCATTGATCGTTCTGTTACTTGTATTTGACGCAGATATAAAAGGATCTTCTGGTCTCTCGGCAAAGGAAAATTCCGGCAATTGGCCTGAAAAATCGCTATTACGATAATCAATGGAAATGCCAGATTTCAAGCTCCAGTTTTCTTTTTCAAGGAAATAACTCGCAGATGTAAAGAGATCCAGGTTTTGAAGATTAAAGTCGGCGGCACTATAACTAAAATCAAGTTTTGCAACATTAACACCTCCCGCAAACTGCAGCTGAGATGATTTGAATTGTCTGGTTACGTTCAGGATGGAAAGGTTCCTTTTTTTGTCTTGAAGAAAATTCCCCTGGAAAGTAGGAGATTGGTAGTTGAAGGTATACCCCTCAATTTGAGCGTAGTTGAAGACTTTAAATTTCCAGTCTTTATTGATTTGATTGACATATTGTGTACCGCTTTCCAAAGAATTAAATGACAGAATATCCTCCAAGGAGGTACGATTTAATGCTCTGAAGACAGCCGATGGTTGATAGTTGACATAGATATGAAGTCTTTGATTATCGTTAATTGATGTGGTATAACTACCCCCAACATTGGCTAGTGAGGCATTAATAGTTCCTGTATTTTTTTGAGGAATAGTCTCGCTTGTCCGGATAGCCACCAAACCAGAAGTGACATTACCGAATTCCAGTGGTGGATTACCTGGAAACACATTGACACTTCCTACCAAATCTGTGTTGAATACACTAAGTGTCCCGATGCCGTTTAATTGTGAGAACCTGACATAATCGTAGATTGGGACCCCATCCATGAAAATCCCAGTCTCACCAGCGCTACTTCCTCTGAAACTTATGTTGGCGGATTCATCGGTGGTGGTGCTGGAAGCCAGGGAGTTCACCGCAAGCAAAGGATCGGCTTTGCTGCTTGGGTTCTTATAGATATCCAATCGCTTGATCTTATGAGAGGTGAATTCCTCAGCAATGATTTTGTCAGCTGTCACCACTAAAGTTTTGATGACCTGCTCCTTTGGCTTAAGATAGATGCTGGAATTGGATAGGAAGTAGTTTGTTGGTACCGTAAGCTCTTCATAACTCACAAAAGTTATAAGAAGAGAGTCTGAGTTACTGCCTGAATGCCGGATCGAAAATGCCCCCGATTGATCAGAGATGGTGTTGATACTCCAATCCGAAAGCAAAACGACATGAGCACCCAGCAAGGGTTGCTGGTCATCTGCCCCATAGATGAAACCGGATACAGTTTCCTGGGCAAATGACCGCAATCCAAGGTGAACAAATAGGAAAATAAGTAAGGCCCTTTTCATTTGGATTTAGCTGCTGGGAGCAACGCCGACTTGATCCAATGAAAGTCTTTTTCTACTTCCAGTCCCTCTTCATAGGTAGTGATAGCTTCCTTAATTTTTGACTCTTTTTCGTAAGCTTGACCAAGCCACGCGAAGGTGTCAATGTACATCCAGTTGGAGGCAGTATCATTGTCTTCCTGATAGAGTTGTATTGCTTTTTCATAAGAGGCGATTGCTTGTTTTACATCGCCACCCCAATTGCTTGGAGTGAACAGCTTATTATTACCATAGAGTTTCTGAACCAATGCTGATTTCGGGTCCGACTTCATGGCGGATTCAATCAGGTTGCTACTCTTGGGGCCCCAGAACATTCCTTTCCAGGGAGTGTAAGCTATTTTCAGGCCGTAGATTGCTGATAGGATAGCTTGGGATTCTGCGACTTTGAAACCCTTGTTTTCGCATGTTTCCAGATTCTCCATAGCTTCATCTACATGTCTATCAAAGACTTTTTCGTCCTTGTCTTTCATAGTGGCACTCAGTAGTCCGTACTGAGCAACTGCCAACCGAAAAAGCGACTCATTATCCTTGCTGTTATCGTATTTGGATTGAAAGTTGGAAACAGCCTTTTCCCACAGGGTCATGGAGCTTGAGAGATAGGCGGCATAGGCAAATTCTTCTTGAGCGTGAGTGGATACACAAATCAGGAGTCCAAAGATTAGTGTGATAATTTTGAT
>CAZZHO010000016.1:3462-41075 GCA_964653795.1 uncultured Roseivirgaceae bacterium | reverse complement strand
GGATTATAATTTACAACCAAATATTATTTGGCTCCATTCTATTGGTTTGATCTATCTTTAAATTAAAATTTCTACTTGAAAAATCCTCAATATTTACCAATTGGAATTGGCTTGGGTGTAGGCATAGGCACGGCCTTCGGTGTAGCCATGGACAACATTCCAATAGGAGTTTCCTTTGGCACAGCTATCGGAGTATCAATTGGTGTTGCCATGTCCAGCAGTGCCAAAAAGAAGACCAAAGACCAATCCGAAAAAGGAGAATAATTGGAGCAATCATCAGCACTTGACATCCTCAAAACAGGTAGCAATGTATTCTTAACTGGCTCCGCCGGAACCGGTAAAACTTATGTTCTCAACCAGTACATTTCTTACCTCAAGGAAAGAGAAGTCCCCGTAGCCATCACTGCTTCCACAGGAATTGCCGCTACTCATATCGGCGGACAGACCATCCATTCCTGGAGTGGTGTGGGCATAAAAGAGGAGATCACCAGGGCTCACCTAAGCACACTCGAAAAGAATATCCAACTCGCTAAAAGAATACGCAATACAGAAGTTTTAGTCATAGACGAAATCTCTATGATTTCCGGAAAAATTCTGAAAGGAGTTGACACCATTCTACAGTTCTTCAAAGACTCCTCCCTCCCATTCGGTGGAATCCAACTCATCTTATCCGGCGACTTTTTTCAACTACCGCCAGTCTTCAAATATGAAGTACCGGCCAGGGACAAATTCGTCTTTATGTCACCGACCTGGGTTAAAGCCAATTTACAAGTCTGTTATCTCACAAAGCAATTCCGTCAAAAAGAATCTGAGCTCAATGAGATCTTGAAGAGTATCAGAGCAAGAAACATCAACCTAGAGGCGATTGAACAGTTGAAGGCCGCCAACAAACAGGATGCGTCTGTACGACTCTACACACACAATGCCGACGTAGATCAGATAAATAGAGAGATGCTCTCCAATCTCGAAGGAAAGGAAAGTCGATACGAAGCGAAGACTAATGGAAATAATAAACTCACCCAGTCTCTCTCACAAAATGTAATGGCACCCAAAGAGCTGATACTAAAAGAAGGAGCTCGGGTTATGTTCGTCAAAAACAATCCTGAAAAAGGCTATTTCAATGGTAGTCTAGGTAGAGTTACTGGTAAAAGTACAGATGGCAAATACCCCAAAGTCACATTGGATTCAGGCCCTACCATTATCGCCAGACAGGAGGAATGGAGCGTCACTGATGAGAATGACAAAATCCTCGCTTCCTATCAACAGATACCGCTAAGGTTGGCCTGGGCAATCACTATTCATAAAAGTCAGGGCATGACGCTAGATGAGGCTGAAATCGACCTGAGCAAAACCTTTGAGAAAGGACAAGGATATGTGGCGCTATCTCGATTAAAGTCTTTAGAAGGCCTGAACCTCAAGGGCCTGAATGAAGTGGCATTGCAAGTGGATGACTTAGCCTTCAAAGCGGACAAAAGATTTCAGGAACTATCAGCTGACAATGAGCAGAACCTAAAAATTACCGAGAAGGAGCAAATAGTCATTTCCCATATGGATTTCATAGAGAAATGTGGCGGTACGAATGATGAAACTATCATTGAAAAAAATAAAGGAAAGCAAAAAGAAAGAGTAACTGAGCCCGTCAAAGAATCCACCTTCCAGAAGACTAAGAAGATGGTAGTGGAAGGAAAATCAATCGCAGAGATTGCATTTGACAGAGATCTCACAGAAGGCACCATAATTGGCCATTTGGAGAAAATACTTGAGGATCAACCTTCACTAGACATCTCAGCTTTGAAACCCGAAAATCACAAAGTAAAAAAGGTGAGTAAGGTCATAGAGAAACTAAAGAGTCAGGGTAATGAGGAATACCTGGATTCTGCAGGGAACGTCAAATTAGGCGTGATTCATCGTAGCCTCAACGGACAAATGGATTTTGAGGAAATACGACTCTGCAGGATTTTTGCGGACTGATCAGAGATTGTTTAAAGCCTCTCTATCTTTCTTTGGGAGCTTACTAACCACCAAATCATAGGAGTGATCAGTTAAAGCGCGTATAAGCTTCTCTCCTACTTCAATATAAACCGAGTTCCAGTGCTTCTTGCTCATATGATATCCCGGCCTAATTCCATCATGTTCAGCCCTGAGTTCTAACGCATACTCAGGGTCACACTTCAGGTTGACAAATTCAAATTTCTCCATTCCCGCCAGCGCAAACATCTTCCCCATTACTTTGAAGACCAATGTATCTTCATCAAATGGTGTAGTCTCCTCCGTACCAGGCTTGGACAAGCAATAATCCCTGAATGATATAATGTCCATTACTTGATAAAAGCAAATGAAACACCTCCGCTAAGAAAAAAGTCTGGAGATGAGTTGGTCAAATCGTCACTAAAGCCAACACCAGCGGACAAATCAAACTGGACTTTATCATTCAAGATGTAAGTAAATCCGGAATTCGCCCTGTGGTCATCAGCTATATCAATTGGATCACCAAGAATGTTTTCATTCTCTCCATATATGAACCCATAAAATTCAAGGAACCAAGCGAAAGAACCAGCAAAACCTTGATTATAGACAATAGTGTATATATTGACAGATCCGGGTAAACCCTCCTGCCACTCCATTCCCCAGTTGTACCCAAGGCTAGAAGTAGATGAGAAATTATGCAGCAAACTGAATCTAAAACTGGGAATAGCTGATTCCACATTAAAACCTTCATCACCGCTTGGTAAAGCTACCTGTCCCACAAATGAGACTTGCGGCCAAAATCCATTTTCATCCGCAATCTTCGATTTGAACCCAACGACAACAGGGCTAAAACCATTGTCGCTTAAATCGGCACCATCCAATCCTAGATTAAAACCTTCATAATTAATGGTAAGGCGAGCTTCAAAAATATCGCTCAAGCCGTACCTTATCAGTGAATTGTTATAGGTATATTGATTTAAGTTAGAATTGGTCTTTTGAATTAAGGCTCCTGTTTCCCACTGTAATCGACCTTTTGGCAGCACGTAAGCTGAAGCGCTCTGTGTGGGCCGATCCGTGTTGATCGTTTGAGCTAAACAATATTGGCTTATTACCACAAAAGAGAAAAAGAGCAAAAAGTATCGTTTCATAGTTGACCTTGATTGAACGTAAATATCAAGGCCTTTTTAGAAATAAAAAAGCCCAGATACTCTCTGGGCGTCTCGAAACTTCGATCATGTTCCGTCTAAAAGCTTCCTACCTTCAAGGTGATAAAGTAGTTGAGCTTCTCCAAAGCTGCCTCATCAGTGTTGACAATGTTTAGATCCTGCGTAAATCTTTTACTTATTCCAAAAGCTAATCGAAAGTTGCGGGCAATATTCAATTCAGCATCGACTCCAGGCTCTACATACCAAAACACATCATCATCCAACAACGTCTCGGTATTGCTTGCAAATCCAGGGTTACGAACTTCATTGGTATACTCATAACCCAACCATCCGGCACCTGCTCCTAATGGAAATGTTATATGAATCACTTCATTGGAGAAGAAAATCAGCTCTAGAAACATTCCGCCATATCCGCCGAGGGCCAACACTTCCTCCCCTATTTCTATATCCTCATATCTGGAGGTAGGAATGACACCATATCCCTCTCCCCCTATAGCCAGAGTTCGATTAATGATCCAACCGCCACGAAGACCTCCAAGAATCATGGCTTCATCTCTAAATCTTGTTGATTTAAAACTGAGAGCTCCGAAACCACCGGAGTGATTCATACTACCAGCCAGGGTCTTTATTCTGCCTCTCCCAGTGTTTCTATCCCGTCTCCAACTGAAAGAGCTCCTCCTGGAATCTTGATTTTTGTCAGATTCATAATAAATAATTTTCGGTTCAGGATTAGTACTCGATGGAAGTGTATCAGCTTGAGCTACCGCCGAAGTGGACCAACTAAGAACCGCAACTAAAACACCTAAAAAAACCAACCAAATTCTTTTCATCTCTTTTCTTGATAAGTAAGCAATATGTCCTAATGACAAGCTCCTAAACAAAGGGTTTCCATCCTCTTTAAAAATTGAGTAAAAGTTTTTTGATCAGTTACCTTTGCCGCCTTAAAAAAAGAATTCAAATACCTGATGGCGGAATACAATTTTCAAGCTATTGAGAAAAAATGGCAGCAATACTGGTCTGATAACGATATTTTCAGAGTTGAGGAAGATAGCAGCAAGCCAAAATATTATGTATTGGATATGTTTCCTTATCCGTCGGGAGCCGGTTTGCACGTTGGACATCCATTAGGTTATATCGCTACTGATATCATTGCTCGTTACAAAAAGCTTAAAGGCTTTAATGTATTACATCCTATGGGGTTTGATTCCTTTGGTCTACCTGCGGAGCAATATGCTATTCAAACCGGGCAACATCCAGCCATTACGACTGAAACAAATATCAATCGATACAAAGAGCAACTAAGAGCCCTTGGGTTTTCCTATGATTGGTCAAGAGAAATTCGCACTAGCGACCCTTCCTTCTATAAGTGGACTCAATGGATATTTAAGTTGATCTATGAAAGTTGGTACAATAAGGATGCGGATCGAGCTGAACCAATTGAGACCTTAATAGAAAAACTCAGTAAAGAAGGAAACAAAACCATAAACGCCGCTTGCGATGAAGACACTCCCATAATCGAAGCGGGAGAATGGAATGGTTACAGTGAGCATAAACAGGAACGATTCTTATCAAAGTATAGGCTCACCTACCTTTCGGATACCACCGTCAACTGGTGTCCCGCTTTAGGTACCGTTCTATCAAACGACGAAGTAAAAGATGGCTTTTCCGAGCGAGGTGGTCATCCAGTGGTAAAGAAAGTAATGCCGCAATGGAGCATGCGGATTACTGCTTATGCCGATAGATTGCTATCAGGACTTGATAAAATTGATTGGCCAGACGCTATCAAGGAAATCCAAAAGAACTGGATAGGCAAATCCTATGGTGCAGAAATTGATTTCAAGGTGGAAGATTCGAAAGCAGCAATCAGAGTTTTCACCACCAGAATTGACACGATCTATGGCGTAACCTTTTTAGTACTAGCTCCAGAAAGTGAGTTAGTTCCTTCCTTGACTACCCAAGAGCAGCAAAGTGAAGTAGAGACCTATGTAGAGGCAGCCAAGAATCGACTGGAAAGAGATCGAATGAGTGACGCCAAGAATATCACTGGCGTATTCACTGGAAGTTATGCCATTCATCCGTTTTCAGGAGAAAAGGTTCCTATTTGGATTGCTGATTATGTCTTGGCGGGATATGGAACAGGTGCGGTAATGGCAGTCCCTAGTGGTGACCAAAGAGACTTTGATTTTGCTAAGCACTTCGACTTACCAATAGTAAAAATCATTGACGCTCAAAATATCACTGAAACCGAAGCAGACCCTACAAAGGATGGAAAAGTCGTAAACTCAGATTTCCTGAATGGACTAACACCTTTAGAAGCTATCGACAAGGGAATTGAGGAAGTAGAAAAAAGAGGCATTGGGGTGAGAAAAGTCAACTATAAACTTAGAGATGCCATTTTTGGAAGACAGAGATACTGGGGCGAGCCTATACCAGTCTATTACGAAAATGGCACTACTCAGCTAATTAAAGATGCCAACCTACCCATCGAATTGCCTGCAATCGACGAATACCTCCCGACAGAAGATGGCGACCCTCCTCTTGGTAGAGCAAAGGACTGGAATCACGGTGGCAACCCATTTGAATTAAGTACCATGCCAGGTTGGGCAGGAAGTAGTTGGTATTTCTTCCGGTATATGGACCCCAATAACGATGGATCATTCTGTGGTGAAAATGCGCTGGAATATTGGCAAGATGTGGATTTCTACATGGGAGGACCGGAACATGCCACAGGCCACCTTCTATATTCTCGTTTTTGGACGAAGTTTTTATTTGACCGAGGTTTCCTGAAGGTTGATGAATATGCGAAAAAGCTTGTAAACCAAGGTATGATCCAGGGAAGATCAAACTTCGTGTATAGAGTAAATGGAGAAAATAAGTACGTATCGAAGGGTCTAACTAAGAATTACCAAACGACAGCACTTCACGTAGATGTCAATATTGTGAAGGATGATGTGCTAGATGTTGAGAAATTCAAACAAAAATCGCCAGATGCTGCAAAAGCTACTTTCGAACTAGAAGGTGATAAATACATCTGCGGACATGAGATCGAAAAAATGTCTAAGTCTAAGTTCAATGTGGTCAATCCCGATGACTTGGTCGAGAAGTACGGGGCAGACACGTTGAGAATGTATGAAATGTTCCTGGGACCAGTTGAACAAAGTAAACCATGGAATACCAATGGCATCGAAGGAGTTTATAAGTTCCTGAGAAAGTTCTGGAACCTATTTCACAATGAAGCTGCTTTCAGTATTTCAGAAGCCGAACCAACTAAAGAGGAATTTAAGATCCTGCACGGCACCCTAAAGAAAATAGAAGAAGATATTGATAGATTATCGCTGAATACAGTAGTCAGTAACTTCATGATAGCCACCAATGAACTTACCTCACTGCAGTGCGGCAAAAGACAAATATTGGAACCTTTAGTTATAGCTCTATCTCCTTATGCACCCCATGTCACTGAGGAGTTATGGCAAAACCTTGGTCATTCCACTCCCCTTTCTCAAGCTATTTTTCCTGAAGTTAAGGAGGAGTATTTGCAAGAAGACAGCTTTCAGTATCCAGTATCAATCAATGGTAAGATGAGGGTAAAACTCGATCTGGCACTTTCGCTTTCAAAAGAAGAAATAGAAAAAACAGTTTTACAAAATGAGGTAGTGTTGAAATGGACAGAAGGCAAGACGCCAAAAAAGGTGATAATAGTCCCAAATCGCATTGTGAACATTGTGATATAAAAACCCGAAATAAGGCATCAAAAAAGTTCACAAAAACCATCGAACAGGTAAATTTGTTAGGGACTTAATTTAGAATTAAGCTAATGCTCGAAACTCGCAAGATTCTTGTTTGCCTTGATGGTTCGGATATGGATGAAACACTTCTTTCATTTGTGTCCTTTATATCTAAGTCCTCCCCTGCAGAGGACATTTTTTTTATAAATGTCCTGACCAATATCAGTGAGATCAATTCGGCAGAGTTTGATAAGCTAGATGACAAGGTTGTGCAGTTTAGAAAAGACAGCATCTATCAAAGGCTTAAAACCATAATGCCTCATGATATTAGTGCCAATATCCATGTCATCGTTAAAAAGGGCAATGCTTTTCGAGAAGTGCTGAAGATATTAGAAAACAAATCTATAGACGTTGTTTTCAGTGGTAGCAAATGGAAAAGTAAAGGCACTGGGATCTTCAATCAAAGACTGGCTAGAAGAGCTCCTTGTAGTCTTATTGTGATTCCTGAGGGCCATGTACCGGAGCTAAAAACACTTCTTATTCCAATAGATTTCAGTATCCATAGTCGCATGGCTTTGGAATATGCTGTGTTCATCTCGAAGAGCAATGATTTCAAAGTGAAGATCATTTGCCAGAACATATACTCGGTTCCAACTGGATACCATTATTCTGGTAAATCCTATCAGGACTTTGCTCAGATCATGAAAGACAATGCAGCTAAAGAGTATGAAGTCTGGGTATCTAAAATAGAGACCCTGGATACACCAATTGAAGTGAGGTTCTCTTTGGATGAAAATGATGATTTTGGACAGGTCATTAAGAACCTTGCCGTTCAAGAGGAAGTAAGTGGGATACTCATCGGCGCTAAAGGAAGAACTGCCGCTTCTGCACTATTCATCGGCAGTACAGCTGAAAAGCTAATACACGCCATTGATTACCTACCCTTGACGATAGTTCGGAAGAAAGGTTCTAATGCCTCAGTATTGGAGTCTTTAAGGGAGCTTTAGATTACGATATTCAGCTTCAGGGTCTCTACAAATCTTTCGTCAAGCATCCAAATGAAGTAAGGAGAGATATTAACCACAACACCAGACAAATTAGACCTTACATGAAATGAGGTCCTATTAGAGAAGTTCTCTGTATCAAGGAATTTATTGATGTCTTCTCCTTGTAGAATTTGCACTTCTGGCACATCAATCAATAATTGGACACCAAGTGCATCGGATATCTCTCCAATCGACAAAGAAGCAATCATATTTTCGATTTCTGACATGAAGCCATGCTTCATCATTTTGTCTTCAGAAAGTGTTGAGGCGTTCATCGTATCAGGTAGGCAAACCTGATTGACTAGGTCTACCTCGTGGGCATTAATCAGAAAGTAAAAAGCCCCTCCTATCTCACCCTTAATTCTCACTCTTACGGCGTGTACCTTGAACCTACCCAATTCATCAAATTCGGGAATGCGCTCAAGCCTACCGAAGCCATGCAGACTATCATGTGGTTTCATCCTGATTTTCAGCATAGCTTCCATCGCCTCAGAAGCCTTCAAAAGTGCGCTTCTGACTAATTCGTCTATGACCTCATGATGAGTGCTTGAAAGCTGATTCATTCTCCCTCAAATGTAACTCTCCTACGCCTTACACGAGAGAATTTCGGAACTTGTTACCTCTAGGCTTTATTGAAGTAAATAGTGAATTTAGCCCCTTTCTTAGGTTGGCTCTCCACTTTGATCTCATCTTGATGAAAATCCAGAATGGTCTTCACTATGTACATACCCAGGCCACTACCTGTGGTATGAGAATGGAATCTCACGAAGGGTTTGACAATGTCGTCTTTGTACTTTACTGAATCAAAACCGAGCCCATTGTCTTTGACCGTCAAAATCACCTGATTTTTATAAACAGCAGTTCTCAAATGAATGTTCAAAGGTTTATCAGGGTTCCTGTACTTGATGGCATTAGTGAGCAGGTTTTGCAAAATAGTCTTCAAGTGTGACTTAGGATATTCCAGCTCTTTGATTGCGGAAAAGTCTTTCTTTATCAATGCAGACGATTCCTTTATATCATCAATAATTGAAGCACCTACCTCATTAAGGATCTTGTCAAAGCTCAAAAACTCTTTTGGCTCTATCAGCTTCTCTCTAAGCTGATTCACTTCGTTTAAAGCATCGACGGTCTCTAACAATTGATCTGCTGCTCTTTTGGAATTTCTAAGAACAGCATCATAATCTGCCTGCCTCATATCCTTCTTACTAAGCATATCAAGCAAAGACCTAACCGTCTCAACGGGGGCTTTTAGGTCATTTGCCGTGCTATAGCTAAAATGGATAAATCTATCAATCTCTTGTTTTGATGCCTGAAGGTCTCCTGCCATCTTGTTAAAAGAATTGACAATGTCTTCCGTTACACTTGTACTACGCAATTGTATTCTCGTGTCTAAATGCCCAGCACCCAACTTCTCCGCACCTAAACGTATGTCTTCCAAGGGTCTCCAGACATTGTAACTGAAGGTGAAAACAGCCACCAAAGAAATAATTACAAATGCCAACGTCAAGATTACAATCCATTTCATGGATAGCACCTCTTCTTCTTCTACAATATCCACCAGTGCCTCTGTGAACATCTCGTGCCTCATTAGCACACCTTCTATCTGTTTATTAAATTGATTCTCTTCAGATTCAACCTTTTCAGTTATCAGGATAGCTTCATCAATTTTCCCATCTTCTAATAATTCCAGCACCTCTATAACATGCTCCTCATAGCTAGCATGATCATTCTCCAACTTCTTCAAAGACAAAAGCAAACCACGAAGCTTGATTTGTTGCGCCTCCTGCGAGGTTCTGCCAAGAGCATCAACCACTTGTTGTTCAGCGGTAAGTAGATCCTGATCTACCAGTTTCGCCAGGTAGCGGAAATTACTGTCAGCGACAATGAAGTTGTTGTATGCGAATTCATTTTTATCAAGCTCCTCAGAATATCTAATTGCTCTTTCAAAGCTTAGTGATTGCTCTAGTTGGTTGGTCTCAATCTGAGTCAGTATCTCAATAAGCGGTAAATCAATGTTGGCAACATCATCTACATCCTTGTGTGTAGTAGCAACTCGCAATAGTGCCACCGCGCTCAAAATGAGCAAAAGGGTTATAATGAGGCTTGTCCGCTTCAGTATAATGTCCCTTACTTTATTTTTCATTGCCATTAGACGGTGCTTGAAATAATATTGCTAATCTAACTCAACTTTTGCGCTCATCACACGAACTGCCTCATCCAAATTCATAATCTGGATTTTTAGCCTATAAATTAAGTCTTCGTAGTTCTCTCTATCCTCCCAGCTTAATTTAATCAAATCAATTAACCCGAGAATATTCGCAATAGGACCTCTTACATAATGCGAAGTGTAAAAAGCATGGTCCGCTAGTCTTTGTTCCAATTGCTCCTGCTTACTTGAGCTCTGTTCTTTCTTGACGGTAAACACGACCAACAGTCTGGCATCCTGTCCACAATAATCCGTCTGAGAGCTCTTTATCTGAGCTTGGATAAGCTGACCTGACTTATGCTTAAAATCCCACAAATCATTATTCCAGACTTCAGTTGCTCCTTGACTGTTTTCCATCTGGAATTTCAGCAAAGAAGTTTCCGCGATCAAGTCTCTTAACTTTAATCCCTGAAATTCCTCTGCTTCATAACCACAGACCTTTGCAATGGAATCGTTAAACCCAAAAACACTCAAATCTTTCGGGTCGAACAATAGTATAGGGATGGGTATATCGTTAAAGATGCTATCGAAATCAGGCGTATTTTCTTCAAGGAACTTCTGTTCTCTTCGAAGGATACTATTATCGTATGCTTGCGAGATCAAGAAGGATGCACTATTCAGTAGCACTTGATCTTTACTTCTCCAGTTGTGTAGTTGTTTTACAGATTCCAGAAACAGGAATCCAAAAAGGTTTCCTTTATTCCAAACCTGAACACCTAGCATCGATGAAATATTGTAAGGTCTGGCATACTGCTCCGAAAGCGATTTCAAATTCTCCCAAGATGAAATGCTTCCAATTGTAGTGACTACATTGTTTCGAAGTAAATCGAAGAAAAACTCATGGTCTCTTTCGAAGAGTACATCGTTGCCGTAGTAGGCATCATCTACCCCACTATAAACAGTATAGTTTCTAAGATTTTTTCTGGAAGGTTGGTAAAGCCACAGAATAGCTCGGTCGCAACTGGATTCAAATACCAATTGCCGCAAAAGGCTTTTTGTAAACTCCTTGAATCTTCCCTTTTTAAAGGAATTGGATTCGATTAAGCCCCCTAAATTAGGTAGGTCGTCAATCATATTAGTGGCTGGTGCTGGTTAAAAAGCAAACTAATCATTTTAGATGGTCTTTCTAAGCATTTATTGGACGAAATGCTCAAAACTTTAGACCAAGGAGCAGGATATCATCGGTTTTCCTGCTAGCGTTGCTCCATTTTTCAAAATATCCTGATAACACCTTCTTCTGCTTTTCCATCGGCATTTTTTGCACTTTCTTCAAAAGGGACTTCACTCCATTTTTACCCAGCTTGCTATAAGCTTGCTCCACCACCAACTTGGTCAAACCCTCCGTGTGAATATAACATGAGGTAGCTTCAGAAGAAACGGTTCTTGTATGAAAGGTCGTCTGATTCTCTGATTCGGGTCCAATAGATATATCATCTCCCTGAATCGTTTCAATTTTACCATCTACAACTTGTAACAAGTCCATCTTTGCGCCTGCAAACTCCATCTGTCGAGTAGACAGATCTACTCTTAAAATACCCAGGTCTGCTCCGGTATGCAGAATAAACCGTTCTCGACTCTTGAACCTGGACATAATCTCCCTGTGTATAAAACCCAAAATGGAACCTGGAAATTGAACATTATGATCCACTACCAAGCGTTTTAGGGAGTTTGCATATATCCGGGTCATCATACTAGCCAGGTGCCCTCGTCCCGCACAAGCGAAGACCGCCAAAAACACTATTTCATCTCTTTGGAAAAGCCAGTACCCATTCCTACCGACAACATTTAGGGGTTGATTTATGACAAAAGCGGACGAAAACATCTTATTGAAGGCACTCTCGCCTGGCATCAATGAGAAGTAATTCGATTTGGTTTGGTCCTTAACCTTATCGAAGCGGAAGGAAGAAAAATTTTTCGATTGCTTGGCCAAAAATCTTATGCAATAAGGAGGCCGGAAATTAGGGATTCTTTTAATTCAATCCAATAACAACAAAGGCTTCGTGCTCCTTCCACTTGATGGGTATGACATACAGCGAAACATTTTGCTCTATTTCCAACTCGTTAGGCATTCCTTCGAATACCACAGGAACTGAAATCATGAAATTGGTACCAAGATTTGCTCTGACATTTCCAGCTACAACGTTGGAAATCTCACCTGCCATATCAAGAATATCTGCATTTGAAGGATCTTCAATACCTATAAAAATATTAATGAGATCCTCAAACATGGCTCGGTCAGCCGATATATAAACGAATCCCTTCTTACTTCCTGAAATACCGATCATCCCAGTAAAATCCTTCAATACAAGACCCTTAGTCTCTTTCAAATAAGGAACGTGGATCTTTGAATCAACCTCAGTTAGATGTTTAAAGTAATTACTAACTGAATCGATAAAGAGATTGCAAGTGGATTCAAATTCCTCTCTATTGTTTTGCATTTCTCTTTAGAAGTTTATCAAAAGCTCTGGCTAAATCCTCAGCATTCACTGGTTTGTATAAGAAGCCCCTAGCACCCTTATCCAATGCAATAAGACCGGTCAATTTGTCCGAAAGCGCAGTAATGATCATCACCTTTGCTTCCGGATGGATTTCCATGATACTCTCAAGACATGCTATACCATCCATCTCAGGCATAGTAATGTCCAGTGTAATTACATCGGGTTTTTCTGCTTTGACCATTTCTATAGCCTCCTTGCCATTGGAAGCCATACCTATTACCTCCAGATCATAGTCTCCAAGGTTCTTCTCGATGGTGCGGCGCATTATGGATGAGTCATCCACTATCAATAGCCTCATGAAAGTATATTCTCAGGTTGATCCTTATAAACAGAAGGAAGTTTTATGATGATCTCAAAATACTTGTCCTTCTCAAAATTGACTGTGTAAGCACCTTTTTGATCTTCAATAATATTCTTAACCAGACTCATCCCCTGACCTCTGCCGCTGTTCATATCACTTTTCTCGGAAGTGGAGAATCCATTCATAAATATGAGCTCAGGAATTTTCTCCTTAGAGATGTTTTCTGCCTCAAAATCCGAAATTACATTTCTCTCAAGCGCCTTGACCTTGATATCCTCTAAGTCAAGTCCTCCTCCATCGTCTCTGTACGAAATCAAGATGTCATCCTGAGCCGTAGCACTTATGTCTATGTTAATGGTTCCCTTCGGTGGCTTATTCCGCTCAGATCTCACTGCGCTTTCCTCAATCCCGTGTACTAATGAATTCCTAATCAACTGAATCATAATATCCTTAAAAGGATTGATATAGGTTTCGGGAATGACAATATTCTTATCGTTCTTCAGATCAAAGTTTACCGGCTTATCAAGCTCTTCACTGAGTGTCTCGACACCTTTCTGCAGTGTGTTGATCACCATAATGTTTGAAACGACTTGACCTTCTGCCGGGTATTTTTTGTAGATATCCGCGATCTTCCGCAGCATATCCGTCATCTCAGAAAGGACTTTGTTAGCCTCATCGATCTCATAGAGGATGGTAAGGAAATCTTTTCCCTTAACAGCTCCACCCTTCAACCTCGTGATCGCCTCTTCAATCTCATGGAATTTGTTACTCATAAGATCAAGACCAATAACCGAGGCGTTGCCTTTCAGATTGTGAATGGTCTCAAAAGTGAAATCAAGAAGCTTCTTATAATCATCTCCGTCAAACGCTTCGTACTGCTCAGAGATATTCGAAAGTGTTTTTCTGGTATTGAAGAGAAACCCTCTAAGTACTGACGGATCTATCTTCAATATACTCAGCACCTGCTCTGTTTCCTGTTTCTTCTTCGCTTCAGCTTCCTCAAGATGCTGTTGTAGCAATACTGATTTTGTTTCATCAGAAACAGTGACCATAATACTCTGGATCTTACCTTTTCTGATAATTCTCGTGAAACCTACGTGAATATATTTTGTGCTAACAACACCATTCAGCTCGGTATAAATCTTCACTTGTTCGATAGGATTCAACTGATTGACTACCTCTTCATCCATGTCGGCATTAAACAGATGCCTCATGAACATTTCAAGTGCCTCTAAGTCCCTTGGAATAATCAAAGGTCTCATGAAGTTGGCGAAGTTCTCTCCACCTATTTTACGACGATCAAAGATGGTCTCCATTGCCTTGGAATGGAGCTTGCTTATCCTAAATCGCCTATCGAGTAAGAATATACCTTGCTGGACATTTTGAAAAACTACCTCGGATTGCTTGTAAATATTCTCATACAAGTACTTAGCATGATCTCGTTCCTTCTTGAGCGCTGCATGTGTCTTTTTGATCTCATCCACCATGATATTAAAGGTGCTCGCATAATGTCCAAGCTCATCCTTGGTAGGAATCGATACCTTTTTACTAAGATCACCACTAGAGACTTTCCGAGTATATTCATCCAACTTCGTCACATTCTCCAACATATTGGTGACGATGGTAGACATCAACCAAAAAGCCAAAACGCCAATCAAAATATCAATGGCAAGAAAAGTCCAAAAACTTCTATTTGCTTCATTAGCTATATTCTCAGTGTAGATGTGAATCTTATTGGACATGCTGTCCTCTACTCGTTTTAGTAGGTTGATTCTACTTGTACTTACCCGATACCAGTAGCTTGCCTCTTCCAATAAAATATCGTTTGTGAAAAGTGCTTCACGTAATCTTTCAACTTCAATTACATCAGGACCTTCTACTGTTCTCTTGTATGTATCACGCGATTCCTGGTTGCCAATAGTGTAAAAGGCCTCATAAAAAGCCACTTGAGAAGCAACGACGGAAGTGAACTTGTTATAAGTATCATAATCCAATTCATTTAGAGAGAAGGCTTGAGTACCTATGGCTCTTTCTATACTGGCGTATTCCTTTGATTTCAGAAAATAGATAATAGCATGTACCTGCTGAGCCACTTCCTTATTCCTGGTATCATTAATGAGATCGTTCACAATATCCAGAGCGGTATTGTTGATATCCGAATAGTAGTCAATGGCTAAATCAGAACCAATTGCGAGATCGTCTACCTGTGCTCTTAAGTCATCGACTTTACTAAAGTTTTCTTGAAGATGCAGGAAGTCTTGTTCATGAAATTTGAATAAGTCGCTGAATTCAGGCCGCACAACTTCCGCAAGAAACTTATTGATCGTACTGTCACTTCTTTCTCTTTGCTCATCCAGTTCGTATCGAAAGCTTTCACCATTGTTAGCTATATACCCAGTAGCGATACTCCTTTCTTTCTGCAGCTCATGAACCGCATGATTGATCTCAATCCCGATGTTGATAGCTTTATTCAAACGCGAAGCATCCTGATAATCCAGGTACTTGTGTTTGACTTGCAAATAATCAAAAACAAGAATTGTGATAATCAAAGGAATGATTACCACAGCAAATTTTCTACGAATCGATAGGTCGTATAGCCGTTTCATAATATTGTATCCAATTTACCTCTATTTAAGAGGAAAGTACTCTCTTGACCACTTCTAAGAGGTCTTCATTTGTGAATGGCTTTACAATGTAATCCTCAGCTCCTAATTCCTTTCCTTTATTCACTACTGTCTGCTGACCCACGGCGCTGACCATCACTACTTTCGACTCCAAACCTTCTTCTTTCAACACCTTCAGAATTTCAAAGCCCATCATGTCAGGCAAGATATTGTCCAGCGTAATAAGATCCGGTTGAAGATCTAAAGCTAAGTCAATGGCAGTTTCACCATTCTGAGCCTCTCCCACAATTTCATACCCTCCTTCTTCCAGGGCGTTTTTGATGAGAGATCTCATGTATATTGAATCATCTACAATTAGTACTTTGTTAGCCATAATGTCAAATGGTATAAATGCTAGTAAGTGCTTTTTTTAGTTTTAAGTTGACGGGACAAGTTAAAATTGTTGTTTGATCTTTTCCACCAATTCCGTAGGGAAAATCCAAACAAAATCAGGCGATATGTCCAGCTCAGTTCCATGAAATATTGCCTTAAAATGTATAATCGAATCATAGTCATTCGATTCATTTATAAAATACTCTTCGATTTCTGAAGGTTTTACCATATGCAGAGATGGTACATGACCATAGATATCAAGATTTAGCTTGTTAGCAAACTCCGTAATAACAGCTCCGGCCACCATATTGTCAATCTCAGTTAGGAAGCCAACTTTCATCACCTTATTCTCAGGAGAGTCATTCTCCAATATATCTTTTGACAAGCAAGCAGCGCAGATATTGTTCACATCTTTCTCCGAGAAAATAAGATGACTTGTTCCCCGAAGGTCACCTATCAAATTCGTCTTAATCACATGTAGAGGCTCCCCAGTTTCATTGCCTACCGAAGGCAACTTCTTCTCTTCACCGTAATCGATCTTTTTCAGGGAAATAGGGCTTTGCAAAATTTGCTCCATGGAAGCCTTTGCCATAGAGAGACCATCGAATATCAGTTTCGTGGCCATTTCCAATTCTGTGTCTGCTAGATTTTTGAGCATTTTAAACTGTGTTCTTCCTACAAATCTGTCCTATTCCAAGCTTTTCTTTCTAAAAGCAAGTGTAAAGCCGAATAAACAAGGGATGAGTAGGTGCAACTCCCGTTATTTTAAAATTTCCGTTACAGTTTCCTTAAAATCTTGAGGATCCAGAGGCTTTACAAAGTAGTGCAATGCACCCAATTCCATGGCCTCTTTTATAGTAGACTGCTGCCCCACTGCGCTGATCATTACAATCTTAGTATTGGTCAATTGTCCTTTTAATACATTCAATATTTGCAGCCCTGTCATATCAGGCAAGACATTGTCCAATGTGATAAAGTCGGGCTTAAGTTCCAAGGCTAAATCAATAGCTTCCTCACCATTACTAGCAATAGCGCAAATTTCTATTTCTGGCATTTCACCAAGTAAATCCTGAAGTTTCTTTCTAGTGAAAAGACTATCGTCTACTATCAATGTACGTATCCGCATACCTAACTGATTTTAGAAATTCGTTTTCTATACACCCTTGTCTTAATATCATAAATCTGAAACAGCTTTTTACCGTATTCTGGCATGATGTCATAAAACCCAATGATCAGAAAACCGTCAGGCTTTAAGGACTTATAAAGCAAATTCAGCACCTCCATTTTCAGCTTTTCATCAAAGTAAATCATCACATTCCTACAAAAAATGATATCAAACTTTCCAATACTCTGGTCTTGGACCAAGTTATGATGAGAGAAGCTCACTTTCCTTTTGTATCGATTTTTGATACTAGCATGATCTTCCTTAAAATCAAAATACATATCCATCCTGGCCCTTGGAAGGTATTCCAACAAAGGCTTCAGATATTGCTTAAGCACGGGCAATGAGTACTTTCCGTTTTTTGCTTTGTCCAGAGCCTTTTTACTGAGGTCCGTGGCAACCAAACTAGCTCTTTCAAGCATCTTTCGCTCCTCCAACACAATGGACATGGTGTAAACCTCCTCCCCTGTGGAGCAGCCTGCATGCCAGATACTTAAATTCTGTCCTTTGAATTCCTCTAGAATCTTGTCGCGCATCATCAACCAAACATCCGGATTACGGAACAACTCCGTCAGGTTCACTAAAAGATCATCGATGGCTTCGGCGAAAAACTCAGCATCTCTCAATATGCGGGCCCACAGCTCCAACAAAGAGCTCATATGGTGCTTCATCATGAGCCTGGAGACACCCCGTTTCAGAGAACTCTTCTCATAGTTAGTGAAATCAAGACCATACCTATTTTTGATGGCAACCATCAAAGCAGTTAGTTCCTCATCACTAACCGTGATGGGGTTCACTATGATATCTTTTAAATTGATAATTGTTGCTGAGTAAGGTATTGATAATAAAACTCACTTATCGAGGCTACATCCAGGATAGGGCAAACGTTACCATCGCCGAGGATAGTGGTTCCAGATAGCAACTTGATGTCATCTAATGGATTCATCAGCGGTTTTTCCAGGACATCTAACTTCTTAAGCATCCTTGTTACGACAAGCGCCAGGTATTTCTCTGAGTAATTGACGACAATCATTTCAAATTTGCCACCACCTTCAACCTGCTCAAATGACCTGTAGATATTAGCGGCCTCCACATTTTCCAAAGTATCTAGAGTCAATAAATCTTCTAGGAATATGAGTGGAATAGTCTCTCCTTGAAATGATGTAGCCCAATAGCCTCCAACCTGGTGGATATCTTCAGAGGATACGGACACCACCGTTTCGGCAAAACTTACAGGGATAGCATAGGCCTGTTCCGCGGATTCAAAAACCAATACTGATTTCAAAGCCAAAGAAGAAGGTAGTCTCAATTGGATATTAGTACCCGCACCAATTTTGGAGTCTATTATCACCTGACCTCCAATAGACTCTACTGATCGCTTTACGACATCCATTCCCACTCCTCTTCCAGAAATCTCCGTAACCTTTTCAGCATTAGAGAAACCGGGAGTAAATATTTGCCGCACAATGTCTCCATCGTCCATTGCGTCGATTACTTTCTCATCGAGTGCCTTGGTCTTTTTCAACTTCGTTCTGATGTCCTCAGGGTTAATTCCCTTGCCATCATCTTCAATTTCTATGATGACACTATCCTTATCATAAAGTCCTTTCAAACGTATAAGACCCTCTTCAGGCTTTTTCGCTTCTTTCCGAATGGATGGACTTTCAATGCCGTGAGCAACAGCATTTCTAACCACATGCACCAAAGACTCAGAGATGACTTTCAAAATATTTCGATCTATCTCAACATCAACCCCTTCAAGTGCAAGGTTTACTTTCTTACCTTCTATCTGAGAAGCATCTCTTACTACTCGATGGAACCTTTTGAACATAAAATCCAGTGGAACCATCCTTACTTTCAACATGCTGTATTGCAAGTCAGAAATCAACCTATTTAACCTATTAAACTCTGACGAGCTGCTAGCACCAAGATCATTTAACAAGCGGTCTTTCTCAATCATCAGCTCCCCGGTAAGGTCAAGTAGCTGGTCCATCTTGCTCACGGCAATGTTGATGGTATCTCCAAAGTGAAGTGAAGTCTCATTTTCTGCCGTGGTATTTTCTTCTTCTTCTGGAGAAGGTTCCTCTTGAGGTGTTTCTTCGACTGTTTCCGTTTCTTGAGACTCCCGAGATCGCTTCAGAATGATCTCGAGTTTTGTTTTGATTCCTAAGAAACTGACCTTAGCTCCAGATTCAATAGCATCTAGTAGCAGGCCCAGTTTGTCCAAGGCCCTAAACAATGCCTGGAATATATCTCCATCGACTTGTAGTTTTCCATTTCGTATCTCACCTACTAAATCCTCGAAAACATGAGTTAAAGTTGCAATCTCCTCTAACCCGATGCCCATGGCATTTCCCTTAATCGTATGTACAATTCGGAAAATGGAATCAATGGCCTTTCTTTCCCCAGGATTCTTTTCCCAGCTGACCATTAGGGTATTCAACTCCTCGAAATTCTCACGAGCTTCCTGCAAAAACAGCTTGCGATATTGTTCTTCTCTATCTGCGCTCATAGCCTCTTGGATAAAAACCTGCTGATTTCTTTTATATGGAGCGTTTTTGAAACTGCTCCAATCTCGGCAGCTACTTTTGGCATGCCAAAGATTACACTGGAAGACTCATCTTGAGCAATCGTAAAACCTCCGGAATTCTTAATCTCTTTAAGACCCTTAGCCCCATCCTTACCCATGCCCGTCAGCAAAACCCCAAGTGCCTTATTTTTAAAAATGGTGGCGGCTGAATCAAATAAAGCATTGATCGAGGGCTCATTGTAATCTTTAAAGACCTTATCGTGCTTTTGAAATTGTACTCCTCCTTCACTGTCTAACCCGAAAATCGTATTGGAATCACCCGGCAGTATATAAGCATTGCCCGAAACAGGAGATTGACCATGTGAAGCCACTCCCACTGAAAACTTACTTATTTGATTTAACCTCTGTGCAAATTGACTGATAAAGTGGTTGGGCATGTGCTGCGCTACTACCACCGGGACTGAAATACTCCCTGGTAAATTCTTAAGTATTTGCTCCACGGCTGCAGGCCCACCAGTGGAGGCGCCAATACACAGAACTTCAAATTTCTTATTAGGATCATTGAGCTTTATCGGCTCAGACTCAATCTGTTTTTTGATGCCAAAGCCGGAAGTATTGGCCTGAGAAGCATTTAAGATTTTACTAATGAGGTTGACCTCTACGGACCTGATTCTTGCGCTGCTACGGCTCGGCTTATTCATGTAGTCGACAGCACCCGCATTCAACGCTTCAAAAATGGGTTGCAAGTCAGTATTGCCTACGGCACTCAATATAAGTATTGGCGTAGGCTTTTCCGCCATGATTCTCTTGACAGCATATAACCCATCAAACTCACCCATATTCATGTCCATGAGTACTACGTCGGGTTCTTTTTCCTTGACAAGTTCTACACCATCCTTACCATTTTCTGCTGAACCTATAAGCTCTACCTTGGGAGAAGCTGATAAGATATCTGTGAGAAGCAATCTCATAAAAGCAGAGTCCTCTACCACGACCACCTTTACCTTATTGCCTATCATGAGCCTACTTTGTCAAGCTTTACTTTGTTGTCGGCCACAAACTCCTCTACATCCATCCAGTAAACGGAAGATTCTCCACTTCTCACAATACCTTTTATATAGGTCTCTTGACGTGTTGTATCAGTCAAAATATCGCCTATCTCCTGTATGGAGTCCCCATCGAGTTTCGCCGTAGCTGGCATCTGGCCTAGAACAAATCCTAATTGATAGCCTTCACTCTCAACAATTACCGTGAAGCTTACATCTTCAGAATTGATTTGATCCATGCCCACTTTTTTGCCAAGATCAACAGCAAGGACTGTCTTACCCCTAAATTGAAAAATACCCAGAACGTAATCTTCGGTGAAAGGAAGTGGGGAAATGGCCGGAGTAGAAATTATTTCCCGGGTTTGCATAATGTCTATCGCAAAAACCTGAGAACCTACTTGCATGGTGATCACCTGCAAGTGAGAATGCTTTAAGTTTTGGATTTCTTGATGATACTTCTCACGGAGCACTGCTCTCCTCTCACTCGTATCCTTTGGCATAAGTTAGCTTTTAGGTTTTGACAAAAGAAAGTTCATCAAAAAACAGATGAGAAAATAACGTTGAGGAAATTTGATTTCAATCACAGACTGAAACCAACAATCAAAACATCATCAAGTGGTCTAAACCCTCCTGACCACTGCTCCAGAAAATCACCGATGTATTTCTTTTGTTTTTGCATGGGCAAATCGTAACTCTTTTCTAGTAATTCCCGAACCTTCGTTTTGCCTAGCTTCTTAGCTTCGAAACCGCCAAAGAGGTCTTTAAAACCATCACTTGACAAATAGAAATTGACTTTCGCTGAACTCTCTAATTCAATTATTTTGGTCTCGTACTGATGATCAACCTCAAAATGATCTCCTACTTGGATTCGACCTGGCTTAACGGAGGTCATCTCTTTATGATCTACCATAAGTAATTCCATCTTTGCACCAGCAAATTCAATCCTCCTGGTCATCATATCTACCTTGGCAATTCCTACATCCGCTCCCGAACCTATCTGAAGGTTTTTCTTGCCCTCAAATTTTTTCTTAATCTCATCATGCAGAGCTGCCAAAATCTTACCCGGATCTTCTTCTTTCTGCACTTCAAGCACATACTCCAGGGACTTGGTGTAGATTCTGGTCATCATGCTCGCTAAGTGGCCATGGCCCATGCAATCAAACACAACGATGTATAAATCTTTCAGTGTTTGGTGTACCCAAAAACCGTCTCCACCCACACTGCCAGTCATGGGCTGGTTGATCACGAAAGCATCTAAAACACTAACGATTCTCTCTTCTGGAAAAAGAGAAAAATAATTTTTGGCGGTTTCGTCTTGGGGAGCTGTCATCCAAAGTCTGGCTGCGATTGAATAATACGAACTAAAATCATTCTACGCATTTAAACCACTAGTAACTGTTAAGTGGGAGGATATTTCGATGAATGAGGATTTTTCTTCGTTTTCTGAAAACTAGTCTTTCTGACTTAGGACAAATTGACCCATATGACCGTTCAGTTTTTCAGCAATTTCCGACAACTGACGTGACTTATTCATATAGTTTTCCATACCTGCTGATAGCTCAGCCGCAGAACTCGCTACCTCCTCAGTACCGGCCGCTGTTTGCTCAGCAATTACCACTATGGCCTCTGTAATACCTACAACGTTTTTGATATCATCCAATTGGCCTTTGGTAGAATGCAGAATTTGTTCGGATAGTACTAGTGTTTCTGCTGAGGACTCTGCTATGGTCTTAAATGATGCAGAAGCTTCCTCCGAAGCTTGCTCTCCACCCTTTATACTTTCTATCATCACAGACAATACTTTAGTAGCTTCCTCTGTGTCATTTTGTACATCTTCCACTAGCTTTTCAATTGCCTTGGCGCTTTTTCTTGAGTCCTCAGCTAGCTTCCTGATTTCCTCTGCCACTACTGCAAATCCACGACCAGCTTCGCCTGCCTGAGCCGCTTCAATTGCGGCATTTACAGCCAAAAGATTAGTTTGAGCTGCTATATCTGAAATAACACCTAGCACTCTCGTGATCTCCTGGGATCTATCGGCTAATACTTTAAAGGAATGTGAGGTATCCTGGGAAAAAGCGGATATATCCCTCATACTGAATCCGACTTTTTTGATCAGCTTCAATCCCTGATCTCCGTTATTGGCTCCAAGTTTTGCAGCTTTGTTAATTGCTTCCGCTTGCTCGCCCATCTTATTTGAGGATTGCATGATGTCTTCTACCAGATTAGACGACTCGTCGACCTTCATTACCTGATTTTGAGCTCCGCTACTCATTTGATCAATGGCAGAAGCAATCTCAGAGGTGTTGATATTCATTTCCTCACTACCTCCAAGCATCTCCTCCGAAGACTGACCTACCTCATTAGTACTTTCAATAATATGACTCAGCAAGTCATTAAGATTATCCAGAGCCTGATTCAAGTTTTGTCCCAAATCCCTGATATCACCCTTCACATCAATATCAAATCGTTGAGATAGATCCCCCTCAGCCATCGAGTTGGCCACCTTATTCACTGCCAGGAATGAATAATTCACTGATTTGAATAGGTTGTTGATGAGCTCGGCAATGTCTTTCCATACGCCAGTCTTACTCTCCTGCTCTATCTGAACAGACATACTACCTTCCTCTACCGCTTCAGAAACAGCTGACTTTATATCCTCGATTGCAGACCTTAAGTTATCTCTCATAGAAAGAAGTGATCTACCAAGTTTATCGCTCTCGTCAAGGCTTTCAAGCTCCACATCGAGGTTGCCAGAACCTATTTCACCGGCAAACTCAACTTTCTTATTCAGTTCTTCGACAAGTTTATTGACAGAAATAGCAATATTATTCAATTCATCTTTTCCATTGATTTCCAAGCGATTACCAAGCTCAATATTACCTTTTGCCAGGCGAGTTAGTACAGCATTGGATTTATCTAGTGAATTTGAAATACCAAAAGCGATACGGTAAACAACAAACCCTAATATTAAAAAGCCCACTAAACCGACTAAAATGGTTATTTGCAAGCTTTCATTGAAGGGCTCAGTGATTTTATTAATCGGAACAACGGTGCCTATCGCCCAAAATTGATCTGATCTACCTACTGGAACGGTAGCAAAACTTAGGTATAAATCCTCCCCGGTTTCAGGGTCATCCACAGTATAAGCTGCAAATCCATTTTTGTCCACCTGCGCCCGGATATCAAGGATATCTAACCCTTTTACAACCTCCAATGTATCGACATAGTTGTTGATATAGTCTTTGTTAGGATGCGCCACTATATACCCATTAGCCGCCAGAAGAAAAGCGTATGAATCGTCAAATAGTGAGAACTCAGTCAATTCAGAATAGTCTTCCAACGAAAAATCGGAACCTATAAGCCCAAGAAACCTATCTCCTTCCAATATGGGAATGCATACGGATGTACCTAAAACCAAGCCCTTACCATCTGAATAATCGGAAAAATAAGGCTCTGAAATACCCTCCTGCTTATTCTGCTTGTAGTAGAGATAAACACCACCTTCGACATCACCTTCCAGGTCCACTAACTCCTCTACTCCTCCAATCTCCCCGTCGCTACGAAAAGAAGTTATTCTCTTTCTACCGTAAGTTTTTGTCCAATTAGGATCAATCGCTGCCAGTTCCCAGCTCAACCACGTGGCCTTGTAATTAGGGTTATCAATTAAAACGTTTTGTAGCAGGGCCTTTTGTAGATTTTGTCGGACACTTTTTCTTAAGCCCACATAATCTTTAATAATAGCCCCCATCGCCCTACTGGTGGCAACATCTTCAGCTAACCGAGACTTCACTTCATTGGCTTTCTCAATCACGGCCTGGTTAGCTAGTTTTTTACCTTCTACAAGGCCATTTTCACGAAGTGAAAGACTGAAGTATGTGAGCGTACTCAAATAGGTCAACAATGTGATTCCTAATATCAGAACCATCATTTTCCTCCTAATTGTCCAATCACTAAAATTCATAGGTATAATTTTTCTAGATAGACTCCAGGAACCTCTCTACATTAAGCATTATGATAAAATCACTCTGAGTTTTCAACACTCCCGAGATAAAAGACTGATCGTTACTACCTGTTATTTGAGAGTTCGTTTCCAGTTTACTTGTATCAAGACTTTCAGCCTGCGGAATATCCTCTGTTAGCAAGGCTATCCTGAACCCATCATTATCCAGCACCACTAAATGCCCTCCAGTCGTTGCTACTGAATGTCCATTGATCTTAGCTCCGGTATCAAGTACAGCGAAGACATTTCCCCTCACATTGATAGCGCCCAAAACAGCTTCAGGTGGTTGCGGTAATTTCACTAAACCAGGCAATGGCATTACCTCTTTGACGTGAGCGATGGGAATACCATATCGCTCTCTACCAAGTCTAAAAACAATAAACATCTCCAAGGATGAACTCTCGACTTCTAGCGTGGACTCATTTGCATCCAAATGGTCGCTAGGCTCTTTAGAATTTGTCAATCTATTAATAGGTATATCCGCAATACCGCAAATTAAGATATGAAGGTCATATCCACCAATAGGCATGACTCACATCGTAAAAATGATAAATCAACCGGTATGTTTCACTACCAGAAGGCTAGTGGCCAAAACTCAAGTGACTGCCAAAAACCTGGTAGAAGCCATATGTCAGCATAAACTGGACAATGTAAGAATACAGCAGCGTGAGGACCATCAAAATGAAACCAAGCACATTCCACATCTTAAAAAAATGCATAATCACATAAAAGCTGTAGAGCGTGGTTCCCACTGAATAAACTTGCAAAATGACGCCTTTCGCTTCCGGGGAAAACTGGAGAAACGGAAAAATGATGATCAAGGTCCATAGCTGTTGCGCTGTGATATACGCCTGTAGTGTGAGGTTTTCGGCATAGTTATATCCTTTTGGCTTAAAGAAAATGTAGGTTCCTAGCGCAAAAACCGGGATAGCCAAAAGATTGAAGAGTGTAAGGTTTTCATTGGCATAAACGAAAAACTCTCGCTCCACGAAATTCAGGAAAGGTACCTGGACCTCCTCCAGTTCAATATGGAAGATCTTGTACTGCTTGGATATAATAGTGGCAATGGTCCCTCCAAGTACCAGATACCTAAAAGCTGGATAAAGGAGCTTTCTCTTACCGTGCACATATTCGCGAATGACAAAGCCTGGTTTGACAAAAAGCCACCAAAAAGTCCATGGAAGCCCGTGATTTTCTATGTGAAAAGGAGATAGTAAAAATTCAGTAAGAATTTCCTTGACATGAAGACGATCAATACTTGTCTTTTGTCCACAGTTCCAGCAGTAGTTGCCATTGACCTGTTCACCACAATTAAGGCATGGAGCACCTGAGCTCATAGACACAAGTAGGCAGAATCTTCTCCATCAAAGGCCAGCTGGATGTTTTCAGATTTTATCGTCAATGTCTTCCAGTCCTGAATGCTCGTGGCATTGCCTTCCAAGGTTACAGGAATACCCACCATAGGCAGTATTTCATTCCCCACTGGCTTGCCGGTTTCATCCAAAAGAAAGTAATAGTCAGTAAAGACACCGTTTGATCTAATCGCCAGTATTGCCGGTATTCCTCCTGATATACACCGAATGGCGCAACTCCGATGGACCGCTTTGAACGCCGGGTTCATTACCCCGAAAAAGCACTTTGGGTCCACAATTTCTCCACTAAGTGAAACTGAGCCAAGATTTTCAGTATTCCTTTTCAAAACACCATCGCTAGGCGTTCCGATCACACTGTCATGCCCCTCTGTCAGTTCCATCCATCTCTTGTCCTGGTAGGTAAAAATGGTTCCTCGTAGTGTGATCAAGTCTCCTGATGATAATTTCCTACCAGACTTTTTTCCATAGGCATCAAGTGTGGGTATTGCTCCGAACTTGCCAAATCCAACCAATGGAATTGTTTCTAGTTTCCCCCCATCATTTACTAGCAATGATGGAATTGGATCTAATATTAGTTGGCCTTCTAGTGTTGTGAGGTTACCATAATCAAAGTAATTGTCCACGAACTGGCTTTCCGATCTGGTGAAAAAGAAAGCGAACCCTAATGCCAAGGAAATCGCAAAAACCACAAACTTTCTACCTGCTTTCGCAAAGCCTAATGGCGTTTCATCTTGCCAACCAATGTAAAACTCTTCTTTCGCCATTTCAGATCTTTATGGGTTCAACGGGGGTTCCGGGTTCATTTGCTTCTGTATTGATGAAAACCTGATCCCCCTCCAACTTGAGATTGTAGGTCTCCGTCTTTTCAGTAAATGGCGGCGGGGATTGACCATTCTCAGGAAGGTACTGATATCCATGCCATGGACAGGTGATACAGCCATCAATGATTTTTCCTTCTCCAAGCGGTCCTCCCTGGTGACGGCATACATTACCCACTGCTGATATTTTGCCTTCATATTTGAAAATGGCTACACGCTCTCCTGAGATAGTCACAACTTTCGCTTCATTATCAGGGACGTCATCGACTTTGCAAGCAAAGACAAAGTCAAGCTTTTTGTCAATAAGGATGGGCCTATCATATTTCCGCTCCCGCAAAGCGCTGGCAATGTGCACACCTGCTACTACGAAAAAACCAAAGAGTATGAAATCATATATGAATGGGCTGGTCTCATTTTGCAATGCTCCTAGCACTACATGCATTATTAAGAGGCAATAGGCAACGTACACCAGCATATGAAGACTTTTCCATGTCTTGATGCCCAAATTCTTCAACCAGAAGTCGTGGCTACTAGTAGCCATCAGAGCCAATATGATCAAAGCCAGAAAACCTAAGACCTGAAATGGAAAATACTCTATACTGTCATACCTAAGGTTCGAAAGAAATACCGACTTGATAGGGTTAGTATTACTCAGGGAGTGAAAGTTCATGACGCTAAAAGCACCATGAAGGAAACCCATTATAAACATCGTAACACCTAAATGCCTCCTGTTATATAAGACGATAAGAAAATAACGATTGAACCTTGAAAGTGGCCCAATAACAAGAATGACGTGCAATAGCAGTAGTGCTAACCAACCAAAAGCCCTGATGAATATAGTTTCAAAAGTGACGGTAGGATGAAAAACACTGTATAGTGTAAAAAAGAGCGCGACGAAAGCAAAAACAAAACCGGCTAAAGCCAAATCATATCTCTTTTTCTGCTTATTCCAAAGAATAGAAGTGTAAGAGACGCTCATTTCTGATTGATTATGTCTTGGTGATCTCCTGCGAACTTTGGCGCACTATTTCTACCGTAAGCCATTAGAAATATCATGACAATGGCCATTACTAACCATAGATACAAATGCCTTTTCCTTAGGTTTCTCGTCATCTTACCTTCAAGTACTTAATGAGCAGAGGAAGCCAGAAAAGTACCACCCCTGGAAAAATAATGAGTTTGAAATGCCATGGTGTACCCTCCGTTCCAGCATCCAAAGTAGCTGCAGCTTTCAAATAGAAGAAGACAGCAAAAAGTAAACCAGCCACCAGGTATACACCTCCCAAATTCAGTACTATGTTGATCGCTGTTGTCATCATGGATTGACACCTGCATATTTAATTCCGGTCAACTTATGCATCTCATAGTCAAAAGTTGAGAGGTCATCCATCTTCATGTTTACCAGGGCCTCATGTCCTAATGCTCGGGAAATAACCTTCATTAAATCCGTGGTTGCATGAAAGAAGTTCGACAAACGTTCAGCGGATTTATCAATGATCAATCGAGACCTCAGACTCTCTCTCTGTGTCGCAATTCCCACGGGACAATTGTCAGTATGGCAAGCTCTCATTCCAAGGCAACCAATAGCCTGTAATGCTGAGTTAGAAACTGCTATGGCATCGGCACCCATCGCCATGGCCTTGGCAAAGTCGGCAGCCACTCTTAACCCACCGGTAATGACTAAGCTAACACCATCCGCCCCTACTTTATCCAGGTGCTTGCGAGCCCTCGCCAAGGCAGGAATAGTTGGAACATTGATATGGTCTCTCAGTACAATAGGTGCTGCGCCTGTTCCTCCTCCTCTTCCATCCAATATTATGTAGTCCACCCCAACTTCTAATGCAAAATCAATGTCTTCTTCAATTCTGGAAGCCGCAATTTTGAATCCTACGGGTATCCCTCCTGTTTCATCCCTTACTGTATCTGCAAAGGCAGCGAATTCCTGAGCTGTTCGTAGATCCGTAAAGGTCGCCGGGCTTATAGCTGATTTGCCTTCTTCCAAGCCACGAACTTTCGCAATCTCTCCTACTACTTTATGACCGGGCAAATGGCCACCTGTACCCGTTTTTGCCCCCTGGCCTCCCTTAAAGTGAAATGCCTGTACCTTCTTCAGCTTCTCCCATTCAAAACCAAACCTACCAGAAGCCAACTCATAGAAATAGCGTGAATTCTCTTTTTGCTCGTCCTCTAACATCCCTCCTTCCCCGGAGCAAATACCTGTTCCGGCCATTTGCGCACCTTTCGAAAGTGCCAACTTAGCCTCCCTTGATAGTGCTCCAAAAGACATATCTGAAACGAATAATGGAATATTAAGCTTCAAAGGTCTCTTGGCATTTGGTCCGATGGTTACACCCGAATCCACTTTGTGCTCATCTAATAAAGGCTTTCTACTAAGCTGGGCGGGAAGAAATTGAATATCATCCCATTTTGGGAGCAAATCCCTTTCAACACCCATAGCAGTTGATACTCCATGATGACCTACTTTCGAAAGTCCATCTTTTGCCAAGCTGTGAATGTATCGCGTGTAAGGTTCAGGTGCCTCAGGATGAGTGTCCTGGTACTTACCAAGGTATTCTTCCTCATTGAACCTAGGCGGTACCTCTTTCTCTTCGAACTCTTCAATTTCGGTCTGATCAACGAACAGTTCCCCGTCCTTGATCGAGTGCTTAAACTTTCTTAATCTTTCATCTGGGGCGTATTCACTAACTCCTGTATCAAAACGGTAGTCCCAGTTGTGTACGCCGCAGATCAGGTTATGCCCATCTATAAAGCCATCAGATAGCAATGCTCCTCGATGAAGACACCTTCCGTACAAGACAGATGCTTCAGCTCCAAATTTTACCACAACGAGATCTGTACCTAGCACTTGAGCATGCTGCGGCTCCTTCTCAGGCAAATTATCAAACTCAGCGATTTTGACTGGTTTTTTCAAGTCTTCGTAACTGATCATAAATTACTCACCTTCTTTTTTTCCTATTCTAAATGTATAAAATGTGCCAATTATGAAAATCCCCTGCGGCTCAAAACCGAAACCATAAATGTATTCGGCATAGGGAGCAAATCGACCTACATTTTTATGCAAACCCCCTCCAACAAGGGCACGCCAACCTCCTTCCCACTTTTCTTCTTCCCTGATCTCTTCATACCCAGCTCCAAGTAAAGGGTAGACACTAATGAACTCCTCTATCTCAAAGAAAAAGTGCGCGTTGAGTGTGAACTCTCTTTCTACCAACTCCCCTCCTTCAGGAAATAAATTGGTTTCTAACCCGATACACATTCGCTCGTTTGGAATGTAATGGGTCCTTAGGTTCAGTCCCAAATTGCCGGTATGGCCAACCACCAAACTTGCACCTGGCGCAATCCATCCCTCTTCTTGTGCTTCAAGCAACAAAGGGATGAAAAAAAAGAGCATGATCAGAGGTGTTTTCGTCATAAATCAAATCAGCATAGGGTCACACAATACTTCCAGAGTTCCTGGGCCATCATGGGCCAATAACCGATTAAGTGCCTCCTCTAGATCCTTTTTATCTGTAACTCGGATGCCAAGTGCACCACAGCTACTAACAAATTCAGAGAAGTTAGGATTTTGAAGTCTTGTCTGCCATACATCAAACTCCGCCGCGCGTTGTTCTTTGGAGATTTTTCCAAGTTCATTATTACTTAATAGTATGTGCTTGATAGGCATGTTATATTTCACAGCAGTGGTGATCTCCATAGGATATTGTCCAAAACCACCATCACCAGTTACAGCTATAACAGGTCTGCTATCACCTACTGCCGCCCACAATCCCATAGCGGCTGGATAACCAAAACCTATAGAACCTAAATATCCAGACATCACGATAGACTGGCTATTGCACTCGAAGTATCGACCGAAACTGTAGGTATTGTTACCTACGTCCACTGCCATAGCAGCATTCTTTGGAATAACCTTGTTCATTGCCTCAAAAACGGCAATTGAACTCACACCCATCCCTCTATCCTCAAGGAGTCTTTTCTCTTTCTCCTTTCTCCAGATATCCCATCGCTCTGCTATAGCAGGTCTTCTATCTATTGCTGATACCTTAACAAGACCATCTAACATTTTATTGGCAGTCACTCCTAGCTCTGCCCATATTGGCACTTCAACTGCATGAAATTTTGCCAAGACCAATCGATCATAATCCACCTGGATGGTTGGAATTTTAGGTGTAATACCTGTATGATTCGAGAAGGAGGCTCCAAAAACAAGCAGTAAATCAGCCTCATTCATAAAATAAGAGGCAATGGGCGTCCCACTTCTTCCTAATACACCACATCCTAATGGATGAGTATCTGAAATCAAGCCTTTACCCTTAAACGTGGTTAATATTGGAGCGTGAAGTTTTTCTGCGAGTGCTGTGATGGGCCTCATATCAAACCTGGCACCATGACCAACAATAATTACAGGTCTCTCTGCCTTTGAGGTTTTGTCAATAGCTTCGGAAAGAACGTCCTTACTCGGCTCGATATGAAAGTCCGCAATACGGTTATCAAGGCTTACAGGTCCCTTACCCTCCGCTTCCTGAATCTGAACATCATCAGGGAAAGTGATATGAGAAACATCACGATTGATGATAGCGTGTTTAACAGCTAAAGCCATCAATTCCCCATGCTTACTATCTGATTGCGCCCTATGATTGAAATTGGCCACCGCCGAAAAAGCACTCACTAAATCAACCTCCTGAAATGCTCCGGTACCCACCACTTGTGTTTGCACCTGACCAGAAAGTGCCAAAAGTGGGGCCCTATCATTTTTAGCATCCCACATACCAGTATACATATTTGTCGCGCCGGGCCCGGCTATCCCAAAACAAGCTGCTGGCTTTCCGGTCAGCTTTCCATAAGCCGACGCTGCAAAGGCCGCTGCCCCCTCATGGCGAATTCCGATGAACTTCAATTTTCCTGCTTCTTCTTGCTTTCGCATTGCATCGGCAACGCCTAGATTGGAATGTCCCACCATACCAAAAACATGGGTCACGCCAGCTTCTACCATCGTCTCGATCATCACATCCGAGACGGTACGAGGTACAGGCGGCTCTTCTTCCAATTGGATGTACACACCATCTTCCCTAATCTCAACAGGAAATGACTCCACTCCATCGTCAAACCCAGGAGCCTTACCCGATATGGGGTCATAATCCCATCCATGCCATGGGCATCTCAACAAGCCATTTTCTATTGAACCCTCCCCCAAAGGGCCTCCCTGATGGGGGCATTTATTATCTAAACAGCCAAATTTTCCTTCATGGTGTGTCAGACAAAAGCTCTTATGACCAGCTGTCACGGTCATTACTCTCTCCTCCAACAATTGATCTGGGGTGTCAAGGACCTTGGTCCAGGTTAATTTCTTTTCGGGCATTGGGCTAGGTTCAATTAAAAAATCAAAAAGACCTTACTAAAAACTTAATCTTAGAAATCTGATTAGAAGATAGCAATTCCTTTTCAAATATTCCCCTGCTAATGCCGCCTGGCTACCATTTTGACTTTTTCAATTTACCATGGTAATTGTACCTCTCATTCCACTGCAAACTCTAGTTTTGCCAACCTTATAACGTAAGATTATTCTTGATGAAAGATTTTGTAGCTGAGTTGACATGGCGAGGTATGGTGCATGATAAAACACCGGGCCTGGAGGATGAATTAGCAAAGGGTATTACCGCCGCATATATAGGTTTTGATCCTACAGCAGACTCCCTGCATATTGGCAACTTGGTACAAATCATGACACTCGTCCATTTCCAACGTTGCGGACATAAGCCAATCGCATTGGTAGGAGGAGCAACAGGTATGGTAGGTGACCCTTCCGGGAAATCCCAGGAGCGCAACCTCTTAGATGAGGTGACCTTGAATCACAATCTTAGTTGCGTGAAAGCACAGCTTGAAAAGTTTTTGAGTTTTGAGGGAGAAAATGCTGCTGAGGTGGTCAACAACTACGACTGGTTCAAAGAATTCAATTTTCTGGAATTTATAAGGGATGTAGGAAAGCACATTACTGTGAACTACATGATGGCAAAAGACTCTGTTAAATCAAGGCTTGATTCCGGTTTGTCTTTCACTGAATTCTCTTACCAGTTAGTGCAGGGTTATGATTTCTTCTGGTTGTGGAAAAACAAAAACGCCAAACTCCAGCTTGGAGGGTCTGATCAGTGGGGAAACATTGTAACTGGTACCGAGCTCATCAGGAGAAAGGCTCAAGGAGAAGCTTTTGCTATGACGACTCCTCTCATTACCAAGGCAGACGGAACAAAATTTGGAAAAACTGAAGGTGGTAATATCTGGCTCGATCCTGAGAAGACCTCTCCTTACAAGTTCTACCAGTATTGGATAAATGCCAGTGACGATGACGTTAAGAATTACATCAAGATTTTCAGTTTAAAAAGCAAAGAAGAAATCGATGCTTTGATAGCTGAACATGATGAAGCACCCCATGCCAGACTATTACAAAAGTCGCTGGCAGAAGAAATTACGGTAAGGGTACACTCAAAACAGGCCTTGGAGACAGCTCAAAAAGCCAGCTCTATCCTTTTTGGTAAGTCTACCACCGAAGATTTGGCTTCATTGGATGAAAAGACTTTGCTTCAAGTTTTTGAGGGGGTACCTCAAACAACAATGTCGTCAGATACTTTAAATAACTCATCCAACGTTACAGACTTGTTAAGTGAAGAAACTGGAGGAATCATTTTTCCTTCAAAAGGAGAAGCAAGAAGAATGATAAAAGGCGGTGGCGTTAGCCTCAATAAGCAAAAAATCACTGATCCAAATGCGAAAGCTGAAGTCAATCTTTTGCAAGGCAAGTACTTACTAGCGCAAAAAGGAAAGAAAAACTACTATTTGATCCAGGTGAGTTGAAATCATGGATTACGATATGGCTTCTGTGTGTTTCTGGCTTTTCGCTGAAAGGCCAGACTCAATTGGAAAAGATAGAGAAGGAACTGAATTCTCTTCGCTATTCGGAGCTAATCCAATCCATGACTCAGCGTTCTATCCTGATCCCAAACTATTTCTCGGACCTGAAAGGACTTGTTGCCAGACAGGCTTACAACTTTTGGAAGCTAAACGAAAGCGAAAAGTTAGTTTCTCATCTCAATGTCTATAAAGCATTACACGATGCTAATAAGTATTTAAACTACGACAGTATCCATGACAGATATTATCATGAGTTACTTGGTCATTCATTTTCTGTGACCTCTATCCTATTTGGAACGGATAATGAGTTTTACTCCGCAGGATCAGATGGCCGGGTCTTACGATGGAACTTTGCCTCACTAAATGAACCCCCAGCTATTGTCTACGAAGGAAATGTGCCCATCAGATCTATAGACTTGAGTGCGGGGAGTGAATTCCTTATGATCGTCACCAGAGACAAGGGTTTAAGATTTATAGACCTACTTTCATCAGAAATTGATGGTTTGAATGCTATTGGTCAGGATGATGAAGTCGCACAGGCCGCTTCTTTTGTGCCCGGCGAAAATAAGTACGTACTGATCAACAAAGAGGGGCAAGTAAAGATCAAAGGATTCAACGGAAATAAGACGGTAGGTGAAACATCAGAGAAAGTATCATCCATTAAAGTGCATCCGACCTCCAAAACCATCTACGCTGGCACAGAATCCGGGAACCTTATTTCCTGGGATACTGTAAGATCGATAACAAGGGAGATCGAGGAAAGCTTCCCAGTGAATGCAATCGCGATCTCCAGTGATCAGAAAGTAATGGCATTGGGCAGGGAAAAGGGAGATGTCATTCTTTGGGATATTGAGCAGGATCAACTTTTGAGAATCATATCAGGCCACCAATCGGCTATCACTGACCTTGATTTCAGTCCTGATGACAAACTATTGCTTACCGCCAGTCGCGACAGGACTGCCAGAGTTTGGGATATCCGAAATCCCAGGAAATTACCCATTGTACTGGATGATCATGGAGACTGGGTAATGTCGGCAAGATTCAGTCAAAATGGTGATTATATCCTAACTGGCTCAAAGGATAATCTTATCCGCAAGTGGCCCGTAAATCCAGATATTCTCGCTGCCAGAATATGTCGATACATCAAGAGGCAATTGACAACCGATGAATGGAAAAACTACGCTGGAGAAAAGCCTTACGAACGTACATGTCCAAACTGAAGCCACTTCATTTAACAAAACCCATCCGAATAAATGTTTATGACATTGATGCGTTGGGCATTGTCAGCAACATCGTATACATCCGCTGGTTAGAAGATCTTAGAATGCTCTTTTTGGATACGTATTATCCTTTTCAAACCCTTTACAAGGAAGGCAAATCGCCAATACTCTCAGACACTAAGATCAAATATCTTTACCCTCTTAAAATTGAGGACAATCCCTCAGGTGAAATTTGGATGTCTGAGATTACCAAATCAAGATGGGAATGCTCTTTCGCAATAAAAGTGGGAGATAAACTTTGTGCTTCCGCAACGCAAAACGGTTACTTCATTGACATTAAGCGCCAACGGCCAACACGAATCCCTGAGAAACTTCAGGCACTTTGGGAACAAGAAGCTAAGTGATTGATTAATCTTTTATAATAACAGTCTCTCCCTTCCGCGCTGATTCCTTGGCTGCTTCAAGGATTTCAACAACAATGAGGTTGTTCTTCAATGAGTTCAGGTCGTGCTTTACCCATTTCTCTGGAAGGTCGCCTCGAACAGCTCTGGCCATATAATTGAACGGATCATCTGGATACCCTTCATAGCCATTGACTCCCATGGTTTTCTCTGGCTCATCTTCTTCCGTCCTTAGGTTGAGCGTAGAACCATCCTTAGTTTTGATATAGCCTTCAGTGCCATAGACTTCCATGTCTTTCCTACCGTAGGTCCAGTTCCAGGAGGCCTGGACAACCCCTGTCATAGTCGGGTACTGAAGCAAAATTGTGGCGTCATCATCCACTTTTGGATAAAGGTTCGGCTTATTGGTATTGACAATAGCAGTCACAGATATCGGCTTTTCATTACCCATCATATTGGTGATAATATTGGCTCCATAGCAACCAAAGTCCGTCAATGCACCCGCTCCATTCTGCTCAGGATCAATAAGCCACTCCAGGAACTCTTGATTGATACCGATCTCCTGAGGCCCCTGATGTCCGTCATTCACCACCATTCGATTTATTCTGCCTAAATCTCCTGATATGCCCTTTTGCAAAGAATACTGGGTGGTGGCATACCAAGTGGTTTCATAATTGGTTAATAACAGGATGTTATGCTTTTCAGCCAAATCGGCCATTTTCTGCGCATGTTCGTTACTCACCGCCAATGGCTTCTCCACCATTACATGGATACCTTCAGGTGCACATTTCTCTACAACCTCCAGATGCTCATAAATGGATCCAAAAGCCAATACCGCCTCCGGATTGGTCTTTTCGATCATTTCATCCAATGTAGAATACACCGTACTCATAGGCATCTCATACTGGTCCATGTAGCGCTGAGCCAGATCTGTGTTGGATTCGGAGATTCCGACTATCGTGATATCATCTCGATCTTCCCTACCCAGTAACCAATGCACATGGGTATGAGTGAGTCCGGCGATGCCGATTCTAACTGGCTCTGTTTGTGAATAGTTTAGTAAAGGATTCAAACCCATGATTCCAGCTATTACGATATTTCGGATGTGTCTAAGGCAGGTCAAAGTACTTTTAATATTTGCATTGGCATGAAAGTAGAAATTTCGATGCTCCTTTCAAAGACAAATGAATTCATTAACCAACCCCGACCGCTTATCAAATCCTAAACTTACCTTCCTGACCTTTTTCATAAGTTGCGCTTCTATTAATCAATCTTACCTCATGAGAAACTATTTGGGTCTTTTCCTTATTGTCGCTTCCATTTCTGTATCTGCTCAAAAGCTTGATATGGACCTTTTCGAGAATATGAAACCTCGTGCCATTGGTCCTGCCGGAATGTCGGGACGAATTACCGCAATCGACGCAGTGACAAGCAATCCGGATGTTATCTATATCGGCTCTGCATCAGGAGGTGTATGGAAATCAGTGAGTGGTGGCATCGCCTGGGAGCCCATATTTGAAAAAGAAACTACCGCCTCAATCGGCGCAATCGCCATACAGCAATCTAATCCATCTGTGATCTGGGTAGGTACTGGTGAGGGCAACCCCAGAAATTCATTGAATGGTGGCGATGGTATTTACAAAAGTCTTGATGGCGGAAAATCCTGGAAGAAGATGGGGTTAGCTGCTACGAGACATATTCACAGAGTCATCATAGATCCCACCAACCCCGATGTTGTTTATGCCGGAGCAATAGGCTCTCCATGGGGTGAACACCCTGATAGAGGATTGTATAAAACCACAGACGGTGGTCGGACCTGGAATAAGATACTTTTCGCCAATAACAGAACTGGCGTAGCTGATATGGTAATGGATCCTACCAACCCCAATAAGTTGATCGTGGCTATGTGGGAACACAAAAGAGATCCATGGTTTTTCAAATCTGGAGGTCCCGGATCCGGACTTCATATTACCTATGATGGTGGAGAAACCTGGAAGAAACTCTCCGATGAAGAAGGGCTACCAAAAGGTGAGTTGGGAAGAATAGGACTGGCCATTGCAACAAACAAACCAAGTAGGGTTTACGCCATTGTAGAAGCTAAGAAAAATGCCTTCTATAGATCGGATGACGGAGGTGAAAAATGGACTAAAGTCAATGACAAACCCGAGATAGGAAATCGACCCTTTTATTATAGCGATCTCTATGTGGATCCAAGTAATGAAAATCGGGT
>CAZZHO010000016.1:0-3362 GCA_964653795.1 uncultured Roseivirgaceae bacterium | reverse complement strand
GGAAAGTTTGAAATCGTTAGACCTACCAACCCCGGAAGTGATACCGAGCTTCGATTCAACTGGAATGTAGGCATGGCCCGTGATCCGTTTGATGCCAATACCATCTACTTCGGAAGCCAGTTTGTACACAAGAGCACAGATGGTGGTCAAAACTGGGAAATCATATCTTCAGATCTCACTACCAATGATCCTGAAAAGCAAAAGCAAGGCGAGAGTGGAGGACTAACGATGGACGCTACTGGCGCAGAAAACTATTGCACCATTATTGTGATTGCCCCTACTCCATCAGAGCAAGGTGTGCTTTGGGTTGGTACAGACGATGGTAAAGTAAATGTTTCCAGAGATGGCGGAGGAAGCTGGTCTGATGTTTCCACCGGTATTCCGAATGGTGTATGGATCACCCAAATCAAACCAAGTGAAAGCCGAAAGGGCCATGCACTACTGGTGGCCAACGACTATCGAAGATACAACTATGAGCCGATGGCTTACAGAACTACCAACTATGGTCAGACCTGGGAAAGAATTGTAGATAGTAAGGATGTTATTGGTTATACATTGTCAATAGTAGAGGATCCCATAGAACCTGGTCTTAAATTCCTGGGAACAGATGATGGGCTATATGTTTCTATAGACAATGCCGTTTCCTGGACTAAATGGACCGCAGGTTTCCCAACAACCAATGCAATGGATTTAGTTATCCACCCCAGAGAACACGACTTGGTGGTCGGCACATTCGGCAGATCTTTTTATGTATTGGATGACATAAGACCTCTTCGTGCGTTGGCTGAAAATGGAAGCAGTATTCTCTCTAAAAAGCTACATGTCTTTGACCCTCCTGTCGCCTACAATGCTGCCAACCAGCAAGCTACAGGAACAAGGTTTGGAGCTGACGCTACCTTCAACGGACAGAATCGGCCTGGTGGTGCGATGCTTACTTATGTGATTAACAAGCCGGAGGAGAAAAAAGAAGAAAAGGCTGCAGACGATGGCAAGAAAAAAAGCAAGAAAAAGTCTAAACCTGAAATAGCAGCTGAGGAAGAGGGTAATAAGGAAAAGGTCAAATATGATTCTGTTTTTGTAGAAATATTCAAGCCTTCTGGTAAGTTGATCAGAACAATTAAGAAGAAAGCCCCAAAGAAAAACGGCGTTCAAAGAATGAACTGGAACTTGAATGAAAGGGGTGTTTATAACCTGTCCAGAAAAGCTTTGAACAAGAAGAATGAGCCTAATGGAGTAAAAGTACTTCCTGGGGAATATAAGGTGAGGTTCACTTTTGGAGATCAGGTGGACTCTACAATGCTAAAAGTCTCATTCGATCCTCGTTTAGAAATGTCCAATACAGCTCTTCAAAGTCAATATAATGCGATGAAGGAAATAGAAGCTGGCAAGCAATTAGCCCTTGATGCCGTGGAAAGAATCAAAGAAGGCATCAAGCTGGCTGATGACTACCAAAAGAAACTAAAAGAGAAAGATGAGGAAGCTTACAAAGAGCAGATCGAGTTGAGCAAGACAACCAGTGATTCGCTCAATAGCTTGCTAGACATATTTGTAGGGAAAGAGGATAAGCGCCAGGGTATCACTCGAAATCAGCCAAACAGCGTAAATGCAAAAATGGGTAATGCTAACTTCTACACGGGAAATGCTACCCACGCTCCTGGCCTTACTGAAAGAGCATTGATTGATGAATTCAAAAATGAGCTAAGCGGAGCGCTAGAAAAGGTAAATGGCTTTTATGAGACCGAATGGCCTAAGTTCCGTGAAGCCATTGAAGCTATTGATTTTAGTCCTTTTGAAGATTATGAAAAGATAGAGTAGATGACAATCCTTGGTGAAGTTTATTGCTCCTCAATGGTAGCCATGAACTTCACCAGGTTTTCATCTTTGGAAAGGCCTAGTTTCTTACGTAATCGATAACGAGCAGTCTTTACGCTATCTGGCGCAATTCCTAGCACTTGAGAGGACTCTTTCAAGTTCATATTTAAACGCAACAAAGCGCAAAGCCTCAGCTCAGCATTGCTAAGGTCAGTGTAATTCTCCTGTAGGTTTTTGAAGAAGCCTTCATGCACCTCCTCGAAGCGGAACTTAAAGTTTTCCCACTCTTTATCTGCCCTGAAGCTCTCATCTATAACCCTATTGATCTGTTGGAACTTCTTGTTTTCCTCGGGTAAAGCTCGTTTGCTGAGCTCTCTTACCTGCTCTTTGATATTGGATATAATTTCGTTCTTCTGCACAAAATTAAGCGTGTAAGAAGCCAGCTCTTTATTCTTATGATCAAGTTCAGATTTGAGTTTTTTCTCACTTGTTATTGAGCTCTTTATTCTGGACTTCAACCGCAGGTATATCGGCACCGCAACTATTACAAGGATTACCACGAGCAATAGCACCAAGACGAAACGGAACTGCGCCTGAGCCTGAGCATTGGCCAACTCCGCTATTTCCCTTTGTTTTTTTTCATTCTGACTTTCAAGCTGCAGTATTTCGAATTGTTCTTGCACCTCCACTCCCCTTAACCTCTTGTCCAGCTGATATTCAAGATTGGAATAGTAATAAGCCGTTTCATAGTCCTCTCTTTCGAGATACATATTTTTGGCTTCTTTGTAGAGGCCCTGAAGTGTATATTCATTTTGAAGACTGTCATGTCCTACTAGGGCCGAATCCAAATAGAGTTTAGCGGTGGTGTACTCCTTCTTTCTAGCATAGGTGTACATAAGATTGGTCACAATATCGCTGATCATCAAAGGATCTCCTTCGGCAAGGGTGCGAGCTTCTAGTAGATAACTCAATCCATCATCCAACAGTGAATCAAAATTGGAAGAAATCACTCCCAGATTCATCAAAGCCCTCAACAAACCATAATCATCACCTATTTCTCTTTTTAGGCCTAAGGCTATTTTGCTATGATAAAGTGAAGAGTCTATTTGATCGAAATAGTGATAAATGGCAGTATAGTTGGTCTGGACTCTGGAAAGAACTTGCTTATTCCCTGAAGAGATGGCGAAAGCCTCTGCTTTGCGCAAGGCTTCAATGGCTTTCGACTTATCATCCATACCCTGATAAACAATGGCGACTGTAGCCCAGGTATTGGCTAGCGCCAACTGGTCATCAAGCTCTGTATAAAGATCAAAAGCTTTCATCAAGTTGTCCAAAGCTTCTGGAAACGGGCCAAACATGGAAATTACCCCAAGGTTGTAATAGCCATTAGCCAGCCCTTTCTTGAAATCGGTTCGCTCAGATCGCCGAAGGATTTCATTGCTCAACAGCCGGGCATAGTCTTTATCCTTCTTAAGCCAATTTTTAGCCACATTATGCAAAGCATCGATTTGGGCTTTGTCATCTTCAATTTGATTAATTGAGTCGACCAC
>CAZZHO010000015.1:36790-41687 GCA_964653795.1 uncultured Roseivirgaceae bacterium | reverse complement strand
GCTTTACCTAAGATTAGGATATCAGGCTTGGAATAGGTGTCGCCTCTTTCACACTTCGCTTGACAGTTGCAATCACCACATACTCTGATCAGGCTACCGGTCCTGGCGATGCACGTTTGTATTTCGTCAGCAATGAAAAGCACCTCATTTTTCTCGCAAAGTGCTTTTATTCCAGGGATGAAATCTGGATCGGGTACGTTGACACCAGCTTCTCCCTGTATGGGTTCCACTAAAACGCCCACTATATTGTCCTTAGCAAGTGCCTCCTCTAAAGCGCCTAGATCATTGTAGGGTACTTTTAGAAATCCAGGTGTGTAAGGGCCAAAGTTTTTGCGGGCGTCTTCGTCATTCGAAAAGGATATGATCGTGGTGGTTCTACCATGGAAATTCTGATCAAAGACGATGATCTGTGCTTTGTCTTCGGCAATGCCTTTTTTCTCATAGCCCCATTTTCGAGCAATTTTGATGGCTGTTTCAACACCCTCAGCACCAGTGTTCATTGGCAATACCTTGTCGAAACCGAAGTAATCCGTGATGAATGCTTCATATCTGCCCAGCACATCATTGTAGAATGCTCTAGAAGTAAGGGTTAGCGTCTCGGCTTGCTCTTTCAGTGCCCCTACGATTTTAGGATGGCAATGACCTTGATTGACGGCACTGTAGGCGGATAGGAAATCATAATATTGCTTTCCTTCTACGTCCCAAACATGGACGCCTTCTCCTTTGGCCAATACTACCGGAAGCGGGTGGTAATTGTGGGCACCTTTCTCATCTTCCAATTTTATCAAGTCTTCACTTGTCAATGTCGATTCGTGTATCATCTGTAGTCTATCTTTGGGGTTAATATGTGGTTTTTCGACAAACCTTTTTCAAAGGTATCATAGAAGTCGAAGAACATTCAAGGTTAATGGACTAAGAAATGAAGCCAAAGGAAAGAAGGGGTTTGGAGCAAGAAGATTTCTACTATACTCCAGAAGGGTATTTGGTGTTTACGGAGGCCTATCATAAGAAAAGAGGATACTGCTGCAAAAACGGCTGCAGACACTGTCCCTACGGCTTTAAAATAAAGTTGTAATTATTTTGATTTAGCCATCATTTGCCGATATTTGCGTTCCATTTTTCAAAATGCTTGAGTAATGTCTAAAGTTTGTCAGATTTCAGGAAAGCGGCCGATGGTTGGAAACAATGTTTCCCACGCGAACAACAAGACTAAAAGAAGATTTTATCCTAATCTTCAAACCAAAAGGTTTTATATCCCTGAGGAGGATAAGTGGATCACTTTGAAAGTGTCTACACAAGTCTTGAGAACCATCAATAAGAACGGAATCACTTCCGTATTGAAGAAAGCAAGAGCAAACGGCAATACCCTAGTTTAAAAGAGCAAAAGCGATGGCTAAGAAAGGTAATAGAGTACAAGTTATTTTAGAATGCACTGAGCATAAAGAAACTGGTATGCCAGGTACTTCTAGATATATATCTACAAAGAATAGAAAAAACACTCCTGAGAGATTGGAGTTGAAGAAATACAATCCTATTCTTAGAAAATATACTGTTCACAAAGAAATTAAATAAGACATGGCTAAGAAGGTAGTTGCAACCCTAAAACAACCAGGCGGCGCTAAATACGCTAGAGTAATCAAAGCTGTTAAGTCTGAGAAAACTGGATCCTACACTTTCAAAGAAGAAATGGTTCTTGAAGGTGATGTAAAAGAAGTTCTGAATCGCAAGTAAGACTTTCTTAAAGTATTATAAAGGCTACTTGGGATATCTCAGGTAGCCTTTTTTGTTTATTTCGCTAAAAGTCAGGAAGTTGCTGAAGTCTAATCGACTGAACTTTAGCCTTCTGCATTACATTTATTTAATAAAATACCGCTATGAGCTTTTTAGGACTTTTCTCCAAAGAAAAAAAAGCCACTCTTGACAAAGGCTTAGAAAAATCCAAGAGCACCTTCTTTGATAAACTTAGCAAAGCGGTTGTCGGGAAATCCAAAGTTGATGACGAGGTGCTCGATGAGCTGGAAGAGGTGTTGATCACCTCTGATGTTGGAGTAGATACCACCGTCAAGATCATCGAGAGAATAGAAGAGCGCGTTGCCAAGGATAAGTATCTCAATACTACCGAGCTGAATGTCATACTCAGAGAAGAAATTGCCGGCTTGCTGGCTGAGAACAATACCAAAGACCTTACTGATTTTGATCTACCTAAAGTAGATGGTCCTTATGTGATCATGGTGGTAGGAGTGAATGGAGTGGGTAAAACCACAACAATTGGGAAGCTTGCGGCGCAACTCAAGGCACTGGATAAGAAGGTTGTCCTGGGAGCGGCGGACACATTCCGTGCGGCAGCCGTGGATCAACTGATCATGTGGGGAGAAAGAGTAGGAGTGGAGGTTGTGTCCAAAGGGATGAATACAGATCCTGCATCCGTGGCATTTGAGACCGTGAAAAAAGGAGTCGATAGCAATGCAGATGTGGTAATAATCGACACTGCAGGAAGGCTGCATACGAAAGTGAACCTCATGAATGAGCTCACAAAAATCAAGAAGGTTATCCAGAAGTTCGTGCCAGCGGCACCGCATGATGTGATGTTGGTGTTAGACGGGAGTACTGGTCAGAATGCCTTCGTACAGGCCACAGAATTCACCAAGGCCACAGATGTAACATCATTGGCGATCACTAAGCTAGATGGTACTGCGAAGGGTGGGGTCGTGATTGGTATCTCAGATCAGTTCAAGATTCCCGTTAAATACATTGGTGTAGGCGAAAAGGTGGAGGACCTGCAGGTATTCAACAAAATGGAATTTGTCGATTCCTTTTTTGGTTGATCAATTGAATCTAAAAAGTGGCTCCGGCAATTTGATCATTAAGTGATTGCCAATAGTCTTCCTTATGAATCCTGGCACTGCCGATTAAGGCGGCGGACTCTCTTAATTCACTTTTTTTGATAATAAGCGGCTGATTCTTTTGGACCAGAAAAGAATGTAAAGGTTTCTCAAAGCAGCTGATAGCTAGTGATATGTTGCCGCCTAAGATGAGAGCTTCTATTTCCAATTTTGATAACCAAGGTAGAAGGAACTCGCCCAACATCTCTCCAAACTCATCAAAGGCCTTTCTTGAATAGGCACAACTATCGAATACCTCGGCGATTTCTTTTACCCCTTCCACCTGGGTGCCGCGCAGTTCATTGTATCGCTTCACCAACCATCTTGTAGAAAAATAGTCATCTGCGATTCCGTCCTTGAAAGGAAGATGCCAAAAACATCCATTTTTCGGTACAGAGGCTCCTTTTAATAGGGGTTGATTATCCTTGAATATAGTAGAACCGAAACCGGTTCCCAAGGTTATGGCTAAGGAACAACCAAAGCCCTTGGCTTCTCCTACCCAGTTTTCTCCGATCCCAAATGCAACAGCGTCATTGACGAACCTGATTTCACTTTTGTAATCCAGTGCTTTCAACAACTCACTTTTAATATCAACCTTATAAAGTGATTGGAACTTAGAGTTGGAGCCATCGAAGTAAGCAACGCCATGCTGATAATCCACGGGACCGGGAATAGCAATACCGATACCGACCAGGTCTTCGTTATGATTTTTCTCGATTACATCGTTGATAGCAGTACTCCATTCATGGATGAGATCTATTCCTTGCTTATCAAAGGTTTTTCTGTTCACAATGGATTCCTTTAGCAAGGATCCATCTCTGCTTACTATCCCACAGGTGATGTGAGAACCTCCTATATCAACTCCAACTACTGACATCTTACTATTGCGGAAAGTTATGATTTCTCAGGAAGTCGGCTATCCGAATCTTGATCAGTTCTTTTGCGTGCTCTAGGCAATAGTCCACAGTCAATTCATCAGTTTTTAACTTCAATACCTTCTCAGCATTTAATGATTCTTGCTTGGTTTGGCTAAGGGCACTATCACCACATATCACCACGACGGGGACGTTGGCTTTATGAGTTTCTTGCAAGACTCCATGAACTACTTTCCCTTGCAAGGTTTGTTCATCAATTTTGCCCTCTCCGGTAATAACCAGGTTGGCTTCAAGGGCTGCCTCGCTGAATTTTACAGCACTGAGTATCGTATTGATACCACTGTGGATGGTACCATTAATTAGTCCCAGAATCGAAAGCCCAATGCCTCCAGCGGCACCACTTCCGGGAACATTGGAAATATCAGTGCCATATTGTGTTGCGACCAAATCCGAGAGGTGTTTCATGCCCTTCTCGAGACTCGAGACATCTTCTTTAGAAGCTCCTTTTTGTGGGCCATATTGAAAGGAAGCGCCATTAGTTCCTAGTAGAGGGTTTTGTACATCTGTGACCAGGTGAATATCAACACTGATATCTTTTCCTTCAATGGACTCAATCTGTGAGAGGTTTTCTCCAATGGGAGAAATTTCCTGGCCGTTTCCATTCAAGAACCTAAAACCTAAAGCTGAGGCTAACCCAATCCCTCCGTCATTGGTAGCGCTACCTCCAACAAATAGATGCACCTTCTTTGCTCCCTTGGTTATTGCATCTTTGATCAGCTCTCCTGTACCAATAGATGATGTTTTAGTGGCACTCCTCTCATTGTCAGTGAGCAGTTCGAACCCCGAGGCTCTGGCCATTTCGATATATGCCTCTTCTCCTTTTAATCCATAGGTAGCAATTGTTGGTCGAAACAATGGATCGTTTACTATGGCCTTTTGTGTTTCCAGGCCCAAGATTTCCTCCAGAACTGCCAAAGTCCCTTCTCCGCCATCAGCCAGAGGAAGCATAGTACAGGTAGCATTGGCGAACACTTCCTTAACCCCAATGTCAATCGCTTGGCAGACCTCCATAGCGGTAAGAGATCCTTTGAATTTATCGGGACAGATTAAGACATTCATAACGTTAGGTTATTGAGCTAC
>CAZZHO010000015.1:33599-36690 GCA_964653795.1 uncultured Roseivirgaceae bacterium | reverse complement strand
CTTTGAATTTATCGGGACAGATTAAGACATTCATAACGTTAGGTTATTGAGCTACACGGTAATATCCAAGAGGTCGCCCATTCTTGAAAGAATGGAATGAATAAGATTCGAGTATGGTCCTTTCAAAACCAATATTGAATAGACAGACTGATCAACACCATTATCACGAAGGAGAGGCCCAGAAAAAGCAGATGTCTTCGGTTTACCTCTTCTTTGGAGATACCTTCTAAAGCGTCGGTATCCCCAGTTTCATTGGTGATGAATGATGCGATATAAGCAACGCCAAGAGTCACTACTGCTCCGACGAGGTTCCACCAGAACCAGAAGAGTTGGTCACCTACTACTAACCATAGAAAGAGATTGAGGCTGACGCCAGCGACCAGTCCTATGTTCATTGATTTGAACTGAATAGATTTGAATCCAACCGCTGCAATAAAAGTAGCCAGGATAGGTCCGTAAAAGACTGAGTTGACCTTGTTGATTGCTTCAATGACTGTGTCAGCTATATCACCGGCGAAGAAGGCTAATATGATACACACACCTCCCCAGAATAAGGAGGAGAACTTGGAATACCGAGAATAGGTCTTTTCATCGACCTCCTTATTGCCAACTAAAATGTCTTCTGTCGTTACAGCACTTAGGGAATTGATAGCCGAACTGAGGGAGGACATGGCAGCGGATAATATGGCAACTATCAAAACTCCAATGATGCCATGCGGGAGATAGTCTCTTATGAAAATAGGGATCATCAAATCCGCTCGGTCAGAAGGTATTTGGCTGCTAAATTCTGGCGTGATCAGGACAAAGGTTCCAATGATTAGCCCCATGAAGCAGTACATAAATGTGATGGGGAATCGGAAAATTCCATTGAACATGAGTGTCTTCTGAACTGTATTCAAATCCTTTGCGGATAAAAGTCTTTGGACCTGCGATTGATCAGTTCCATAGTAGGATGCATAGAGGCAAAAACCTCCAAAAACCATCGGGAAAAACCCGAAATCACCGTCGCCACCTATTCCCCAGACTTTAAAGTTGACAGCATTGAGCCTAGAAAGGTCTACATTTTGTTCTAGTCCTGTCCAGCCACCGACATAGTTCCATCCAGCAACAGCGCAAATACCAATGCCTACCACCAGAATGATCATCTGGATCATATCTCCATAAACAACTGCTTTCATCCCACCCTGATAGGAGTAGATCATAGTGATCACACCGATGACCAGGATGGTTTGCCAGAATGGGATATCCAATATACTCATAAGGATGAGGGACACAGCGTAAACCATGATAGCAGTACCGAAGGATCGACTTATTTGGAACACGATACTAATAAGCAATCTTGTGGACCTTCCGAACCTCCTTTCCAGGTATTCATAGATACTGACAATGCCGGCTTTGTATAGCCTTGGGAGCAAAAAGACGGCAAGGAATATCATCGCAAGCGGCACTCCAAACTCAAAACTCAACCACTGCATGCCTCCGTTTTCGCGCATGCCTACGAAGGCTGGCGCTGAGATAAAGCTAATAGCGGAAAGCTGCGTTGCCATCATTGAGAGACTCAACGGGAACCAGCCGAAAGACTTTCCACCTAGGAAGTATTCAGATTTGTTTTTCTCGCCTTTAAATAGATTTCCCAGAAGTAGGAAGCCGGCAGAATATACCACTACGATCAAATAGTCCAGCCAATTCATTTGCTTTTAATTAAGTCGATTACACAAGATGAGGTCCAGGAAAAGTGATTACCACCATAACCCACCTCTAACTGAGCTGCCAGGTCTTTTTGAGCCTCAAAGTACTCATAAAGCCCGTGTTGCTTAGTCAATTCTAAAATGTCAGACTTGACAATTTCTGCTGTATCGTAGAAATCATAAGCCTTCAACCCCTGGTAAATTAACCAATTCATCTGAGGCCAGATAGGCCCTCTCCAGTACCTTTTTGAATCAAACAACTCACTGTCCACATCAAAACTTGGACATAAGTAGTAGTTGCGCTTATGCAAGGATTGCAGATAATCATTCATGATAGAGGCCTGTTCTTTTGAAGCCATTCCGGCCAGAAGGGAAACAAGACCTCCTATTTCTTTGTGCGGAATGTGTTGGTTATCTATTAAGTCGTAAGGAGCGAAGGCACTGATTTCATTGTTCCAAAGTTTGCCGAATGCCTTGGCGCTTTGACTTTGCCATTCTTTGATTTCTGTGGTATCAAAGCCGAGTGTATCACCCACATTGATCAAGCTCTGATTGGACTTGATGAGAATGGCGTTCATCAGAGTGTCCTGAATTTTGAAAGGGCTTTCGTCGAAGATCCCACTTCCCTCATACATATTCCTTTTCCCCATTTCGAGAAGGAACACATATCGGTCATATTCAAAAGTGGTAGGGCGTTCCGAGGGGTCGGCAATCTCTGTATCGCGTCTCTGATAAGCTGGCAGGTCGCCAGGTGACACTTTTATGCGTTGTAGTGATTTATCCCATAGAGGTGAGTTATCTCTTCCTGATTCCCAAGGGTGATACATGAAAATAAGTCCTTCCTTTTCGGGATCACGATGCTCGTATAAGTACCGATGATACTTATAAATTTTTGGAAAAATGGACTTAGCAAACTGAATCAAAGTGGAATTGCCTGGGTGAGATTCCAGCAATCGCTCCAATACAAATCCATGTACTGCTGGCTGTGTGATTCCAGATGATTTTGGGAACTTAGGAGCTCCGGGATTAACGTTTGAGTTCCAGAAATCGAAGTTGGGAAAGTAAGTTGACTCTTTTTCGCTATGAAAAAGAATATGAGGTACCATCCCATTTTCCCACTGCCCAGAGAATAGCGTCTCTATTTCCTTTATGGAATAATCCAGGTTGTGATGACTCATTCCGACAGCCACTATTCCGGAATCCCAATTCCATTGGAAAGGGTATAGTTTCTTTGAAGGAACAGTAAAGCCGTCTCGCCAATTGCCTTCTAATGTCTGCTGACACTTTTCGATGATTTCTTCCATAATTGAAAAAAAGCCGGGCATATAGATGCCCGACTGTTCATAAAAATAATATTGAAAATTAGCTTAAAAGCTGAATGTCAATCTTCCGAAGACTCTTCT
>CAZZHO010000015.1:0-33499 GCA_964653795.1 uncultured Roseivirgaceae bacterium | reverse complement strand
GTGCGATCACCACCACTTCTCAGAATAATCACTGATACTGAATCATCTTGACCACAAGTGGTAATCTCTGTAGCCAGTTTAGATAAAATATTACTCGGTAGTGAATTGTGGATTGGATGGAAAAACTCGACTTCTGTGATCCCGTTTTCCAGGTCTTTTCTTTTTACGTAGGCTTCTTCCATTGACATTAGGCTTCAATCAATCCAAATTGTGAAAAATGATGGTTCAGGTGTTTCCTATTTAGCAAGTCCCATAGCTCCTTATCCAGCATACCGAAAATTGTATTTGGATTTTCGGCTTCAGGATCTGCTTTGAAATAGTTTTCATAAGCATCGTACGCCTGCAACAGCGCTTCTTTTGCCTCCTTCAAATTACCAAACCGGAGTTCTTCAAGGCTACCCTTTTTCAATAGTGGATGGTCGAACTCTTTCACCATCGGCTCATAATTGAATAGTGAGTCTTGTACTCTTTCAATGTATTTCTCTGGAGTGGTAATGTCCGTCTTCACCTCCCCAATAGCCATCTTCAAGAAGAATTCAATGTGCTCTACCATGTGCTGAGCAGTTAAAATGCCCCACTGGGGCTTGGAGCTCTCTTGTAACTTGCTCAAAGAAGATTCAATCCACTCTTTTGATACTTCATGGAACGGGCACTTCTTCTGAACGAGGGTGAGGATCGTTGCAAAAGCGATTAATTCGCCATCTTCATCCAGGATTTCCTCATACCATTTTACAACCCCGGACGGAAACTCTCGGCCTCTGCTGTCCCGATCAATTTTTTCTTTACAAGTGAGTCTCACGTGAATGGTGTCATTGTGATACACGGGCCTGACAAAGCGACATTCATCTAGTCCATAATTGGCACCTACTGGGCCTTTACCCGGATCCACAAAAAGTCCAGCTCCAGCTGAAAGTAATAGGTAGCCATGGGCCGCTCTTTTTTCAAAAATGGAACCTCCCAGTGATGTGATATCTGTGTGGGCGTAAAAGTGATCCCATGTAAGATTGGCGAAATTGATGATGTCTGTGTCAGTGATGGTTCGCTTATGGGTTCTAATGGACATTCCAGGTTTGATGTCCTCAAAGTGATAGCGGAATGGATGCCGAGGTGTCTCCAGCACCTTTGCTCCGGGCTGGTACTGCTCTGTAATGGCTGTGAGCGTAGTAGGTGAGCCTTGGATGGCACAGCGCTGCAAATAGTGTGATACGCCTCGTGCTCCCCCCATTTCTTCTCCACCTCCAGCTCTTCCCGGGCCTCCGTGAGATAGCAATGGCATTGGTGATCCATGACCTGTGCTTTCTTTGGCAGATTCACGATTGAGTACTAGGATTCTGCCATGGTGAGTGGCTGCTTCTAAAGTAAATTCCTTTGCGATCTTGTCGTCGTATGTGGTGATAGAACTGACCAGAGATCCCTTACCCATTTGCGAGAGGGTAATGGCCTCTTCCAATGTCTTGTATGGTAAAATGGTACTGACAGGACCGAAGGCTTCTGTTACGTGCGCTTTAGTTTTATCAAAAGGCTTGTCATTTAAGAATACCAGCGGGTTGTAGAAAGCACCATTTTCGGCGTTGGCATCCACCAAATCCAGTGAGCCGTTTACGTCGCCTATAACTAAATCGCATTCGCTCAATAGTTCTTCCACTTTTCTGTTGACCTCTTCGACTTGCTCTTTGCTCACCAAAGAGCCCATTCTTACTGTTTCATTATTAGGGTCACCGATTACGACTTTTTGCAATTGCTTGCCCAATGCGATTTGGAAGTCCTCGACATACTTTTCGGGAACAATGATCCTGCGTATAGCAGTACATTTCTGTCCACACTTTACTGTGATTTCCTTTCTAACTTCCTTGACAAAAAGATCAAACTCTGGGGTGCCGGGCGCCGCGTCTTCTCCTAAGACTGCAGCATTTAGGCTATCTGCTTCCATATTAAATGGAATGGCATTCTCTATCAAATTAGGGTGTGCTTTCAGTAATCTCCCTGTACTGGCGGAGCCTGTGAAAGTCACGATATCCTGATCCATCAAAGGGTCTAAAATGCCTTCACCTGGTCCGCAAGCTAGCTGTAACGCTCCTTCCGGTAGAATTTTTGAGTCTATGATATCCTTCACCATTGCCTGGGTAAGATAAGAGGTAGGTTCTGCAGCTTTAACAATGGCGGGCATACCAGCCAGCCAGTTTACAGCGCACTTTTCTAGCATTCCCCAGATTGGGAAGTTGAATGCGTTGATGTGAACTGCCACTCCTCTTTTGGGAACCATGATATGATGTCCAATGAATGTGCCTTCTCGGGAAAGATTGGCCAATTCTCCATCGACATGAAATGGTGTATTTGGAAACTGCTTGCGGAGACTAGCATAGGCAAAAAGAGTCCCGATGCCTCCATCTATATCAATCCAGCTATCAGCCTTGGTTGCACCGCTTTGATAGCTTATTGGGTAGTACTCTAACCTTCTTTTGTTGAGAAACATAGCTAGTTTTTTGAGCATCATTCCTCTCTCCTGAAAAGTCATTTTTCGAAGGTTGGTGTTTCCCACTTCTCTGCCATATATAGCCATCTCCTCGAATGAAAGGCCACCACTTCCACAAATGGCAATGGGCTCACCAGTTACAGCATTGAATTGGGTAATGCCGTCTCCTTTGGGAGCAATCCATTGGCCGTAGGCAAAATTTTCTAGTCTTTTCATGATTTTAGGTTAGTGCGTTATTGGGTGAATTTGGTTATTGAGTCTTGGCTTTTTACAAATAAGCGATATACCCGTTTAAAATTTTCAATAGGTGATCAAATTGAAAGGTGAACCTCTCTAGTTGATCTTGATTAATATACTTTTCATCAAAGGCGCAAAACATGTGTTCCTTACATTCGAAAAGTGATCCACGAGCTTGGCGACAGTATTGTATGTTTTCCTGGTAATGAAACCTACCGAAGCCTTCAGCTATGTTTGCGGCAATGGATCTGGAAGCCCTTATAAGTTGATCTTTGAGCTTGTACCTCTCATGATCAGGAAAGCTATTTGCTACTTCCGACATCTCAATTCGAAATTCTCTTGACTTTTTCCAAGCCTCTAAATCTTCTAGCTGATGCATTCGCCAATGACTTCGTAACTAATAACCTATTCACTTAATAACTAAAGATTTCTATTCAGTTCCGTAATTCCTTTAAGGCATACACTTCCTTTCTTAATCATTTAATATCGACTTACTAGTTCGATAAACAGTGCCTCTGAAAAAATATAGTTTCTCTTGATCTGATTTTCGCGTGATCGTCACATCGAAATCAGCGGTTTTATTACCTACTTTCAGCGCCTTTGCTTCGGCTACCAGGATATCTCCTTCTATCGCTGATTTCGCAAAGCTCATAGAGCCATTGATTGATACTGAAACCCTGCCATAGGAGTTGGAGGCGAATGCAAAAGCACTGTCGGCGAAAGCATAGGCTATTCCCCCGTGCAAAATGCCAAAGCCATTGAGCATGTCTTCCTTCACCGTCATTTCTATGATGCAATGGCCTTCTTCCAATGTCACAGCAGAAATGCCCATCCATTGGCTACAATGATCGGATTCTATCATTTTATCATAGACCTTCCTCGCAAGCATCAGTAGAAAGTTTGGTTTGATTTGGCCATATTTCTGAGAAGCGCTGAGCAACGGTACCGATCTTCATGGTAATGGTCATAGAGTGCATCTATTTTATCAACACACTTCTGAATGCCTATTTCGTCTGCCCATTTTAGGAGCCCTTTCGGATAGTTGACACCAGTGGTCATAGCGGTATCTATGTCATCGCGATTGGCGATGTTCATGTGCAAAGTATCTGCCGCCTCGTTGATAAGCATGACCAGAACACGATCCAGAATTGATTTGCCTAGTTCCTGATCTTCATTGGCAGCAGGAGTCTCAGCTCCTGCTGAATAGTCATAATATCCTCTGCCTGACTTTCTGCCCAGGTATCCGGCTTCTGAGAGTCGCTTTTGGGTAAATGCTGGCTTATATCTAGGGTCGTAGTAGAAGGCATTGAAGACCGTTTCTGTGACGGTATAATTCACATCGTTACCAATGAAATCCATCAATTGGAAGGGCCCCATTCTAAATCCTCCCAATTCCCTAAGCGCCCAATCAATAGTGGCAAAGCCTGCCTGTCCGGTAGGCAGGTCTGCTATTCCTTCTTCATAAATTCTCAGTGATTCACTATAAAAAGGACGGGCTACCTTATTGACAATAAATCCAGGTGTGTCCTTGGCCAAAACTGTCAATTTTGACCAATTCTGAATGATTTGTTGTGTTTTCTGAGTTGTACGCTCTTCTGTTTGAATGGCCGGGATGATTTCCACAAGCTTCATTAATGGAGCTGGGTTGAAGAAGTGAATACCAATGAATCTTTCGGGCTTAGCCAGCGCTGCTGCGATCGAAGTAATGGAAAGTGAAGAAGTGTTCGAAGCAAGAATACAATCTTCAGACACCAGTTTCTCTAACTCAGAAAATACGCTCTTTTTGATGTCTACATTCTCTACTATGGCTTCAATTACTAAATCGGAAGGGGCCAGGTCTGAAAGCGTATTGACCAACTGGATGTTGTTGGTGATCGAAGATTTTTTGGCTTCATCGATTTTTCCTTTTTCCAAAAGGCGGGTCAACACTTTCTCAAGGTTTTGCTGACTTTTCTGGAGTGCCGCCTGATTGGTATCGTAAAGAAAGACTTTGCAATCTGCGGTTGCCGCTACTTGTGCGATGCCACTGCCCATGGTTCCAGATCCGATTACACCGACTGTCAAACTCATATCTAGCGTCCCTTAAAAGTTGGTTTTCGTTTTTCCACGAATGCTTGCACACCTTCTTCATAATCTTCTGTGGAGGCGGCTGCAATCTGCAAGTCTGTTTCTAACTTCATTTGTTGCTCGAAGTTGTTGCCCAATGATTGGTTGAAAGCTCTTTTGGTCAATCCAAGCCCTTTCGTGGGCATTTTTGCGAGTTTCGAAGCAATTTTTGCCACTTCTTCCAGGAATGAATCTTCAGGAAAGTATTTGTAAATCATCCCCAGTCTTTCTGCTTCTTCGGCAGAGACTTTATCACCAAGCATTGCTAGGGCTGTTGCTTTGGCAGTCCCTACTACACGGGGCAATGTAAACGTGCCACCACTGTCGGGGATCAATCCGATAGCACTAAAGGCTTGTATGAAACTGGCTTTTTCTGACGCCAAAATGATATCACAGGCCAATGCGAAATTGGCTCCAGCACCAGCTGCTACGCCGTTTACGGCTGCTACGATAGGTTTCTCGATTCTCCTCAAACGGAATAGGATGGGCTCGTAATGCTCCTTCATCAGCACTTCAAAACCCGGATTGAGCGAGGGGTCAGTGACTTCCTTAAGGTCTTGTCCAGCACAGAAAGCTTTACCAGATCCCGTCAATACTATTGCTCTAATCTCATCATTCTGCTCGCATTCATCCAGCGCTTTGATGAGCGCATGGGCAAGCTCCGAATTGACGCTGTTGAATGCCTCGGGTCGGTTGAGGGTGATTGTGGCGATGTTGTCTTTTATGTCGAAGAGGATGGGGCTCATGGTACTTAGTATTTAGTACAGGGTACTTGGTAGTTGGTGATTGAGTGGAAGAGTTATTGGATTCTTAGTGAAATAGTTGAATAGTCTATTAGTTATTGAGTGATTGGTTAATGAGTGATTGAGTATTGCAGTGAAATAGTTGAATAGGTGATTAGTTAAATAGTTTGACTTGTTGGATAGTCTATTGGTTAATGAGTTATTGGTTAGTATGTTTAGTTGAATAGTGAAATGGTTGAATAGTTGATTAGTTGTTGGGTTTATGGTTAGGATGGTGAGTCCTTGGCGTGTCTCTAAACATTTTGAGCCGAAGGGGTTGCGCTCAGGATAGGAACGGCATCCGGCTTGGATAATGAGCGTCAGGTAGCGCGGCCGAGATATAGTGGATAGCCTGTCAAGCGCCCAAAAGCTAGTTAATAGGTTATTAAGTTTTTGAGTTGGAAGTGTCTTGGTAGTATTCAGTTTGCTCATTTCACTATTAACTATTTCACTAATCACAGAATAACTACTTAAGGCATTTGAAATAGTCAAAGGGTTCAAGGCAATCTTCACACTGAAAGAGGGCTTTGCAGGCTGTGGAGCCGAACTGGCTGACCATCTTGGTGTTGGTGGAACCGCAATTGGTGCAAATGACCACTTTCTCTCCGTCGAGTAAAGCCATCTTGTCGCGTGTTTCATCAAGGGGTGCCGCGATGCCATATTCTTCGAGCATTTTGCGCCCTCTTGGGGTAATCCAATCGGTCGTCCAGGCTGGGGAAAGAACAAGTTTGACCTGGGGGGTAAAGCCTTTGGCGGAGAGTGCAGACTTCAGGTCATCTGCGATGGTATCCATGGCGGGGCAGCCAGAGTAGGTAGGGGTGATGTCAATTTTGACGTTTTTATCATCCACTTCAACAGATCTGATAACGCCCATGTCCATGACGGAAAGGACGGGAATTTCCGGATCAGAAACGGACCAAAGCGCTTCCTCAACTTGCTGATCTGCGATATGTAGGCTGGTGGTTACCACTGCATATTGGGATATGCTCGCTGCATGTATTGTAACTCAGAAAGAATGAAGCCCATGTGTTCGGAGTGGATACCGGACTTGCCTTTGGCGAATCGAGGTTGTATGTCAGGGAGTGTCAGGTTGGCCTCGCCCATGGCTTCCTCGATTTTTGCGAGGCTTTCTTCCTTGATTTTGTTTAGGTCGGCACCGATGCCCTGTTGTTTCATGGTGCTTTCGACTTCTGTCTCATTGAATAGCTCAAAGACGAAAGGGTACATATGCTCAAGGGCTGCTTGCATTCTGGCTTTACTTTCTTCTGTGCCGTCTCCTAATCTTTTGACCCATTCGGAAGAAAACCGTAGGTGGTAGGCAGCCTCTTTTTGAGACTTCTTTGCCACGGCAGCAATTGTTTCATCCTTACTACCAGCGAGCTGATTGAGTAATGGAAAGTGATAGGTGTCATACAAAAACTGCCGAACGATAACATGTGCAAAATCTTCATTGGGCTGCTCGACTAAGAGTGCATTCAGGTATTCTCGATCCGTTCTTAAGAAGGCAATGCTGTCTTCTGAAACAGATTCGCCAGCGAGCTCTGCCGCGTACTGAAAGTAGCTTCTTACCTGCCCAAAAAGATCCAGCGAAATATTGGTCAATGCTATGTCAGTCTCGAGGTTGGGCCCGTGCCCGCAAAGCTCTGATAGTCTATGTCCTAAAATCATAGAGTTATCTCCCAGCATCAATAGATATTGATAGAGTGAGCTTTGGGTCGAGTTGTTGTTGGATGAACTCATTTTAGATATGCTTTAATTCATCTGGTAACTCATAGAAGGTAGGATGCCGATACACCTTATCCTGGGCGGGCTCGAAAAGCTCACCATTGTGTGCTGGATTGGAAGCTTTGATATGCTTGGAAGCTACTACCCATATGCTCACACCTTCTTGTCTCCTGGTGTAAACATCCCTAGCGTTTTCAAGGGCCATCTCCTCGTCAGCGGCATGCAAGCTGCCAACATGTCGGTGCTCCAGTCCATTTTTACTTCGGATGAACACTTCAAAAAGGGGCCATTCTTTCTTGCTCATTTATGCAGACTTTTTGATTTTTTGATTCTCTTTTTTCTCAGAGTAAGCGACTGCTGCTTCTCTGACCCAAGCGCCTTTATCCCAGGCATCATTTTTGGCTTTGAGGCGCTCCTTGTTACAAATGCCATTGCCATGAACTACTTGCCAGAACTCATCCCAGTCGATTTCTCCAAAATCGTAGTGACCTCTTTCTTCATTCCATTTCAAGTCTTTGTCCGGAATGGTCAATCCAAGGTATTCAGCTTGTGGCACTGTGATATCGACGAACTGCTGTCTTAGTTCATCGTTAGTCTTCCGCTTGATTTTCCATCTAACAGACTGAGCTGTGTTAGGTGATTCTTCGTCTCGGGGGCCGAACATCATCAATGAAGGCCACCACCACCTATTTAGTGCATCTTGCGCCATGGCTTTCTGCTCTTCGGTGCCTTGACAAAGGGTCAGCATGATTTCATATCCTTGACGCTGATGGAAGCTCTCTTCTTTACAAATTCTCACCATCGCTCTTGCATAGGGTCCGAAAGAGGTTCGGGTCAGCATCACCTGATTGATGATAGCCGCACCATCTACCAACCAGCCAATGGCACCTATGTCTGCCCATGAAACAGTCGGGTAGTTGAAAATGGAGGAGTATTTTGCTTTGCCTGAAAGAAGTTGCTCGTAAAGCTCATCTCTGCTGATACCTAGCGTTTCAGCTGCACTATATAAGTACAAACCATGCCCAGCTTCGTCCTGCACTTTCGCTAGTAGCGCTACTTTTCTTCGTAGCGTAGGTGTCCTGGTAATCCAGTTGCCTTCTGGTAGCATTCCCACAACTTCCGAATGCGCATGTTGAGAGATTTGGCGAATGTGTGTCTTGCGATACTTTTCAGGCATCCAGTCTTTCGCCTCGATGCTTTCGCCAGCGTCAATTCGTTTATTGAAAATTTCTTCTAAGTCCTTTTCTACAGCCATATCACTATGATCTTTCTAATTTCCATTTTTCAAACTCTACTTTTTCATTTTTTCCTTGATGAAAAAACGAACCAAAAAAATCAAGAAGATTTAAAGCCTTTGCGCGCCTTCCATCCCCACCGCTCCAAATCTTCGGCCCACCCTCCTTCAAGGAGATGGAACCTTTCTCTACTAGTGAAAATTGATTATGACTCATGGTACTCTTTTAAACATCAAAATCAACTACTACTCTGTCTGAAGTAGGTACAGCTTGACAGGTAAGTATGAATCCGTCTTTTACCTCATCTTCCTCCAAAGCATAATTTACTAACATATCCACTGTCCCTTCTACCAATTTGGCTTTACAGGTGCAACAAACACCACCTTTACATGCGAAGGGTAAATCGGCTGCATTTCTGAGTGCGCCATCCAGTATGGGCTCTTTCCCTTGGGGCGCTTTGAAGTCTAGCGTCTTCCCACCCTCATGGATAGTGATGTCAGAGGTTTTGCCTTCGTACTTCGCTTCTATTTTCTTTTTAGCCTGAACTGGGGTTCCAAAAAGTTCAAAGTGGATTCGTTGTTCGCTTAGGCCTTTTGATACCAGGAAATCCCTGATACCAAATATCATAGGTTGCGGACCACATATAAAGACTTCATTGATGTCTTCGACATCACACAACCCATTGAAAATGTCTTTGAGTTTGTGTTCGTCCAATCTTCCGCTCAGTAACTCCACATTACGCTTCTCTTCATCCAGAATGTAGAATACCTCAAAACGCTCCATGTATTGATTCTTCAACGCTTCCAGCTCCTCCTTAAGGATAATAGAAGAAACAGTACGGTTAACATAGAAAAGTTTAAAGGTAGAAGTCGGTTCCTCCCTCAAGTGAGTTTTGATAATAGATACCATGGGAGTGATCCCGCTTCCGGCTGCAAATGCTACAAAGGCTCTTTCTTTATCTTGTTCGATAGGAACGAAGAATTTGCCTGCAGGAGGCGCCACCTCTATTTTATCGCCGATCTGGAGTTGATCATTTACAAATGAGGAAAATCTGCCATCCTGAATTTTTTTCACCCCGATCTTCCATTCTCCATCAAGAGGACTTGAACAAAGAGAGTAGGACCTTCTAAGTTCCTCACCGTCCACCATCGCTTTGAAGGTCAAGTACTGGCCTTGCGTGAATTGAAATTCATTTTTTAGCTGCTCTGAGACACCTAAAGTGACAATAGTACAATCCTCTGTTGTCTTTTCTAAGGCCGAAATAGGAAGAGAATAAAACTCCATACGAATGATTAACAGCTTAAAACTAATGATTGTTAGTTAATTATTATCTTTACAAATAATGTTATAGTATGAATATACTAGTAATCAATTATTTTTAGTATAATTGTACTAATGTCAGCAATAAGAGATAATGTAGTTCAGCGAGCTACTCTTCTTTTTAATGAGAAGGGATTCTTCAATGTGAGTATGCAAGAAATAGCTAAGTCATTGAATATTAGCCCAGGAAACCTCACCTATCATTTTCCTAAAAAGGAAAATCTTCTGGAAGCCATTCAGAATGAAATTATTGCTAAATCGAAACTTTCGATCATGCCTAAGGGGCAGTTAATCACCCTGGCACATTTGGAAGATCTGTTCCATCAGTTTTTTGAGGTCCAGCAGGCTTTTTCCTTTTACTTCTCAAATCTTCAATACCTAAGCCACGAGTATCAGGCTATTGTTGCGAAATATAAAGAGGTAAGTGCTCAACGTCTTCTGGAGGCCCAACTTCTGGTAGACTACTATGTGCAAACCGGTCGTTTTGAGAAAGAGACAAACCGGCTGCACCATGGGGCTTTAATTCAGAATCTCTGGATATCCAATACTTTTTGGCGCCTCAAGTCGGAGTTGATAGGAGGCGCAGGTTTTGAAGAAGCGTTGCTACATGTGTGGCAAACAATTTTTCCCTATCTCACAGATAAGGGTTACGACGAATATTTAGAATTACAACAAATCAGAAATACCCAAAATTTAGAATATGGCAGTACCTAACCCCCCATTGGAAATGTTGCCGGGCAACATCCCCATGCCTCCCCAATTTGATAATGTGGAAGAGCAAAGAGCTTACTTGAAGAAGAAATTAACTGGTGCCTTTCGAATTTTTGGAAAATTTGGTTTTTCGGAAGGAGTTGCTGGGCATATTACCGTTCGTGATCCTGAAAAATCCGATCACTTTTGGGTGAACCCTTTCGGGGTTTCCTTTAATCGTATTACTCCGGAAATGCTACTGTTAGTCAATCACCAAGGAGAGGTGGTGGAAGGTAATTTGCCTGTAAACAGAGCAGCATTCGCCATTCACTCTCAGGTCCATGCAGCGCGACCGGATGTATTGGCTGCTGCGCATTCCCACTCAGTCTATGGAAAATCATTCGCCTGCTTGGGGGAGAAATTGAGACCTATAACGCAGGATGCTTGTGCCTTTTACGAAGACCATGGACTTTTCAGTGATTACACAGGAATTGTCAACGAACTAGATGAAGGCAAAAAGATTGCAGAGGCGCTTGGGGATACCAAAGCAGCCATTCTTCAAAATCACGGCTTAATTACGGTAGGGACTACCATTGATGAAGCTGTTTGGTGGTTCGTGACCATGGAACGGAGCTGTCAGGCACAGCTTTTGGCTATGCAAACTGGACGGGAGATGATTGAGATTGATCATGCGACGGCAATGAAAACCAGGGGTGAGTTAGGCTTCCCACTTGCGGGATACTTCCAATTTCAGCCAATGTGGCAGGACATTGTGGCTGAGAATCCATTTTTGGCTTAGGTCATGGATGAATTAAGCTCATTGATAGTCGGATTGTGTCTCATGCTCATTATGTTGGGCATGGGACTCTCACTGACTATTGAGGATTTTCGTAGGATTATCCGACAACCAAAGGCTGTTGGGATAGGGTTGATGAATCAATTGATACTCTTGCCGCTGATTGGTTTGCTTTTAGTGAAGGTATTAGGTCTGTCAAGTACTATTGCTATCGGCCTGATGATATTGGCTGCGTGTCCAGGAGGAGCTACTTCCAACTTGATTGCGCATCTGGCAAAGGGTGATACAGCCTTATCCGTATCATTGACGGCCGTGGCTAGTGTAATCACGATTTTCTCCATTCCTTTTATTATTCATTTGTCAATCCTGGAGTTTGCAGGTACCGATGAGGTTGTAGAGCTGAACGCCCTCCAAATGATACTACAGCTATTTATGATCGTGATTATACCTGTAGCTATAGGGATGTTCATAAGATCAATGAAGCCAGACTTTGCCTTGCGAATGGACAAACCTGTCAGAACAGCATCGGGGATTCTTTTGGCAGTTGTCACGGCTGCTTTGATTGTAAAGGAAAGGGAGAATATCATTCCATATTTCCAACAAGCCGGAGTAGCGACCATTCTCCTGAACATCAGTACCATCTTCCTGGGATTCATAACTGCCAAAATTGCGAAACTGGATCAGCGACAAGGATTGAGCATCGCGATAGAATCGGGTATTCAAAATTCAGCGTTGGCGATGACGATTGCTACCATTACATTAAGCAATACCTCATTTGGCATAGCTGCTGCCATTTATACATTGGTCATGTATGCTTCGGCTTTTGTGATTATTCTAGCAAGTAGAAGGCTTGTGATGGCTTGACTATAGTCATCCTAGACCCATTTTGCCATGGTTTTGGCGATTTCCTGTTTTGATACTGGTTTAGAAAGGTAATCGTTCATCCCAGCATCCAGACAGCTTTGTCTATCTTCTTCCATGGCATTGGCTGTAAGGGCGATCATAATGGTTTCCTGATCACTTTTTCTAATTTCAATGGTGGTATCGATACCGTCTTTTTCCGGCATTTGGATATCCATGAAAATGAGATCATACTTCTTCTCTTCAATTCTTTCGAGTACTATCTCTCCATTTTCAGCGACTTCAACATCATGTCCCATATTTTCTAAAAGAGTGGTGAGATAGATCTGGTTTACCAAGTTATCCTCCGCGACTAATATCGAGAGATTCTTTACCTCTTGTGCCTTTTGCGTCAATGGCTCCGTGGCTTCCTTCTCTTCAAGTTTGGCCCTTGGAAAACCAATTTCAAAAGAGAAGACTGTTCCTTTCCCAATTGCTGAATCAAAGGAGATATTACCTCCCATAAGCTGCACTAAGCTTTGCGAGATCACTAACCCTAGCCCTGAACCCTGATAACGTCTGTCCGATGCTGAATCCGCTTGATAAAATCGTGAGAAAAGCTTATCACGATCTTTCTGTCCGATGCCGATTCCAGTATCCAAGACCTGGAAATTAATTGCTATGTTCTCATCATCAGACTCTTTGGAGCGTACACGCAATGTCACAAGACCTTTGTTAGTAAACTTGAAGGCGTTGCTCAAAAGATTGCTTAAGACTTGCTCTAACCTGTTTTGGTCACCTTTGATGATGATCTGATCTGGAATATCATAGTCTGCAACAAACTGAACAGGCTTATCAGCGATCATAGGGAGGAGTGTTCGCTTGACATTATCTAAAGTCTGATGGAGATGGAAGTCTTTACTTTCAATTCTAAGCTCTTGTGCATCCAGCTTCGATAGATCCAAGACATTGCTAACCAGAGAGAAGAGTCTCTTTCCACTTATCTCTATTGTTTCCAGGTACTGCTTTTGTTGCTCGTTTAATTCGGTCCCTGCTAATAACTCCGTCATCCCTACAACCCCATGAAGTGGTGTTCTTATCTCATGACTCATGTTAGCCAGAAACTCGGATTGGAGCCTGCTGAACTGCTGTGCTTTCTGCTTTTGCCGCTCAAGCTCTTTATTTTGTTCGCTAAGCTTTATCCGATCTCTTAGGTAGCTTTTCTTGAATATTATGAGGGCCAAGCCTATGACAATTATTGCCATTACGTTCACCACGGCCAAGTCTTGTACCTCAAATTCTCGAGTTGCGTAGGGAGGTGCTAGTTCTGGGTTTTGGTATTCAATTGTTGCGAATAGGACAACCACAACCAAAGTGGAAATCATGTAAAGGAGATAGTCTTTGATGGATAAAACCAGAAGACCGGATATGTAGAATAGCACTAAGAATGTTGTGATCGCTCCTGAAATACCTCCGGAGGGCAACCAAGAACCACACAATAGAATGAGCCCCAAGTAGTAGTAGACAAGTGAAAGAAGTCGGAAAGAAGCTCCCCTCTTCAGCGCTGTGTATATGGTACAATAGGAGGCAAGCGCTATAAAGTAAACTGACTGAATGAATATCCCATAGCCGAAAACTAGTCCATAAATAGACCAGTAGATGAGGATACAGATGGTCATAAAGACTGCAATCTCGAAAAGACGTAATTCTATTATCTTGTCTTTGCCAGAAGGCAGTATTTTTTTTATCACAGTAGCTAGCTCTCTCACTTGAGGGTGAATTTACTACCTAAGTGATTGAGAAAATCACAATCAGGTTGGCATTGGAAAATTCTTCGTACAAACAATCGCGAGAGAAGTTGGTAAGGTGTGCATTTATTTGACTCGCCCAATTTCCTAATAAGGGAAAAAAATGTAAAATTGTTTGCATGAGGCAAGTTCTGAAAGATCAGGAAGTTGGTCTGGATCCAAAGTTTCGATATCGCGGATTGAATCAAACACGGATTGAAACCTTTAGCGATACCGCATTTGCTCTTGCTATTACCTTATTGGTGCTTTCTTCTTCGGTTCCGGAAACCTTTACGGAATTGAAAGAATCGATGGGAAGCGTGCTTCCCTTTGGTATTTGCATTTCGCTTATTGCGGTAATCTGGTACCAGCATTATGTGTTCTTTATACGATATGGGTTGCAAAATGCCAGAACAGTTATTTTAAACATCATTTTACTGTTTCTCATTCTGGTCTACGTCTATCCTCTAAAGTATCTAGCAAGGTTTCTGGTAGCATATTATTCAACTCTTTTCAACGGGGATTGGCAAGGTTTGCAAGCCGAATTTGGTGATCTTTTTATAGAATCTGGGGGTAATCTCAGCTATCTGATGGTAATGTACGGATTGGGAGTGGTAAGTATTTTCTTCACACTTGCAGCGATGTATCATCATGCCTATAGACAAAAGGAAGCATTGGCCTTGGATGAGTATGAGATCTTTACAACGAAGGCAAGTCGCCTGATGAATATTTTGCAGGGATCTGTAGCAGTGTTGTCAGTTTTGATTGCTGGGATTGCTCCTTTCGGGAAAGTATCACCTATAGTCGCAGGCTTTGTTTATATGCTTTATCCCATCATTTTACCAATTGCAGGTGTAAGGCTCGCGAGGAAGCGTAAGCAATTATTAGGTGAATAGCTGGTTCCATTCATCCCCATATTAGTGGTAAAAATGTCAGCTATGTCACAATTGGTCGAATGGCTGGAACTGCTCAACGATGCGGACGTTAATGCTCCAAGATGAAATTGAATATGAAATATATTGGTCTCTTTAGTCTGGGTTTTATCCTCAGTGCCGCAATTGTGTTGTTCTCATGCCAGAAAGAGAAGAGCAATAAAGCTCAGGAGGTAGTGGACAGAGCTATTAAAACCAATGGAGCTAATCTGTTTGCTTCGAAAAAGGTGTCCTTTACCTTCCGAAATAAAGAGTATAGTGCCAAAAGGCTCAACGGTGACTACATATATACAAGGACCTTCGAAGATTCTACAGGTGTTATAGAAGATCAATTGATCAACAGCTCATCATTTTCGCGAAAGCTGAACAATGCAGAAGTCAGCTTAACTGAGGAATGGCAAGGCCGATATGGTAACTCTGTGAATTCTGTACTGTACTTCGTAGAAATCTTATACAGATTGAATGATGCGGCTGTAAACAAATCCTATGAAGGGACGGAGACAATAAAGGGGCAATCCTACCATGTCATCAAGGTAACTTTTGGTCAGCAAAATGGAGGAGAGGACTTCCAGGATGAGTACCGATATTGGATTCATAAGGACGATTTCACGCTTGATTACCTGGCGTACAATTATCTCACTGATGGAGGGGGAGTTAGGTTTCGAGAAGCATATGATCGGGAAGTAATAGGAGGTATTACTTTCCAGAATTACGTGAATCTGAAACCTGCCTCTAAGGAGACCCCTTTGAGTGAACTTGGCCGATTATATGAAAAAGGAGAGCTGGAAAAACTTTCCTATATCGTAAATGAGAATATTAAGGTAGTTGATCAGATATAGATCAGCCTTTAGTCTCTTTTTTCCGGTAGATATAGATCATTACCCCGGCTCCCATTAGGAAAAGGGGGATACTCAGCCATTGCCCCATATTGAGGGGTAAATCTGCTTCAAAAGCTTCCTGATCCATTTTCAAAAATTCGTCAAAGAAACGAGCAGACCATAGCATCATATTGAAGAGAGCAAACAGAAATCCTGATGGTAAAACTTCTCGCTTATTAGACCAAAGCCAATACAATATGATCATGAAAATAAGACAGTAAAACGCCTCATACATCTGAGCCGGATGGCGCGCAATACCTACACCATAAATTTCTAGTATGGATCGACCTCCGGTTTGCTTTATTTCATAGTTGAGGGCACTCCCACTGAAATCCACATGCTGTACAACTTCTGAATAACCTAGGAGGGATCTTCTAATATTGTATTCAACAAACCTCTTGTCTTGTTCACTTCCAAAATCAACACCTTCTTTGAACTCTACGACCGCTGTGATTGGGTACCTTCCAGGAACATCACTCTTGGCTTTACCTCCTTTCTCGAAAGAGACGGATTCCACTTTCTCATCATCAAACGTTAGCACATCCATTGTCCCCCTTGCGTAGACCAATCCATAGTCAGAGTTGGTCTCGATACCTTCCATTTCCGAATTCATCAGGTTGCCCGTTCGTATCATAGTGCCGGTCAGCGCACATACTATTACCAATCTATCCACCATCCAAAGCCAGGTATAGCCTTTCATTTTGCGGACAAAAATGTAAATCGCAATCAAAATACCTAAAGCACCACCGTGACTTGCGAGACCCCCCTCATACACTTTTAAAATCTCTATCGGATTGGATAAAAAGTAAACAGGATCGTAAAAAAGGCAATGACCTAACCTGGCACCTGCAATCACTGCTACTACCATGTAAGTGGTGAGTTTATCCACATCTTTCACTGGTTTACCTTCAACTTTGAAGATGTGGTACATCACTTGTTGTGATAGGATAAACCCTAAAGCGAATAGCAAGCCATACCAAACGATCGGCCGGTCTTCCCATCCCAATATTGAAAGTGGAATTCTAAAGATCTCAGGGTCTTGACTCCAGATAATGTAGTTCAGTGTAGACATAAGGAAGGGGTCGCCTCAGGCGGGTTAAATTTTTCGCCAAAAATAGGGAGTAAAAAGTATTAGGACTGTAAAAAGCTCAAGCCTTCCAAGGAGCATCAAAAAGGCTAAAACCCACTTTCCTGCGGCAGGAAGGTGAGCGAAATTATCTACTGGACCGACGGTGCCAAGGCCGGGGCCTACATTCCCAAGGCACGTTGCTACTGATCCTATAGCTGTCATAAAATCAACACCCAAAATCCCCATCACAATAGAGCCAACAGCGAAAATGGCTATGTAAATCATGATAAAGGCCAATATGTTGAAAGTTATGTCCTGTGTTACTGCTTTCTTATTAAAGCGTACGGGAATGACCGCCGAAGGATGAATCTGCCGTTTCAGCTCCAAGACGCTATTCCGTATAAGGATAATATGTCTTACAATCTTCACACCACCTGCCGTGGACCCTGCCGATGCGCCCAGGAACATCATGATGAAGAAAAGAAGCGTCAGAAAGGAAGTCCAGGAAGTATAGTCATGACTCACATAACCAGTGGTCGTAATGATTGAAACAACATTGAACAATGCGTCTCGAATAGATTTTTCGAAGGAATCATGCCCTAGTCCGAAAATTACAATTCCTACCACTAGAGATATGACCAGGCAGAAACCGAGGTAATAGCGGAATTCTTCATTTTTCAATACCTTCTGAAACTGACCATGAAGTCCAAAATAGGTCATGGTGAAGTTGGTTCCAGCTAGGAACATGAAAAGGATGATGACGTATTGAATAAACGGACTTGTAAAGTGCGCTATACTCGCATTCTTCGTAGAGAAGCCTCCTGTAGCCATCGTAGTTAGTCCGTGATTTATGGCGTCGTAGAAGTCCATTCCACCGACCCAGAGTAAAGCTGTCTCTGATAGGGTTAAACCCATATAAATTAACCAAAGTCTTTTCGCCGTTTCTTTGATTCTAGGTTGCAATTTATCCGGGGAAATTCCTGGAGCTTCTGCTACAAAAAGCTGCATGCCTCCGATTCCCAGTATTGGAAGTATCGCAACCGTTAATACTATAATACCCATCCCTCCAATCCATTGTGTAAGGCTCCTCCAAAAGAGAATGCCTTTGTGAACACTTTCTATGTCTGTAAGAATGGTTGCTCCAGTGGTTGAAAACCCTGAAAGGGTTTCGAAGAAAGCATTCGTCAAGTCTGGTATGGCACCGCTGAAAATATAGGGTAAGGATCCAAAGAATGACATTGTAAGCCATCCAGCAGTCACTACCAGATACCCTTCCGTTTTTCTGAGCTCTTTGTTTTTGGTATTCTTGGTAAAGACCCACAGCAAGAAACCTGAGAAAATGGTAATAGCTCCGGCGTATGAAATGGCTAAAAGGTCGCCCTCACCGTAATAAGCGCTGAATGGCAGGCAGAGAAACATGAAGACACCATTCAATACCCATAGGATTCCGAGGATATTGAGGATGATCTTATAGTTGAATCTCATCTGATTTTATTTGAAGAAACCTTCGACAGAATGGATACATTCAGGCTTAGAGAGTACAACAACCCTATCCTTAGCCTCGAACCTAAAATTACCTCTTACGGTATGGCCTTGATTCTTTCTTATGACACCTCCAATGATTGCTGTTCGCGGAAAACTAAGGTTTCTGAGTTCCTCTTTTAGAATTTTAGAATTGGGTTGAACCTCAAATTCCAGGATTTCCGCATCTACCCCGTGAATACTGGTCAGATTAATTACCTGACCTCTTCTGATGTATCTGAATATGAAGTTCGCAGCAATGAGCTTCTTATTGATTAGAGTGTCCACTCCAATACTCTGAGAAAGGTGGATGTAATCCATGTTCTCAACCAGTGCGATAGTCTTTTTGACTCCATTATTCTTTGCTACCAGAGAGGACATTATGTTGGTCTCTGAGTTGCCGGTTACGGCAATGAAAGCATCCATTTGATTGATGCCTTCCTCCTTCAATAAGTCCATGTCCCGACCATCACCACTGATGACCATGGTTTCAGGTAACTCATCAGCAAGCTGGAAGCACTTGGTCTTATCGTTTTCGATAAGCTTGATATTGTATTTCTTGCTAAGCTGCTTTGCCGTGTTGATTCCGAGTTTGCTCCCACCCAAGATCATGATATTTTTGATATCGACCCGTTCTTTACCAGAAAGGTCCATAACGCGATCAATCCCGTCAGGTTGCGCTATGAAGTACGCATGATCGTTGAGCTTGAACTTATTGTCACCATGAGGCAGAATGGTCTCATCATCCCTCAATATTGCAACAGTCGTAAAGCTATTGTCCGGGTTCAAATAAGCCGTCTCTGTTAGAGACTTGTTGAAAAGCTCAGATTCCTCATCAATAGTGATTCCAATTAACGACAGCATACCTTTTTCGAACTCGAAGGTGTCCGTCAAGGCTGTCTCCTTCAGTAACCGCTTGATCTCCTTCGCGGCAAGCGATTCAGGAGAGATGATTTCGTCGATACCAACTTTTCTCAAGTCCAGCTTCTCACGCTGGTGCAAGAATTCAATATTTGAAATTCTGGCGATGGTCTTTTTCGCGCCAAGCTGCTTACCAATCGTGCAGGTAGTGAAATTGGTTTCCTGATCAGAAGTCACGGCAATCAGCATATCTGCTTTAGAGATATTAGCTTCTTCTAATATTTTGATGGAAGTAGAACTTCCTTTGATCGCATGAACATCAAGATTGTTGGATGCATGGTTCAAAACATCCTCGTCCCGGTCAATCAGCACAATATCCTGCTCCTCGTACGCCAGTAGTTTTGAGAGGTGAAATCCCAAATCGCCGGCTCCGGCAATTATTATCCTCATAGCCCTTTAGTAGCTTAAAGTGCGCAAATATAAGTTAATCGATTAGCCCCCAAGATTCACACGTTAGCATTTCGACGATTGGTAGAAAACTAAACTTTACTGAAATAACGCTTGGCTTCTTCCATCACCTTTGGCGCAAGGAGGATAGCGGAGATCATTGTAGGGAATGCCATCAGTCCATAAGCTACGAAAACTAGGTTTACCACTATGTCCAATGAAGCAACAGAGCCTAATATGATAAGGCCGATGTACCAATAGTTAAACCATTTACCTCGCTTAGCTCCAATGAGAAAGGACAAGCATTTCCTTCCGCAATAGGCCATACCAAATATGGTCGTTATCGCAAAGGTTATAACGCAAAGAAGCAAGATGTATGGACCTATGCCAGGTAGAGATTGCCCAAAAGCTAAAGCAGTCAATGCTATACCATTGGATTCTTCCATGGTCCATACTCCAGTGATGATAATGCAGAGTCCCGTTAGTGTACAGACCACCAGAGTATCAATTGCGGGCTCCATCATGGCAACAAGTCCTTCTCTTACAGGTTCATTTGTTTTGGCAGCTCCATGATACATGGGTGCCATTCCTATTCCCGCTTCATTACTAAAGGCAGCTCTTTTTGTCCCCTCTAATACTATGGCTCCTACAGCACCTCCTAGTGCAGCTTGTGCTGTGAAAACATCATTGATGATCAAACTCAAAGAGGGGAGAATAGATTCAAAGTTTAAAAGCAAGATGATGCCTACGCTTACCATATACAGTATCACCATGCTCGGCACTAATCGAGAGGCCACCAGTCCAATTCTTTTGATTCCTCCGATAATGACTATTGTTGCCAGCGTAGCAATGGCTAAGCCGATGGACAAGTTCAGACCAAAGCTCTCTTGAAACCCAAGTGGCTCAAATATGACATCTCTTAAGACTGCTACCATTTGATTGGTTTGAAATACCGGAGTAGCTCCAAAAAAACCAGCTATGGAGAAGAAGATGGCCAAAGGCATCCACTTTTTGCCGAGTCCCTCTCTTATGACATACATAGGCCCCCCTTGGAGTTCTCCTTCGGAATCTTTTCCTCGGTAAAGAATAGCCAGGGTACAAGTGAAAAACTTGATGCAGATACCTACTAAAGCACTAATCCACATCCAAAATATGGCTCCCGGGCCACCTCCATTTATACCTATAGCTAGAGCGACTCCACTAATGTTACCCATACCTATGGTCGCAGCAAGTGCACTGGATAGTGCCTGAAAGTGGTTGATTTGTCCAGGATCATCGGGTCGGTCGTATTTACCCCTGAGAATATTGATGGCATGGCCAAAATATTTGAAGGGTAGAAACCTGGAGTAAAATGCAAAGAATAGTCCGCCGCCTGTGAGTAGTATGATGAGGGGATAGCCCCAAATCATGGAGGAGGCATCAGATATAAGCTGTTCTAATTTTTCCAAAAGATGTTCTTCTTAGTTCTTGAAAATCAACTTTGATTTTCACTTTTCACCAAAATGGGCTGTAGATATTGCCAGACGGTTTCTGCCACTAGTAAGTGACCCTCAGGGGTAGGGTGGATACCATCCGGTAAGTTCAATTCGGGATTACCGGCTACTTTTTCCAGTATAAAAGGAATTAATAAGGCGTCATTGTCTTCAGCAACCTTTGGGAATATTTTCTCAAATCCGCTAGCATAATCCTGGCCAAGATTCGGTGGGACTTTCATGCCGGCTATAATGATTTTGACATCCGGGTTAGCCTTCTTTACTTGATCAATTATGGACTGGAGGTTTTTTGGAGTCTCTTCCAAGGGCAGTCCCCTTAATCCATCATTAGCTCCAAGCTCCAAGACAAAAATATCAGGTACGGTTCTCAAAACCCACTCTATTCGATTTTTGCCACTGGCAGTGGTTTCACCGCTGAGGCCAGCGTTTACCGCTTGATAATCATACCCTAAAGAGTCCATCCATTCCTGGATGATGGCTGGAAATGCCTGCTCAACAGCCAATTGATAACCTGCAGTGATACTGTTGCCAAAGAAGAGTATGATCGGCTTAGTAGGTTTCTGCTCAGTCGGGGTGGAGGCCTCAGGTACTGCCTGTGTGCTCGAGGCTGTTTCTTGGGAACTGCCACAAGCAAATCCTAGAAGAATCACTACAATTGGTATAAGACCTTTTATTCGAACCACTGGAGGGAAAATGTAAATAGATCGTTAAAGCGTTCGAAGATAACAAACCAGATCTTAGCCTGTTCGTATTATTGTGCTAAACAACCAATATGTCTGCAATCTTAGAGGTCTCCTCTGTTTCTAAAGTTTTTAAGGGTAAAAGCAAGGAAGTTCGTGTCTTGGATGATATCAACTTTCAGGTGGAAGAAGGCTCCTCTATGGCCATTGTAGGTCCATCAGGGAGTGGTAAGACAACTCTTTTGGGGCTTTGTGCTGGTCTGGATCGTGTTACCGAAGGTAAAATCACATTGAATGGGATCCTCTTCAATAAGCTGACAGAGGATGAGTTGGCTCAAGTACGAAATGAGCAGGTTGGGTTTATTTTTCAGAATTTTCAACTAATCCCAACACTGACTGCTCTAGAGAATGTGATGGTGCCTCTGGAATTGCAGGGAGTGAGGGGTGCTGGCAAAAATGCTAAGGAGTTACTCTCAAGAGTGGGCCTTGGCGAGAGAATGGATCATTATCCTACACAATTGTCTGGTGGGGAGCAGCAAAGAGTAGCCATCGCCAGGGCGTTTTCCAATACTCCGAAAATTTTGTTTGCAGATGAACCTACTGGAAATCTGGATGAAGAAACTGGGGAATCAGTGGAAGAACTACTGTTCCAGGTGAATCGCGAGAGTAATACCACACTCATCCTGGTAACACACGACCTGGAGTTGGCTGGTAAGACTAACCACATCGTGAGGCTCAAGGGCGGGAAGGTTGTAGAGAATTCGATACAGCAAATGGCGGTCCTGACTTGATCGAAGGAACTAACTGTCAACCTAGCCCCGGGTGTGGGCAGAGCCAAGCCAGCGGGGAACACGGGAATATCATAAGCTTAGAACCACCATATTATCGCTCCTAAGAAAGAAATACATTGGACAAAAAAATATCAGTAGAAAATAAGAAATATAGCCGATCCTGGATTTGGAAGATGGCGTGGCGTGACAGCAGAAGTAGCAGAGGTAAGTTGTTGCTATTTGTAGCTTCTATATCCTTGGGGATCGCTGCTATGGTGGGAATCACCTCATTTCGAGAGAATCTGTTGGATGAAATTGATGAGCAGGCAAAAAGCCTCATCGGCGCTGATGTTGCGATTAGTAGTAATCGGCCTTTGCCGGATTCGTTGCACTACGCATTCCAGTTTTTGACCGCTGATGATTCCAAGGAGAGCTACTTCTCTTCAATGGTGTTTTTCCCGAGGACCGATGGAACAAGACTGACACAGGTGCGAGCAGTTGAAGGGGACTATCCCTATTACGGCGAGATTGAAACGGAACCTGCTGAAGCAGCCAGGAACTTCAGAAAAGGTCGCTATGCTATTGTGGATGAGAAGCTGATGATCCAATACAACGTGGAGCATGGCGATTCCGTGCGGGTAGGAAAACTCAGTTTTGAGGTGGTCGGGACGATCAGAAAGATCCCGGGACAGACCAGTATTCAAGGGAGTATTGCTCCGGTGGTTTACATACCCTACCGATACATTGCAGAAACTGGTTTAGTACAAAAGGGGAGCAGGATCAACTACATCAGCTACTTTCAGTTTCATCCTGATTTAGATACCACTAATCTTTGGGGGCCTTTGGTGGATAGGACTGAGAGCAAAGGATACGATGTAGAGACGATAGAAGAGAGGAAGCGCGAGACTGGGCAAGCCTTCAGCAACCTTTCAAACTTCCTGGAATTAGTGGCCTTCACGGCACTATTACTAGGTTGTCTTGGTGTGGCTAGCTCTATCCATGTATATGTGAAAAGCAAAGTACAATCCGTGGCGGTATTGAGGTGTCTCGGAATGAAAGCACAGCAAGCCATCAGTATCTTTCTGATCCAGGTAGTTTCTTTTGGCTTCATCGGTTCAGTGATCGGAAGCTTATTAGGGCTCGGGCTGCATCTGTTTTTGCCCTCGGTTGTAAAAGATTTTGTTCCGATTGAGTTGGATCCTGTTCCATACTGGCCGGCAGTGATAGTGGGTATTGTTTTGGGTATTTTAATTTCCTTTCTGTTCGGTCTGCTTTCATTGATTAGCCTTCGACAGATAAGTCCGCTTTCGGCCATTAGGTTTGGGTTTGAAGGAAGCCGAAAGTTTGATCGCGCATTGATCCCGGTCGGATTAGGAATCTTAGCATTCATCTTCCTATGTATCTTCTGGCAAATCGGTTCTGCGAGCCAGGCGCTTGTTTTTTCAGCTATTTTACTTGGTTCCATAGGAGCGCTATTTGGAGTTGGTAAGTTGATGAGCTGGATCATGCGGAAATTGATCCCCAGCAGTATGAGCTATGTCTGGAGGCAGGGTCTTTCGAACTTGTATCGACCCAACAATCAAACGGTGATTTTGATCACCACTCTGGGGTTAGGAACAGCCTTTCTAGCAACACTATATTTCATGCAAGACTTATTGGTACAGCGGGTATCGCTGGCAGAGAGTGGGGAAAGACCAAATACTATCCTTTTTGATATACAATCTGATCAGACCGAGGAGATACGGGAGTTAACACTGAACTATGACCTTCCTGTGGTTCAGGAGGTGCCGATTGTTACCATGAGGTTGCTGCAAGTGAATGGCTATGATAAAGATGCGGCGTGGAATGACAGCACCGTGTCGATACCGGATTGGGCATACAATAGAGAGTACAGGGTTACTTATCGCGAGGAGCTCATTGACAGTGAGAAGTTGGTAGAAGGAGAGTGGATTAGTGAGGTCAAGTCGCCCTCTGATTCGATATTCATCAGTATTTCCAAAGGATATGCAGAGAACCTGAACTTGAAGATTGGTGATAAGCTGCTTTTTAATGTACAGGGGGCTTTAATTGAAACTTTCGTAGGGAGTTTCAGGGAAGTAGACTGGACCAGGGTGCAGACGAACTTCTTGGTGCTATTTCCGAAAGGTGTTTTGGAGAAAGCTCCTCAATTCCACGTTTTAGTTACGAGAATTGATCGAAGTGATCTATCAGCTAGATATCAGCAAGCTGTGGTTAGGAGTTACCCTAATGTCTCAATTATCGATTTGGAACTGATCTTAAAGACTTTGGAAGATGTCTTGGGTAAAGTGGCCTTTGTCATCCAGTTTATGGCATTCTTCAGCATTGGCACAGGCTTGATTGTGATGATCAGCTCCATAATCTTAAGTAAGTATCAAAGAGTAAAAGAGAACGTACTGCTACGTACACTTGGGGCCTCGAAAAAGCAGCTTTGGGTGATCACTTTAGCAGAGTATATGTTTTTAGGATTAATAAGTGGTTTAAGTGGAATATTACTTGCTACGCTGTTTTCGACATTGCTTGGCAGCTTTGTATTCGAGTTCACGTTTCTTCCTGATCCAATGAAGATAGCTGTGATCATGACCGCTGTGACCTCTATCACCGTAGCCATTGGCCTTTTCAATAGTCGTGATGTCGTAAGGCAATCGCCTTTGGAAGTGTTAAGGAGGGAGGGTTAATTAACTCAAGGCCAAAAATAATCCTGCTGCCAAAGCCGCTCCTATAATTGGCCCAAATACGGGAATCCAGGCATAGTCCCATCCACCATCACCTTTAGCCTTTAGAGGTAATAATTGATGCATAATACGAGGACCAAGATCTCTGGCCGGGTTGATAGCATAGCCAGTAGTGCCACCCAGACTCAAGCCAATTACAGTTACCAACAAAGCGACAGGTAAAGCATCGAGGGATCCAAGAGAGGCTGCCTGATCTCCGACCTGGGCGCCAGTAATGTAGAATACACCGAAGACCAACATGAAGGTGCCAACAATCTCTGAAAACAGGTTCAATTTAGTGTTTTTGATGGCTGGTGTATTACAGAAAGTAGCTCTCTTTAAATCACCATCCTCGGTAGAATCGTAGTGATCCTTATACATGAGCCAAACAGTAGATGTGCCTAACATAGCACCTAGAAATTGTGCTAAAATGTATCCGGGAACCATGGTCCAAGAAAAAGAACCTGCAATGGCCAGGCCAATGGTAACTGCCGGATTTAAATGGGCACCGGAAATGGATCCAGCTATAAAAACCCCAACAAATACTGCCAATCCCCAGGCTAGCGTGATGACGATCCAGCCGCCACTATTTCCCTTGGTTTCATTGAGTACAACATTGGCTACGACGCCATTTCCAAGTAAGATCAGAGCGAAGGTGCCTATAAGTTCAGCGACAAAAGGAGTCATTTCAGATCAGTAATTAAGGGGTTTTAACAAATCAGGTCTGAATATAATCAATCGCCTATTTATATTGCCTGGCGGATGAGGTTGACATTAACCACGATACTACTTGCCTTTACTCTCTTTTCTTTTGGTCAGCAGCTCTCTACAGAGACACGCAAAAGATTTGTTGCTGATCAGGACCGGTACTTAGAAGGGCTTTCGCTTTCTATAGATCAAAGGAAGGCATACCAAACCATCACCATCAAGTATGAAAAGGTGTTCATGAACATTTATAGGAACAACGCTAGTTCTTCAATGAAGAAGCGTCAAGTAAAGCAGTTTCAGAAGAAGAAGAACAAAGAGATGGCTACCATCCTTAGTAGGGTTCAGTTCAAGCAATATGTAAATAGACAAAAGGAGATAGCTAAAAACTACAATGAGTAAGATTAACCCCTTTCATTTGGCCATTCCAGTCAAGGAAATAGTCGAGACCAGGACTTTCTACAGAGATGTCATGGGCTGCGCTGAAGGTCGAAGTAGTGATCATTGGGTGGATTTTGATTTTTATGGACATCAACTGGTCATACACCAAGTGCCTTCCTCGTCAGAGTCGGAGACGGAATCTAATCCTGTAGATGGACATCAGGTACCTGTTCCTCATTTTGGAGTGGTGCTCGATTGGGAGGATTGGCATCAACTTGCGACGAGGTTGAGAGGAAGTCATATGGATTTTATTATTGAGCCATATATTCGTTTTGAAGGACAACCCGGAGAACAAGCGACGATGTTCTTCCAGGATCCTTCTGGTAATGCGTTGGAATTCAAGGCATTCAAGGATATCAGTCAATTGTTTGCTACTAACTAACTCGCCATGGCGTCAATCAAAAAAACAAATAAGTATTCTCTTGGAATCTTCGATGCTACTAGGTCTTTCGGGTTATTGCTGTTTTTAACACTATTTAGCATTATTTGCTCGTGTTCCAGAGCAACGAAAAAAGATGTTTCTGACGAATTGGACTACAAGGAGATTGCCAACCAAGTACTCGGAAATGGGGTAAAGTTTGTAGAGAATGAATCAGATGAATTTTTTCTCTGCATTAAAGAGTTAAAGGAAATTGGGAATAAGGTTTCGAGTTACATGGTCCTGACCAAAGGAGGCGAAGTTCTTATTCCAAAGTCGAAGGTTGCTGGGAGGATCTATTGGATCGGGGAAGAATTACTGAAAATAGATCCAATTGACAGAGTGCCAAAGACCAGGGCTGATGAGTTGGCTTCGGATGTTCAAGACAACTCTTATGTAGTAAATGTGAAAACAAATCAACGGGTGGAAGAGCCTAAAAGTAAAATATGAGAAAAGGATTGGTGAGATTTTTATTTGTACATGCGCTGATTGCGGTGGTGGTGCTTTTGTTGGAAGTAGGAAGAGAGACAAATCAGCTGGCCTTGTCTTCTAAGAAGGGAAAAGAGTATAGCTCAAAACAGTACTTTGAGGAGAAAAGAGCTGCAAAAAAGGCCGGATATGATTTTCCAGATCTTAAGGCTGAAATCGAACTTCAAAGAAGAACACCAGTAGATCGCGAATATCCTGAGTATGGAGACGACTACTTGTTAAAGGAGTGGGAGGCCGCCCGAAAAGCTGCAACAGGTAATTCAAAGACTGCTCATGCGAGAGGTGCGTCCTCATTGACTTTTGTAGAGAGAGGCCCGGGTAACGTGGCTGGACGAACCAGAGCACTTTTAGTTGATCCAGATGATGCATCTAAAAATACCTGGTATGCCGGATCAGCATCTGGCGGTATTTGGAAAACTACAGATGCCGGCGCTACCTGGACAAATCTTACTGATGCACTTCCAAACCTTGGAACCAACGCATTGGCCATGTCAGCTTCTAATACGAGTGTCATTTATGCTGGAACTGGTGAGCCATTTTTAGGAGGAGAGGTTGACGGTAGCGGAATCTTTAAGTCCACAGATAAAGGCGCTACCTGGACTCAGGTCGCGGATCCTGCTACATATCCGAATTTAAGAAATGTTACGAGGGTTGTTGTAAGTCCGAGCGATGCCAACTTCGTAGTTGCTACCGGTCAAAGTAGTATTTTCGGAGGCACTCGGACCAGTGGTATTTTTAAATCCACTGACGGAGGGACGACTTGGACCGAGACGAGCACTGTTACCGGTAGGCTTGAAGATTTGGTATCGGACCCATCCGACTTCAACACTATGTATGCTGGTTGGTTTGGTAATGGCGTTCTGAAATCTACGGATGGAGGATCCACCTGGTCAGATGCGAGTAATGGTCTAAGATTAGGCCAGAGAATTGAGTTGGCAGTCTCTCCTGTAAATGGTCAAAGATTATGGGCTTCTGCGGTTGGAGGTGAAAGTGGATCTTTATCTGATTTATATTTCTCTTCAGATGGTGCAGCGTCATGGACCTTGTTGGAAAATGAAGATGGAGAATCCCTTGACTTCTTAGGGGCTAGTTTCGGTAACCAAGGCAACTATGACAATACGGTTTTAGCCCACCCATTTAACCAAGACATTGTATACGTTGGAGGGATTAATCTTTGGAAGTTCCAGTTAGCTGAAGGTGGCAATTCCACTGAATCTGTTGATGTTTTCGAGGATGGAGTCGACAGTTTTATGGACTTTATAAATTTCGGAGCAACTTTCTTTGGTGGAGCACTGGAAGTCGGTGATGCGTCTCCAAGGGTGAATGTAGAGATCCGATTCGGTGAAGGGACCCAACTTGCCCATCGGTTCACGGTAGATATGCAAGGTGCTGGTGTGCCCGATAATGACTATATATACCAGGACTATGTAGAAGTACCATTCCAGGTTTGGGATATGACCAATAATCGCCAATTGATGGCCTCCTTTAGAGACCAGCAGGAAAATGGCACCTGGGAGCTTCTTGAAGATAACACAGATGGAGACGCAACGGACGATTCAAGAGAGTACCTCTACGTACACAATATCCCTTATGACACTGAACCTTCTTCCGAAATAGCCTCGAACGGAGGGCAAGAGCGTGAGCAACTATATTTCTTGTGGCCGGTCTTGGCTCAGGGTGCCACCTTTGACGCCTCTGCTTTGCCAGTATCTTCCATAGACATTCAGCTTGTTACTACTACTACGAGATTCCGAAATCCCGTGAATATTTCGGATGCATATAATGATCACGATAATGAAAATACTTTCACAAATGCTCAGTTTGAAAGTAACCAAGGGCTCCACCCTGATCAGCATGGATTGCTTGCATTGGTTGGAGATGAAACCGCGCAGACATTCAGAATACTGAATTCCAATGACGGTGGTGTGTACGTCAGTGACCTATCCAGCACTCCAGGTGAAGCGGATAATTCATTTAGTTATTCGTCCTTTGGTTACAATACCACCCAATTTTATGGCGCAGACAAAGCTCCAGGTGAAGACCGATATATTGGAGGAATGCAGGATAATTCTACTTGGTTTACTCCTTCTGGTGCTACTGCAGGTGCCGCAACCAGCTATGAATTTGCCGTAGGCGGCGATGGATTTGAAGCCTTATGGAATAACCGGGATGGTAATTTGATGATGGGCTCAATTCAGTTTAACTCTCTAGTTAGGTCTACTAATGGAGGCGCAAGCTGGTTTGATGCAACAAGTGGTTTGTCGGATGTCGACCAAGGCAGCGGCCCTTTCATTAGCCGTTTAGCAAACTCGAAATTTAAGCCTGACAGAGTCTATACTATAGGCCGAACAGGTGTCTGGAGATCCTTGGATTTCGGCGCGAGTTGGGATCCGACTCCAATCGAATCTAGTTTTTGGACTTTCTCTAATTCTATGGATGTAGAGGTTTCAGATGCAGATGTAGATTTGATATGGGCCGGAACTTCTCTTAGCTCTGATACGCGATTGTTCTATTCCCAGGATGGCGGTGAGACCTTCACTACCACAGAGAACTATAGCGGTACCGCTCTAGGAACTGTCTCAGGTATCAGTCCCCATCCAACCGAGCGGAATACTGTTTTCGCATTATTCTCATTTGCAGACCGTCCTAAGGTTTTAAAATCTACGGACTTGGGTTCCACATGGACTGATATTTCCGGATTTGAAGGGAGTAATGGTACTTCTACAAATGGATTTCCTGATGTGGCTGTTAACTCTCTTTTGTTTTTTCCAAATGATATAAATAAGATTTGGGTAGGTACCGAGATAGGCATGGTGGAGTCTTTAGATGGGGGAGGAACTTGGTCTTTATTGGACTGCAACCTTCCAGCAGTTAGCGTTTACGATATGAAAATACAGGATGACCAGATTGTTATCGCCACCTACGGCAGAGGCATCTGGTCAGTCACTATCCCAGAGATCAAAAGAGACGTTGTATTTGCTCCTGTTCTGGGTGAAATAGGTATATCACCAGCAGGTACAACAAGCTTTCAGATTACTTATTCGGAGGTGTTTGATTCTACCAACGTGATTGTGGACGATCAGGTACGATTGAGTCTTGGTAGTAATAGTATAGGTAGTGTCGCTGAGTCAACTGAGAGCCTTGGATTAGAAGGCAATTTCGACGTTCAGATTGTGTCTTACCTGAATGGTAGTGAATTTAAATCTGATAAAATTGAAAGACTCTTTTTCTCTCCTGGAGACCCTGTAGATAGCTATGTTACAGATTTCACTGAAGATACCGGAGATTTTATTGGTCAAGGGTTTTCAATTACAAGGCCAGGTGGATTTAGGTCTCAGGCTATTCATACCGAACATCCGTACCCGGAGCTTACTGACTTGGTTTACATCCTGAAAACTCCTATAACGGTATCGGCTACCAATTCTCTCATGACTTACAAAGACGTTGCCATAATTGAAACAGGAGAGGCCAACACGGTCTTTGGTGATTTTGAATTCTGGGATTTTGTTATTGTCGAAGGGTCCCTAGATGGAATTACCTGGACGCCATTGGTTGATGGGTATGACGCATCCTTTGATGCTCTTTGGACAAGTACCTATAATGCTGGAAGTGATGGAACAGAGGATATGTACGTTGATCATACTATAGACCTTCTGGAGACCTTTTCTGAAGGTGATGAGATTTTAATCAGATTTAGGCTTTTCTCGGATCCCAACGTCACTGGATGGGGTTGGATGATAGAGGATGTCAAGATCCAGGAAAAAGTACTTGGTACAAAGCAAAAGCTTACTGACAGTTTTGAGATTTTCCCTAATCCAGTTTCTACAGTTTCTAATATCCAGTATGCAGTTACTGGAGCTTCTTTTGTTCAGTTCTCGGTCTTCGGGTTAGATGGCAGGATCCTCGACTTCAGTGAATATTCGGGTTTTACCGGAGCCACAACTTATGATGTATCTGGCTGGGAACCGGGAATATACATTGTGAAGATGGATTCCGATGTTGGAACTGAAACCAGAAGAATGCTAGTCATGGGAAACTAATTGTTCTCAAGAAATCAAATAGTAGGTGAGGCGTGTTGTCTCACCTTTTTTGTTTGCCGCCAAGTATCCTTCTTATGAGCCTTTCATAAAGCCCCCGGCAATGGATGGTTTGGCATTTAGTAACTTGAGGTTTTAATGGTCAACTAAGACAACCAAAATAATTCCAAATGAGAAAAGTTTATATCTACTTATTGTCGGCGCTTTTGCTCCTTTCAGGTGCGACTGATCTTAGCGCCCAGAAGAAAAATAAGAAGAAAAAGGGAGGTGATACAGAAACCCCAACTCCTCCAAAAAAGAAGGATGGTCCAAAGAAAGTAGCGGATGAAGTAAAGAAAATGGAGCCTATTGATGGGTTATTCAAACTTTACAGAGATTCTACTAGCGGTGCACTTAAAATGGTGATTACTAAGGATCAGATAAATCAACAATTTATCCATTGGTATTATATCGAGAATGGCGCTACCGAGGCAGGAACATTTAAGGGTCAGTTCCGTGGAACACGGATTTTGGAAATCGAAAAGTACTATGACAAGATCAATTTCGTAAGGGTTAATACTTCCAGTTATTTTGATCCTGAAAACCCTATGAGTAGGGCGGCAGATGCCAACATTAGCAGGAGTGTGTTGCACAGCACGAAAATTTCAGCCGGTAGTGAAGAAGAAGGTCAATATCTAATAGATGCTGACGGTCTATTCCTAAAGGATGTATTGGGTGCAGTGGATTTCACATACTTCAGAAAAAGCCCCAATGCTTTCAAGTTGGGAAGTATAAATAAGGATAAAACACAATACCGAAAGATCAAGAATTACGAAGAGAACACCAATGTGACGGTGGAGTATGTATACGCCTCTTCAAAGCCCAGGAATGGTGGAAGTAGGGCAGTGACGGATGCCCGCAATGTAAGTATTCAGGTGCAGCATAGTTTAATCAAAATACCTGAGAACAATTATCAGCCTCGCTATGAGGATCCTCGCATTGGTTATTTCACCACGCAGGTAACAGATATGACTTCTGTAGATGCTACACCGTACAAGGACTTGGTACATAGGTGGCACCTTGAGAAAAAGGATCCAACAGCAGCAGTTTCTGATCCTGTTACGCCTATAACCTGGTGGATCGAAAATACCACGCCTTTAGAATGGAGAGATGTGATCCGGGAGGGTGTGTTGCAATGGAATGTTGCTTTTGAGAAAGCTGGTTTCAGCAACGCAATGGAAGTGAAAATTCAGCCCGACGATGCCGACTGGGATGCAGGAGATATCCGTTATAATGTTTTGAGATGGACCTCTTCACCGAATCCACCATTCGGAGGCTATGGGCCAAGTATTGCTAACCCACTCACTGGGCAAATAATTGGAGCAGATATTATGCTTGAGTTTGTATTCTTCACAAATAGGGTTAGGTATACCAAGCTTTATGATTTCGGGGCTTCTCACGAGCACGAAAGTGAAAACTGGCAAGACCCATTCTTTTGTGATTTCGGAGAAAGCATGAATGAGAATATGTTGTTTGGAGTAGGTGCAATGGAAGCGCTTGCAGCTCCAGGATTTGATGCCGAAGGCCTCAAAAAAGAAGGTTTGAAGCAGCTGATCATGCACGAGGTTGGGCATACCCTTGGGCTGAATCACAACATGAAATCTAGCCAGCTTTTCAGCCCCAGCGAGTTGTATGATAAAGATGTTATCGAGGGTAAAGCTCTTACAAGTTCTGTAATGGACTATGCTACTATTAACTTAAGTCCTGACCCTGAGACGCAAGGTCACTACTATTCAGTGAATGTGGGGCCATATGATGTTTGGGCAATAGAATGGGGTTATAAGCCGGCTAGTGATTCTGAACTTTTGGAGATTGCGGCAAGGTCTACAGAACCCGCACTCGATTTTGGCAACGATGCGGATGATATGCGCTCTTCAGGAAAGGCTATTGATCCGCGAGTGAATACTGGAGATCAATCAAATGATCAAATCAAGTACTCAGTAGATCGGATTGCTATTGCATCTAAAATCATGAAAAACCTCCAAACCAAATATGC
>CAZZHO010000014.1:0-42171 GCA_964653795.1 uncultured Roseivirgaceae bacterium | reverse complement strand
TGCCATTACGGCCCTTCTGGCTGGCATTATCTTATCTATGAAGGTTTGGTCTATGCTCAGCCAAGCTCATCAGACAATTAAAAACTAAAGTTGTAGGCAAAATTGAGCGTATGCTCAGAGAAGGAGGTGGAGGCCGATTCTCTCACCGTATTCCTGAAAAGGCTTACAAAATTCAGGTTGAAGGAATGTTTTTCTTTCAATCGATAGTTTGTCCCCACTCTGAAGTTTAAGACGGACCCAGCAGACTCTCCATCTACCGAGGTAGCGTTGAAGGAAGAACTAAAAGTTCCCCTCAAAGTATTTTCAAACCAAGATTTTGAAACACCCAACGTGGGGCCCCAGGTCAACATATCTGATTCCGGAGAGTCATTGATATTCATATTGAAAGCGGCAGTGAATGATAGCTTCGCAGGTGTAATCGAGTAATAGCCTGATGTATTGAGGTTGTAAAAATTACTTCCGGGTCCTACTTGATTTCCACCACGTTCCTCACTAGTAGTTTGCAAGGAGAAATTAGTACTAATCCCCTTCCTGATTTCCTTACTACTGCCTAGTTGAAAGGAGGCCCCCAGCGTAGCATTCTGGCTGATTTGAGTAAAGTTCAATGTATCGAGATTATCAAAATTGGTCAATTGATCTACCTCTAAAAAATTAGACCTGATGTTGGTAAAAGACTGAAAGTTGGAATAAGATGAATTAATAGTGATCCTTTCACTTGCAGCCACACTTGTGTTGATAGACCCTACAAACCGCTCATTGGTATTGAGCTCTGTCTCTTGCAGATTATTTCTTTGCAATCCCACGTTGGTGGAGACGCGCACCTTCTGTTTCCAAAAAGCCTGACTGACATTGAGGGTCATGTTCTCGATATCATTGTTGAAAAAGTATGCCCCATGCGTCTGATAGCCAGGATCGATTCGCTCATACCCCAAACCAACAATTCCCGTAAAGACCTGATAATTCAATGAAGTATTGAAAGCGTTGTAACTGCTGGTGGAAATACGGTTATCAATAAATGGGCTTGAAACTAGCAGGTTGCCACGCTGATTGCTTTCAGGGTCTAGCGTATTCCTGGTAAGAGCACTGGTCGCCCCCTCAAACTTCAAGGTTAGCTTTTCAAACAGCTTCTTACCAGCACTTAAGCCTACCACCAGATTCTCCTCAGGGAACAGCACTACAGAATCCCCAGCAAAACTTATCGAATTCTCATCGTCCTTACTTCTGAATATGATGAGCTCCACCATGTCAGCACCTTTCTGCCATTTACCTTTCACGCCCATACCAAGCCTTCTGTATGACGGCTGATTGAGGTTATCAGTAGTATCTACAGCCACAGGCTTCCGTAATCTTCCAAACATAGCGCTCACCTCAAAATCTCCTAAATCTCTAACTTCCACTCCTCCTCCGAAGAAGATATGACCAGCCAGGGTGTATTTGGAAAAATTCATGCTGGCAAATCCAATATGACCCGTAATATTCTTGTAGGTGGGCGACATTGCAAACTGGTTAAATGGCTGCTGGAAGCTGACATTTTGATTGGAGTAGCTAAACGATAGGGGAGCCGAAATACCATACAGGTCAAGGTTTAAATTTCCTGTCAGGAAATAGCTAAATGGATCTCTCCGCGCTTCGATACCAGATGCACCATACACCACGCTGGTAAGTCCAACACCACCACTTACTTGAAAAGGATTGCCACCCTCCACCACTCTTTCAATGTCCTGAGCATAGGCCGACCAGGAGGTCAAAGTGAAAACCAAAATCCAAAATTTAGCCTTCACTAGTTAGTCCCGGTAAATTCTAAATTCCACTCTTCTGTTCCTGGCCTGTTCCTCCTCCGTAGCATTCTCGTTCAAAGGTTCAGCATCGCCTTTGGCACTTAGCTTTATGCGATTTTTCGGAAGATCCAATTCCGTCACGAGATACTCTCTGATAGCTTTTGCCCTCTTATAGGAGAGTTTAAGGTTCAGTTCCGTATCGCCAGTATTATCCGTGTGACCTACAATTTCCAAAGACAGATCTTCATACTCAATTAGGTATTCCGCTATCTGCTGTAGATAAGGATAGTATTTAGGATCAACTACAGACTTGTTTCGCTCAAATGTAAATACCAGATCAAAATCGAAGAATGGCGCCGGCACTTCTCTCTCGATGATCACAGTATCTGACTGTACTACTGTTTCTTCTACTGTATCGAATTCTTCAAAAGAACGCTCGCTTGCAAACGTGGAATAAACTAGTCTCTTATTTTTAGGTGGTACACTTAACCTCTTTTTTACTCGAATCAGGAACTCCGTTGCATTATCAAGGCCGGCTCCCACACTCTGGTTACTAGTGGGAATATCTATGGAAAAGGCAACATCAAATGACTCTTGTTCCAGCTGAATCCCCAAGGCAAAACCATAGTCATGCACATACCTGGGATTGATGGAAATCAGACCATTGCTTACTGGATCAAACGGGTTTTCATTGCGAATAATGAGTCCTGCCTTTACCCCTGCGTTGATATAGTTCACATTGTCAAACTGCTGATAGTAGGCATCAGCAGACAAGTCAAGTTTCCTTCCTCTGAAAATCCTCGCACCACCAAAAACCTGATAGACCACTGGTAAGGTGATAGAATCTACGTCAAAAAAAGAGTTGTTAGCCTGATTGATATCATAGGCAGCAAATCCGAAAATTGCTGTTTGATTCAGCTCTTCGTCCGTCATAAACCAGTTGATTCCTCCAGCAAATGATGGGAAATTCTTTTGCAGGTTGCTGAAGTCTTCACCTTTGTCTGTAAGTGGATCAAAGCCCTGATTGATCACAAATTGACTTCCGGTGGTCAGACCATCCGCATCAATGCCATTCCAGTTGAATGATCCTTGCACTCCAATGCTGAGATTATGAAACTCATTCAACCTGAAATTGTGTCCGTATTGCAACGCCAGCGATTGACGTTTGAAAAGTCCGTCGGCATCCGTCCGGTCATCTATGAAATAAAGAGCCAAACCATCAGTGATAAGGCGTTTCTCCTTATTCACAAAAGGAAAAGTGACATTGATGATAGAAGTGGTGAGACCATCTCCAACCCCTACCGCCAGATTACGTTGCGAGAACGTAATGGACCGTACGTTAGTCGATGACACCAAAGAAGGGCTGATCAAAGGTTGTCCAAACTGCAGCTGTGAAAAGTTAAATGCCTGAGCAAAGCCACTCTGACTTGCGGCTACAAGTAAAAACAGAAAGAGAAGCCATTTGATGCGTATCGGGATTCTCATCATCTCAGCAGTTTGATTGTGCCAGTGTTCTTACCTCCGAAACTGATCGGACTTCCATCAAAGTACTTACCACTTAAACTCCAGAGATAGCTACCTATCTTCAACGGCTGCCCTTTGTAGGTACCATCCCAGCCAACATTTTCCGCTTGTTCTACTGAAGTAGTCTGGTAGACAATGCTGCCACTGCGATCATATACCACAAAATTAATCTCCATGATACCGTCCGAGAATACCCTGAATAGGTCATTACGGCCGTCCCCATTTGGGGTAAAAAGGCTTGGAATAAAGACTTTGTTGTCGACGAATACTACTACTGTGTCTGAAGAAACACATCCATTTTCATCCGCGGCAAAAACCTCGTAAGTGGTAGTCTCCTGTGGCCCAGCTACTGGGTTGGCTACCAGGCTATTATCGAGTCCTTCTTCTGGCACCCATTCGTACTCCACCCCACCAGATGCTACTAGCATGGCTGATTCTCCAAATCCTACAGTCAGATCTGCTGGCGCTGTTACCACAGGCAATGGATTTACCGTAACCAGTACGGAAGCAGTATCTGCTTCACAATCTCCAGTATTCACAGAGAGTGTGAACCTAGTCGTTTCGGTAACAGTGGCTGTTGGATTACTGGCAAACGCATTATCCAGAAAAGGCGAAGGTGACCAGCTATAGTTGTACTCAAACACACTCCCTCGTGCCACGGTATCTGCTCCCAGGGTTGTGGACTCACCTATACAAATGGCTCGATCTCCACCCAGATCAATGATTGTAGCCGGGTTTACTTCCACCAGGACGGTATCCTTATCAGTACACCCAAAAGCATCTACAACTGTCAAAAAATAGGTGGTTGTGGTATCGGGAGAAGCTGAAGGTTGGCCTATATTGGTAGCGTTTAGTCCTCTTTCAGGAGACCATAAATAAGTGAGGGAGCTATTGTTTTCCACCCCCAATGAGACCCCTGTTTCAAGGCAAATCAGTTGATCCGCTCCCGCATTGGTGTTGGGTAAAGCTTGTATGTTGATGGCTACTGTATCCGAGTCCTGGCAGCCAAAAGAGGAAACCAGGGTCGCATAGATATTATCAGAGGTTGAAGTCAAATAGCCTATACTAAGTGTGCTAAAACTAAGATTTCCGGTATTTGCAGATACCCATCTCACAGAGTCATGGTCTGATGTATTGACAGTAATGGTAGCTGTGTCTCCAATACAAACTACCTGATCGGCCCCTAAACTGAAAGATGGCAAAGCTTTCACATCCACAGCAATGGTATCACCATTGGTACACCCATTGCTGTCCACCACTTGCGCAGCCACTGATCGATCATCAGAAGCTGTAAAGGAGTATGTGGCATTCGTAGATAATTGTGTACCAGACAGGTCTTTCCACTCAACCGAGCTATAGCCCGATAACGTCCTGGAAAATACATCTGCAAAACAGATGATCGTATCAGCTCCAAGGTTGGGCGTAGGTAGTGCATTGACTTTGATGTTGATTGTATCCTTGTTGACGCAGCTATTGGTATCAGTTACCGTAACCCGGATAGTATCACTTGTAGAAGGTACCACCAGCAGGCTTGAACCTGTTTCTGAAAGTGTACCGCTGGCCACTGAGAACCATTCAATTTTGGACCAGGATCCAATAGTAAGCGTGGTACTATCTCCAATACAAAGTGCCTGGTCCGCTCCAAGGGATATAACAGGTAAGGTGTTGTAATCAATCTGGATGGAGTCTGAATTGACGCAGCCATTATTGTCCTTCACCACGGCCAGGATTTGATCAGCTTCAGTAGGTTTATGGGTATAAAAAAAGCTATTGGCTCGAATCAAGGTGGTATCCGCTGGCTCAATCTCATACCAGTCTGTTCTCGCAAGCCCCACATCGGAATTAAGCGTGATCTGTGAACCAGCACACAAAGCCGTATCCTTCCCTATGGTGAAGACTGGCAGGTCAAGTCTTTTGATAATGACTGAATCATAATTGATACATGTTTTCGAATCCGTTACTCGTGCAATCAGCGTATCCGTTTTCAATACCTGATAGGTGAGATTGTCCTGACTGGTGGCTAACGAACCGTCAGTCTTGGAGGACCAATTTACATTGGCAAAACCTGTAATGGAGAGCGTAGTACTTTCCATGAAACACACTTCCTGATCTGCCCCAAGACTAAAGCTTGGCAAAGGATTGGTCACAATTCTCAGCGTATCCGAATTGACACAGCCAAAGGCATCTTGCACTACCGCTACTACTGAATCTGTACCATTCGAAGGATAGGTATAGCTCGCATTGTCTGCTAGCACCAGACCCTCCGATCTCGTATACCAGTCCACATCCGAAAACCCTGACAAAGTGAGCGTGGTAGTAAGTCCATCACATACCTCCTGATCCGCTCCCAGATCCGGAGTTGGTAAGTCCCTAACTCTGATAATGAGTGAATCTCTCGTCAGACACCTCTGATCAGAATACACCTCTGCCACTACCGTGTCACGGGTATTGAATGTGTAGTTGAGTGTAAAGCTGTTTCGCTGTAGTTCTCCATTGACAGTGGAGTGCCAATTCACTGAATCATATCCGGTCACACTCAAGGTGGTGCTGGTACCAAAGCACCCAAAAAGCTCGGTTCCCAGATCCACTGTGGGCAAAGGATAAATGTCCACTATGACCGTATCCCGAACGGTGCATCCTATGGCCGGTTTAGTGAGTTCTGCAATGATCGTATCTCGCTGAGTGACGCTGAAGGTGTAGGTGAAAGTATTGGTAGCCACTGTACCATCACGCTTTGAAACCCAGTTCACCACGTCGGTTCCCGAACCAATCTGTAACGTTACATTGTCTCCATTACAGACTGTCTGATCCGCTCCTACATCAATAGCATAGCAAACTGTAAAGGCTGAAGTCGCGCTAAAAGCGGAAACACCTCCTGTAGGATCGATAGATTGCACGGACCATTGGTAATTACCCTCCGGTAGCTCTCTGACTGTCTTGGCATTGCGCCAAGAATTGTTAGCATCAAAGGGCAGCAGCGTCGACCCTGAAGTGATATTAGCCAGAGGATTTAAGATACTATCTGAAGTAGTAAGGTTTCGCATAAAAACATTGTACTTCAGCGCACTGGAGGAAGATTGCGTATCGGTCGCATCTGTCCATGATAGCGATACGGTATCCTCCGATACATCAGAAGCCAGCCCTGTGGGAACAGTGGGAATAGTATTCGCAGTAGCACCGCTTGATTGGTACAGCCTGGTGAAATTGAAAGTTTCGGAAGTTCCGTGATAAAAGACATCCAGATCATTGTCATTGTCAAAGTCCCCAAGGTCCACACCTCCCTGGAAAGCATTCGGTACTGTGATGGCCACTTGCGTGAAAGTCAATGCAGGGTTGTCTCTCCTGTAATATCGAGTGTGGAGATCACCGTCATCTTCTACACCGGTCATCCAGACATCTGTTAGGCCGTCTCCGCTGATGTCACCTAGTCTGACTTCTCCATTGTACAAATTGGTAAACCCGAAATTGGTAGCGGTGAATATACCATTGGTATTCAGATAGGAAGTAGTCAAAGCGCCACCATCACTTAGCCCGGTCGTGACCAAATCGGGAAAGCCGTTGTTATCCAAATCAGCAAAATCTGCTGACGTAACGGATATACCCGTGAGAACATTGGAGCTGAGGGTGAAGCCCCACGCACCGTCGTTGGTGTAGAACCTGGCAATTCTGTTCCCATCGGAATCAACTCCTGAAATGAAAATATCTACAAACCCATCCTGGTTGATGTCTTCTGCGAGTACCAAGCCATCAGAGATTGCCGCTACTGACGTGGATTGAAGCGTGAGCGTTAGTGCTTCATTCTCATAAAATTGCAGAACCCTCGTATTAGACGCATTCCGACCGGTTTGGATAATATCCATGTCTCCGTCATTGTCAAAATCAGCTATAGCGGCACTACCATCGTCCAGTGCCAATAAATTGGACGCGGAAAGCGCAGAAAAAGTGTTGTTTTTTTGATTGAGATAGATCGTGGATGAAGGATTGCCTGACGAAGTACCATTAAGGAATAAATCGACGTAGCCATCATTGTTTAAGTCACCAAAACAGATGTAAGCATCCGCGACCGTAGTTACACCAGCCGTACTATTGGAGAAGGTGTTATCCCCATTATTAGTGAAAATTCGGAAGTAATCATTACCCAGCGCATCTTTTCCTAATAGAGTGAAATCCAGACGGTTGTCATTATTGATATCCACCCATCTGACGTCTCCTGTCGGCAGTGTCGTGAGATCGGTGATGGCGAATTCACTGAAAGTTTGCGCATAGCCACATATAACTGCGGCAAACGCTGCAATAAATAGCTGGGTCCTCATTTATCCTCTAGGCGAGTGGTTGAATTGACCAACAAAGATACCCTTTAGATTATATCATTTGCACATATTGACGGATACTTGTGTCCGTTGCTGGGAATAAGTGCTTTTTTCCTAGTATTTGTCGTTCAAAACACTATAGTCTGGGTTGCTGTTGACCCAGGTCCTGGCAGTAGCCAAACCAGTTTGATAGTCATCCAGATCCAGATCACCGTATTCATCTAAGGTGAGTGGGAAGTTAGCCACCGTCCGGGCGTAGTATTCCAAAAGTTTGTAGCCACAGGAGAGTGCCTCATTGTTATCCGGGCTTGCCGACTCACATCTTGGATTGGGGTCCATCAACATTTCATCAATGAATTGAAAGATTTGCTTGTTTCTGGTGTAGACCAAGTCAGGTATGATGTCGTAGACGAAATCGTCATTGATGGGTGCCGCCTGAATTCTACTCAGCAAGAAATCAACGGACCGCTGATCCCCTAGTCTCGCTAACGCTATTTGATAAGCCCATCGCATCCTGAATCCAGTTGCCTGGCTCAATGATGATGACAAAGCAGTCGTCTCTCCCGAATCATTAATAAAGCCAACCAACCTGACCAATTCATCTTTATTGAAAATAGCGCTATTGCCTAGAAAGCTATTAAGCGATTGTTTTTCGCCGTTGCCAAAGTCTTCTCTAGAAAAGTTCTGCAGGCCAGATAACGCTACTGAATTCACAGCTGCCGACCGGTCACTGACACCTGACACCAATAACCCCACCGCCTGGGACCGAACGCCTGGATCACCTGAATCAGCCGCTATCCGCTTGATGGCATAATAAGCCCTGGACCTTACTTGCTCTACGGAATCCTGGCGGTTGTCCGCTATACTTCTCAATAACTCGGATTTGTTGTTAGCATTTAAGGCAGAGGCCGGAAAAGAAGGATAACCACCGGTTCTGATTTGCTCGAAGTAGCGTTGAAGATCTCCCGTGGCATTCTGGGCCACACAAAACAGCTGCCAAACGGTAAAAAAGCCAATTACAAGAAGCGTGCGAATCAATGGATTGAAATTATGGTAGCAAACTAATGACAAATAAGGGAATTGATTTGTCAATCAAGCGAGTATATGTCCACTTTTAAGTCGGTACCACCGCCTACAGGTCGCTCACTGATGATAGCAACCTCGCTTTCATGTGGCTTGATCACCCATTGCACTTCCCCATCGATGGGACCTTTGCCAAGAGGATATTGGAAGGACATCTTTCGCTCATCCAAATCGATATTGACAAAACTGAAGGTCTGCAATGGACCCGCGCTTTGCGCCAGCTCATCCCTGGTCATTAAAGTGAGCTTATCACCAGACATATCCAGCAACACCAATTGTCCTGGTCTTAAGGTTTTTTGGTGTTTCGGAATGACATAGTGCGACCGTATCCCCTCGTCAGTCAGATGGAAAACGTAGTAGCCCAGATACTCTTCGGGCACTGGCTGCCCATTCACGGAGGTAGCAAAGGGCTGATCTTGTTTGGCTTCCGCCAGGATGACCACTTCATTGTTATTGATCCAAAAGATGTCCGAGACATTGAAGTCAGAAAAAGCAGATATGGCATTGAGTACTGGCTGTCGCAGATGATCGGCATTGTATTGAGTTCGGGGTATTTCCGCTACACCCAACATGCCAGTAGCGCGATGAAACGTTAACATGGCCATACCAGCATTGTCTTTACCTCGACTCCTTGCCAGTAGCCAAACTTGGTCCCTACCAGAAGACAGGGCATAGAGCGGCACCAACTTACGCTTGTCTGATCCGAAATTAAAAGTACCATTGAAGGTGATCTCACCCAGGTTATCCGTAATGATCATATCATACAGGGTAGGATCTGGGTGGCTATTTTTCTTGCTGACTCCAAAAGGCTTACCTCCTACAAAGACAGCCCCAAGGTCGTAGCTTCCACCTCCGGGGTACTGAGTAAGCCCCTGATGAAAATCTGTATAGCGTGGATACTCAAAGGACAGCTCCTGCTCATTGGTCCCGCCTTCGTTCAAGTCATATGCGACAAGGGCTTTGGATTTATAACTCTCAAATCGGTCTCCCCCTTTTGTCCACCTCTTCTCTAGCACCATCGTGTAGCCTCTGTTTTGATCGATGAGGTACTTTTCAGGTAAGACCCTGAGATCAGCAGGACTTTCAAACAAAATCTCTTTACGCGTAGTATCTCGGTAGGTCAAAAACCGGCCAATAGTGTAGCTCCTTAGTCCCGGCTTCACCTCATAAGACTCCACCTCAGCAGGTGGCAAATTCAGTTCAAATGACTTTAGGTACGGTCGAGTGATGCTTAGCTCCGATAGGCTTTTACTACTCTCTGAATTGGCAGCAGGCCTACCGCGCTCATCTCTAATCTTATAATTGCGACCCTCCAGAAAATGACCAGGCCACTTGGACATGTTGATGAACTGCTCTTCCCTATTAAGCTCCAGCCTGGCATAGGTGATTTCAGAAAGCAGTGGCGCCACCCGTACCGTGGATACGAACTCCGTTCCAAATTGGCCTTCCACCAAGATTTTATAAGGAGCATAGCGAATACCAGATAGGGTTACCGTCTCGGTATTGGCGTCAAAATCATAATCCATGATCTCCATACCAGTATTGACCCTCAGATCTATCTCATGGCTATGAATCAACTGCTGGCCACTGGCAAAATAGGTGATGAAAAAGAACAGTGCGACCAAATGCTTTTGTAGGCGAAACGAAAGTAAAGGCATAGGAAAATGGTGAGTTAGGCTGATATTACCTGCAAAATAGTGAGGTATCTGTTACTTATTGAAAATAAATAACGCTTAACTCCTGCAGGATTAGATGAGGCACACCCAAAACCGAGCTTGAAGGCTAGAAAATACCAATTTTTCGGTATTGAGACCGAAAGGTGCTTACAATAGATTGCTTGTGAAGTATCAATAAAAGGTTTCGACCACCCCATATGAAAAACAAAATTTTAATAGGCACCATCGTTGCCGCCATTGTAGCAATTGGCATGGTCTTGCGTCTGCAAAAAGAGGATTCAGCGGTATTACAAGCTTCTATATTACCATCCATGAGCTTCCAGACTCCCGATGTACGATTTGGAAATTTCCAGCCTAAGACGATAGACCGCAACTACAGGGCCAATACGGACGGTTTCGTATTGGTAGTCTGCAGGTCTACATCAGGAGAAAACCAGGGCATAGCCTTCGGATTCCAGGGAACAGCTGACCCTGGCACGGACGGAGATCCGGAGTTTATCATGGCTACCACCTCTTTCCTGAACTTAAGCCAGGCTAGTTATGTGCCATATGGCTCGTTTACAATGCCAGTAAAACAAGGAAATTATTGGAAAGTGAAAAGCTGTTCCAATACCATCGCCCAGAGCACGGACGTCTATTGGATGCCCATCAGATCCAACTAGACAAAATGATGAGATGCCTCTGTAGCTAAGATCAGCTGCAGAGGTAATGCTTGCAGTGAAACTAAAGACTTTTTACTAGTTGCCCAGCTTGATAGAAAACTCTGAGCGCTGCAAGACGCCATGTACATCGAAGCTATGAATGCTCTCGGCGCGTTGGTTCATGAACCGAAAGTAGTTGACGGACCTTGCACCCTCTATTTGTAGATCACCAGGTCCTACTCCGTTAGTCAACGGAATATTCAGGAAAGTATCGGTAGGTCGCTGACCGTCAGAATAGAAAGACTTGGTCTCCAACAATGTCGGTAGCTTGAAATCAACCTTCTCCTTGTCCTCTTTTGGCTCCATTTCAGCCATTTCAAAAGTAGACTTCAGGGAGTTGGAAGTCATCAATATTTCCTGCGCCTGGGAAGCGGAAAATACCAGCATCAATACCAAGCTGAAAGCGATCTTCAATAGTTGGGTCATATTTCGCATGATAGTAGAGGTTTTTCTTAACTAACAGCACATATCGTACCAGGGTTTTGCGAAACTGATGAGTGGTTGGGGAGGTGCTATCTCGACTCCAGGTAATGGTCTATGGATATCCTTTCCGCTCCGATAAAAAGAAAAGTGATGCAGCCGAAGAGCATGGCCAGCGCTGGCGTCATCTCTTCTATGGAATCTCCACCTTTCACGTGAACGAAAAAAACGGCGATGATAAAGTTGGCCACCATCAAAAGAGAAGCCATTCTGATTTTGAAGCCAGCTAGTATCATCAAAGACCCCAGCAGCTGTAAATACACAGAACATATAGCGCTGAGAACAGGGAAAGGAAAATCATTAGCAGTCAAAAACCGGGCGAACTCCATCATCTGTTCCCAGCTTACAACATTATCAATGACACCATAGAACAGCCTTAATCCAATAAATAACCTCAACAAGAATATGCCAACGTGCCTATTCGCATCCAAAAATGAGTTCATTACTTGCCTCCACTTTGTCTATTGAAACGCCTAGGTAAAGAAGCACCCTTAGCCAATTCAGTCAGACTTGGCGGTAGACACTCTTGACGACTTCTGTTATTTGCGTACAGGCTATTTGGAAGGCTAAGTCTTGATCTTAGGCTCGTTGGAGACAACACACATTGCAAGTGGGAAAGGCCAAATAACTATCCTACAAACTCCTTCTTCTCAAAATCAAGCTTCTTCTTGTATTCCTGGTAATCCCCTAAGTCCTTGAAATGAACAAATAACGATCCTTGTTCAAACTTTGCTGAGATCATATGGTATTGACCTTTAGAGAAAATGACTTTCTGATCCTGAAAATCGATAAGTGAAACCACCTGAATGGATCTTTTTCTGATTACCACCAGCTTCTCTTGAGAGAAGATATTTCCCACAAATTGGTTGTTACCTGTTTCGCCTAAAGGTGGAAGTGGATGGTATTGATCTTGTGCCACCTCATAGACTTGCGAGTCTTCCGATGGAATGAAAATGAATTGACCACTCTCATCTTCCATTTCGAAGCTCGTAAGGTCTGGATGCAATCCTGAGAACTTATAATTAAGAGAAGGACGCTCCTGTAATATACCGTTTACCAGGAACTGATAGCGCCAAAGAGTTCGGCCAGGATGTGGCTCATCAAATTCTGTGGCTACCAGTCGAATGGGATGATGCTTCGATTCAAAAATGTGTTCTCGGTCCAGTTCCATAGCTCAGCTTATAATGACACACAACAAAAGTAAAGGATTGCCCAGTGGTTTTGGTTTCTTCAAACTGTAAAGCGGGAAGCCATTCGTAAATAGTAGCAGTGAAAAAGTGAGGATGACTTTCAATTATTTGCACATAGGCAATGTAAAGGGGTCAGGCCGGTAGTCAGCTTGTTGGTGACAACACCAACAAGGGAGGGAAAGGCTTCTTCCTGATTATCCCTTAAAACTCATCAAAGAATATCCCATTCCTAAAATCAAAGATTAAGAGCTTTTCATTCTGTATTAACTGCTCCAATAGATACATGTGGTCATTGATGTAGTCTCCATTAGGGTCTTCATCTCCCCAAAACTCAACACGGCTTTTACATGAGGCAATCACAGATTTATCTTTATAACCTTTGTAATTCTCTGCTATCTCTTTTGATTCTAGTAAAACTCCCTCGCTTGTATCTAGCTGAAAGTGGAAGTAGTAGTCACCTCCCATATTTACTAAAAGGTGTCTCTCATTATGGAAGTGTACTTTGTTGTCTGAACTCTTCTTAGCGTAATATGCTTTTAATGCTTGCTCTATCTCCTTTAACTCGAAAGATTCATCCTTGGCCAGAATAAAATACTGATAACTAAAACCTCCCTTGCCTGGGAGTACTTTGGAGGAATCTCTAGCCTCATTTGCATGGTTTTCTTTAAAATATTCAGTGTTTTTTGCAAAGTAATTGTAAATCACGTCTCTTGTCCTTTTATGTAGAATAACAGGAAGTTTTATTTTGATATTGACAACACTGTTTGCATGATTGGGACATTCTAATGAGGGCAGAGTATCAGGTTTATCTTGAAGTATCCATTTAAGGTTTCGGATTTTATCATTTCTAATAAAAACATCACCAACGTAAAGAACCCAACCATTCACAAAATCAAAATTCTCATCCCGCCTTAATTGCTGTTTGTTTTCAAACTTGGACAAAAGAATTTTTTCAGCAACTAATAAATGAATTAGGAGTGTGATTAAGGTCTGATTGAGTTTTTTTATCAAACTGAGATTTCCATTGAAGTACCTTTTCTTCTATTAGAGATTTTTTCATTTTTGACTTTATGGGCTAATCTTAATACCACCTTTTATTAATAATTCTCTAAGTGGACCACTCGGTCCATTTCCGCCCCTGTTGGTGTTGTCACCAACAGGCCTTATTCATCATAGTGGCTAAGAAAATCGAATTCTAGCTTATTCTCAATGTAGAAACGAGCTGATAAAAAATAGTACTCTTCAGGCATACCACATAATCCAGCTCTCACAGGGTTTTGATGAATGTAACATAGCTCTTCGACATGTTCTGAAAGGCATGTCGAAGAATGATAGATGGTGATTTTAAATCACCTAAAGCTGAGCTAAATCAATAGGACCTTTCCTAATTCCATAGAAATCTCCACAACTACTTTGTAGATACTCTTCTTCTTTTTCTACAATTCCGGCACGTACTGGATTGTGATGGATATAATTCACTTTGCTCTGACAGAAAGCCTCACTCAAAATTTCTTCACCATGATAACCCTCCTCCCAAAAGCATACTTTCTCCTCCTTTTTCAATAGCCAAAGTAGCCAACGTTTGCGGCTTTCTTTCTCGTTCTGCTCTATCTCTTTGAAGATTCTGGAAGATGTGAACTTCTTAAAATCTCGAATAATATTACTTAAGCCATCCCCTTTACTACTTACGACAAGATGTAAGTGATTGGTCATAACTACCCAAGCATAGATTTCTAAGCCCTTCTCCTTCTGACAAAATCGGAGACTATCTAAAAGTATATCGACATAAATTCTTCTGGTAAATACATCTACCCACTAATGAACCGTGCATGTAATGAAATACAAGCCATGTTGATCTTTGATACGATATTCATATCCCATCATGTAAAGATCTTATTCACTTAACGGGATTACAAATCCCTATTATCAGTGCTTCCAAATGCCCTGCGGAACATCTGGAAGAGCGGGATTTAAACTTGACTTGCTAATAATCCCTTCTTAAAATCATCGTAAATAGAAAAAGCTTCTTGTAGGATTTCTTCAAGCTCTTCAATAGAGGTGAAAATCGGTTTTTTCACCACTTCTCCCTTGAGAGCCCTAGATATAACCTCCCACATACCCATTGCAACTTGAAGCCTTTCTTTACCGTGAATAACGCTGAAAAGAAATTGAATAAACCCATTAGAAGGAACTACTTTAAAGTGCACTTCAAATTCTCCCACAAGTTCTTTTACTTGAAAAAATTTCTCTCCTTTTAAATAGTTGTATGGAAGTCCATTGGTCTCAAATAATTGTTCAATGAAGTTCTTGTCATATTTAGTTAAACGATTAGTAAAATCATCATGATCTCTGCACAGAGCAATATAGCGGCCAGCAAAGTCAATCGCTTCAAGTACCGGAATTAGTCTTTTATCAATTTTCATTCAGTAAGAAAAATTATCTCAATGCCATATTCATTTTGAGCGATATTTTTGTATTCAGCTATTTTACTAAATGTCTCATTGGTCTTAGGAATCTCTAAATACATTTTCCCCTCAATCGTTTCTCCAATATCTGTATAGACATTTGATCGAATTTTAGTCCCAGGTGAATACTTATTGATCATCTCTTGAAGGTGTCCTCTAAAGGTAGATTCTTTTATGTCTACTAAATCCGTCGCCTTTCTAGAAATTATTTTACCTATTCCAGTCTCACTTAACTCTGCAGGGACATAAGAATCAACTCTTACAAAGCTTCCATCGTCAAGAACTAGATTCAATTCATTTCCGCCCCTGTTGGTGTTGTCACCAACAGGCCTTATTCATCATAGTGGCTAAGAAAATCGAATTCTAGCTTATTCTCAATGTAGAAACGAGCTGATAAAAAATAGTACTCTTCAGGCATACCACATAATCCAGCTCTCACAGGGTTTTGATGAATGTAATCCAGCTTCTGAACAAGTACTGCATTAGAAAATAAAGGGACTTGAAGAGCATTTCTTTGCCAGATTTGATACTTCCTATCCGCTAAGTGCACATGCAGCTTTTCAAGTAACGCCAGTTGCTGATCTCGTAAAATGAATTTAATATTCTGACCAGTGTATTTCAGAAAATCCCTTTGAACATCGTGCACTTCATGACCGGCCAGCACCTGCCAAATCAAATGGATATGGTTATCCATGATAACAAAGGCACTAACCTTCACTCTTCCATTTTCGACTAAAAAAGAGAGACTATCTATTACGATTCTTTTAGTTTCTTCAAACTGTAAAGCGGGAAGCCATTCGTAAATAGTAGCAGTAAAAAAGTGCAGATGGTTTTCAACTATTTGCAAGTAAGCAATATAAACGGCTCAGCATAATAGTAGGCTTGTTGGTGACAACACCAACAAGGGCGGGAAAGAGCGGGATTATAGCAGGAAAGCCCGACCAAAACGACCACAGCATCCTAAGTTCAACTTTTAACCGCTGCTTGAAAATGCTGCTTGAATGACTCAAACAGATCAAAATATTTCGATAATATCTCTTTGAAGTCTTCTAAGGAAGTAGCAATAGGAGTTTGATACTTAACTCTCTCTTCAAATTCCGAATCAATTTGTTCAGACAAGGAAGCTAAACGACCCTGATAAAAGTTGTCATTTTCACCTTCTTTCCAAACTAAATACGAAAAGTCAACTATACCTCCTTGATATCCAATAAAAAAACGCACTGTAAACTCCTCAAAAGTTATTTCTTTCAAAAACGTCTTATCTTTTGCTATGTATCTAAAATCAGGATCAAAAGACCTTATTATGGGTTCAATTTCTTTTCTACTAAGATTATACCTATTATCAAAACTACAATTAGCTTGACATAGCCTGATATACTCTTTGTCTAGTTCAATTTTCTTAAGTATTTCTATAATAAGCTCTTGCATAAAAACTACTCTGCTAAATATTTAATCTTAATATCCACTCCTTTAGACGTATTAAAGTCACTTAATACTTTTTGAAACTCGGTACTTGATTCAAAGAAGGACTTATTTGATGTTGGTATCTCCAGGAAATAATCTCCATCTAGTTTAGTCCCTGAAGGGAATTTACTTGAATTTAACTCAGCACCTTTCGGGTATTTTGTGATTAATTCATTCAGATAATTCCTAAAAGTATTAGGTTGTATTTCACTCAAAGTTGTAGCCTTTCTCGAAATTATCTCTCCGGTCTTTCCACTTGAAGGTGGGATATATGTATCTAACCTTTTCCCTGCTTTGCCATCTACTCCTTTTAACACTATTTCAGACCTATTAGCACCGTATTTGATCCTTGCTTTAGCATTGTAATCATTGCCCCTCTTAAATAAGGCCTGTATCTCTGACCAAGTTGGTTTGGATTTCCCTGATGCTTCAACTGCATCTATTACTGCATCTGGATCTGTCAATGCATCAACATTCTTTCTAATAGGATCATCAACTCCTGCATCCTCTAAGAATCGCCACGCATCCACCATTCCCTCCGGATCAGCAGCATTTCGAAAAGCATCTTTAGCCGCCTGATTATTATTCAGAAAGTCAACCAGCTCGTCAGCTTGAGCCTGCGGCAGTTTGTTGATTTTAGATTGTAAGTCTGTGATGACTGACCGCCCATCCATTACACACTTTCGCCACTCTCCATTGTGCCGAACCAAAGCTTCCACTTTGTCGAAGTTGCTGGCAGGCATGCTGTGCAGCTTCACGGAAAACATAACCTGCTCTCCTGCTACCTGAGGTGCATTGACTTTATCAAACCAAGGCATGACGTCACCATAACTTGCATTGAACCCTGAAGGTCGATCCTTGAAATTAAAGTCGAAGTAGTACGTACCATCCTCCACATTGTCCGCCAACATTCTGGAGTCATGTGTGTATCGCAAGGTTGTGACACCATCAGCACCTTCCATTTTTCTTACAACAGATACAGGCTTAACAGGACTGGCATATCCTCCGCCAAGAGAAGGTTCCTTTTGGAACCTATCAAACTTCTCAGTATTCCTTAACTCCGTGGAAGGAACTTCAAACTTTGAAAAGCTTCTAAAGCCATGATTAGGTGGCCATATAATCTCATCAAACTTATTTACGCCCGCATCTCTGAAAAGATCATAAAGCCCCTGCCAGTTCTCTTCTTCAAAAAACTTCCAAGCCTTTTCCTGGACATCTTGACTAGCCTCAAAGCTTCCAAAAAATTCTTCTGGCTCAACTTTCCTAATTGGAACAAGGGATCCACCAGCTTCCAACAACTCATCCAGCCGATTTTTATTGGAAGCCCCTATTTCATCTGCAAGTGCTGCTTTATTGACTTTTGCATAGTTATCTGATAGAGCTCTTGTGATGGTAGGGAGTTCAGTGAGAATTGTGGTAGATAGTAATCCTAAAGCGGCAAACCCTTCTATCTTCTTCCATTCAGTACAGAAATCGCTTCCTTCCCAACCGTTTGGACTTCTACATGCTTCCGATAAGCCATAAGTGCTTATATCCGCAATCCCCAAAGCCAACCTTATTAAGTTCCGCCCAACTGCGGTCCTCATAGTGATCTGCCTTGCAGCTATGCTTATTTCCCCAACTCCCACAGCCAAAGAAGCCAGTTCAACCGCTTGAATGAATTCATTCAATGCCTCTTCAGCATTTTGCTTCTCTATGATCCAGGATGCAACTATAGCAGGCATTGGAAAAACCTTCTCTGTTGCTACTCCATAAGGGTTATTATCCTTATCCGCTAAAAAGTATATTGGTGTCAAAGGAGACTCTTCAAAAACAGACTTAATCTCCTGAGGATAAAAGGATGCTTGTTCCGTTATTTCAACTTTTCCGGTCCTTATGTAGCTGTTAAATTCAGTCCAGTTACCGCTTAATTTTAGCAAGTAAACATCATCATCAAATTTTGAATTTTCATAGTATTGATTTGCAGCATACAGCTCAAAAACGGCTTGAACTAAGGCATCTTTATTGTCCCTGTTTACCCCTGAAAACCATCTATCTAAAAAACTTCTATTTTGGGTGGTTTTATATATTTCTGTCAGAGTACGGCCATCTAAGTCATTCAAAGTAGAAGTTGCACTTGCTTGATCTACGGTCTTAATAAGAAATGTTGCCAGATATTCCTCATCATCATCCAATCCAGATTCTGATGATAGCGACTCCAAATAGCTCTTCCTTTCTGAGTAATTGATAGCAGAAAGAGCACAAGGGCTTAAAGTCAACAGTTCGTATTTCTTTTCTTCCCAGGTATTAGCTTGGCGAATTTCTTCCAACTGTTGAGCGACATCATCTTGAAGATCTGAAGCTGATGGCCTCAAATAATTATAAAACAGGGTTGCATCTGCCGAGTTATAAGCACCAATCTTCAACTCAACTTTACCAGATTCATCTTCTATGCTAACTACGTTACCATCAAGCTTAATGGAAGAGGGATTAAAAACTTTGGTTCCCCAGTTTGTCTCAAAAACGAACCTAACGGTGGATTCCTGTTCATCAAAGACGTTTACATATTGATAAAAGGTTTCTTGATGTTTGATTACAGCTAATGTATTGTTAGCATAACCACATCTAAGGTTCGATAAAAAGTTCTTTATTTCCTGATTCTTATCTAGATACGCACTCTCCTCCTCATCCTGGAACCAGCTGATTACCGACCTTGGATCATGCACAAAATCCCACTGGTACTTGCGCATCTCCTGCCCATTGGTATTGTGCATCAGGTTGTCTGGTAATGCACGGCTGTGCTCCGAAGTGGGGTGCTCCAGTCGGAAAGCACCATGACCCAGCTCGTGGGCGATGGCTGTTGCTAGCGGTGTGCTTCCGAGGTTGTCCATGAAGATGTAGCCAAACTGCCGTTTGAAGGGCATGAACCCTTTCTTGCTAGAGCCGCTACCATTTACCAGGAAGACGTAGTAGGCGTCATTATCAAAATTGCGGGACCGCTTAAAAGCTTTGTTGAACTGGCGCATCTTCTGTGGGAAGCTGGCCAGCATGCCAGACTCGCCTGCATCCAGTCCGGATATGGCATCCTCTCCAATGTTGAAGGGGCTGTCCACTGTCACATTCCACTCGGCAACGGCTTGCCCGAAGATCTTATTGATCTCTGTGGCCAGACTCGCCGCACTACCTGCGGAGGCACTGTTCACAGGCACAATGATGAGGTCTTTACTAATCTGATCATAGGTAACTACATTGAGCTGCCCCATGGTGACGTCTCTGGCACTGTCACCCTCTCCGATGGTGCTGTATGCAGTCAATGCCAACACATCTCCAGCAAAAGTTCCGACGAGGTTTAGTTTCTGCTGCTGGGCATTGAGGCCTGGCTGAGATGTGACTGGTCCATTGATGGTTCGAAAAGCAATGCTATCGGGGAAGTCATCAGCCGATGTAGTGACCGCCACAAAGTCCGTCTGTCCTGCTGCTATTGATTTCCACGGGACATCATAGGTCTCTTCACCAAAGGTCAGCTGCTCATAAGTGCCAATATCATCGCGCTTCGCATCAAATCCGTATTTGGTATCCGTGGCACCAGCCGCCAGAAAAGTAACGGGCGTTACCTCCACATCACTAATCACACTGTCATCTCCTGCTGGTCCACCGCCAGACTGGCTTCCACCTCCTGGCGATACCGAACCATCGCTACCCACGGTGTAGCTATTTCCGGCGCTATCAGATACTACCACTGGTTCTGGGTTGCCGTCTTCATCTACCGGCTGCTCATAGGTGGTGGTCTGACCATTGCTATCTGTCACCTCGATTGTACCGTCTTCCGTTACCGTGATGCTATCCGCGCCTTCTATCGTTCCGGCTACGGTCACCTCTCCTGAAGGAGGCACCGGCAGCGGATCACCGCCAGCATCAGCCACTGGATCGCCCGTATCTTCATCAGCAGGGGGTGGCTCCTCATCATTGCCCAGGTACTCATCTACATCCACAATCTGGGCGCCATCTTCATTGTAAACCGTCCTGATCATACCGCCAATCAGACGATAGTCTGTATTCACGCTGATGCCGCTAAACTCCATCTGAATGAAGGCCCCACTGAACATAGGGATGGATACAATGCCAGTCCCGGAGAATGAGCCATTGGAGCCGGCAGACTCTGTCACGATCACCTTAAAGCCTCCACCCGTATGAATCGTATCAAATGGGTACAGCTCCGGCAAAGGATTTTGGTTGTTGATAGGTCTTCCCAGGTCTTCCACGCCACAGCTAAAGTTTTCATCCACTACGATTTCCTGCGTGGTGGCTTCGGCTATATCACTCCATCCACTCTCATCGACAATACACTCTGCCTTTACCTGGTACTCGTAGGTAGTATTGGGCCTTAAGTCATAGATAGAGACATCATCTAGCAGACTACTCGTCTCCAACCAAGTTGCTGCGCCACGCCCCCCTGCAGCCTTTTGCCTATACCGAACATCGTAAGATCGATGGGAAAGGTCAGCTACCCATTGCACCTTCACACTAGCAGGACTACTCCCTTCACCAGAGATATCAGTAGGTACTGTACACGGATCACCATAAGTAAACATGGCCACCTCGCTGAAGCCATTATTTATAAACAGATCCCTACCCTCCAGGTCCTTGGCCTGCACTCGCCATACATACTCCATACCTGGAAGTAGAGGAGAAGCTAGTGGACCATAGTTTAGCTGACTTTGAGTGGTGGATTCCTCGAAGATGGGCCTGGTGGTCAATACTGCATCATTGGGGTTTCGCCCCTTGGGTCGAACTTCAAAAAGCTGAAAAACATACTCTGTACTGAAAGTACTATTTGGAGAAGATAGGTGTCGAGGTGTCCATGAAAAAAAGATGTTTTGAGGATCCTTCGGGATCAACTTTTCTCCATTGAAGGGCAGATTTGGAAATGGTGGCTCATTGAGCAACACTACAAATATGCCACTACATCCATCACCGGATACCACAGTGCCACGGGTATAGTCGACCACTTGCACGCAAATACGGTAGGCCCCGTCGGGCAATCGTGCTCCACCCGCCACGAACTCTTGCCTACTCATCCCTCTGAAGTCCATATTGTTGGGATTGAAATATTCCGCCAGGTCCACGCCCAGCAAGGTCTCCGGTACGCCCCCATTGAGGAATATAGGTGGAGGTAGGAAATTGCGTCTCGTGGACATAACAAGTGCTCCATCAAGACGCTCTATGGTGACGATCAATCGTACCTGATACTCCAGTCTTCCTATATCATTGAGCCGAATCTGAGTAGAAATCAGATTAGTAACCGGACTCGTGTAGTCTTCGAAATTTACCGAATAAGGAGGATTTACGAAGGTATTGACCGTGACTGGAAAGGAGGTGGACTGCCCATATGAGCTGCAAACCAAAAAAAAATAGCTTATTCCTAAAAGAAATCGGTTAAAACGATATTTGAAAAAAGTCCTCAAACCAATCGCCTATTTCACAATAAATCTTATTTCTCTTTGGCCCAGGTCCGATTTGGCTCTTACGAAGTAAACACCTGCTGGCAGCGAGGGTAAATTGAATTCCACTTCGTAGGTGACATGATTCTCTCCGGTATAGGAGGCTTCAGTATTACCATAAACGAAATTGAAGACTGAAATTTCTACTGGCGACTTAGATTCCAACTTTACTACCGCCGTAAAAAAACCTTCATTTGGGTTGGGGTAAACGAATAGTTCCATGGGATCAGACTCTTCCTCCAGTACCCTTGGGGCTTCACCAAATAAGACTACATCTATCTCTTTCTCTACATAGTCGGTACATTCTCCAATAGTGGCAGTCATACCTACCCTGTAGATACCCGGCAATTCAAAATCCACCATTTGTAAATCAGAGCTGGGTTCAGAGGATGAGGTGACACCTTCCGGAAAATGCCACTCTATAGCATCCGGAGCGGGTTGTGATACTTCCACAAATATGACCTCATCCCCTACAACCGGCGTGGTGTTAAGGACAAAATCAGCTATAATGGGGTTTTCCACAACCACGATCTCAGCAGTATCTTTTTGAGTACAACCCAAACTACTCACCGTATTGAGTATGTACTTCCCTGCTACTCCGCTCAACAGTCGGTTGCTTGTTTCCACTTCAAGGCCATCCAACGTCCAGCTGTAGCTGGCCCAGATATCGTCAGGTTCCAGCAATGCTCGACCACCCTCACATGTTTCTACTGGCTGCTCCGGTAAACCCGTTATAAAAATTTCTTCAGGCTCTGAAAGAGTGTAAGTAGCAGACTTTGAGCATCCATTGGCATCGGTAACAGTCAAGGTATGCTCACCTCTGGCAAGACCTTGTGCTGTACCTATTTTATCGCCATTGGACCATAGGAATTGGTAGGGAGCAGCACCGCCTAATGCGGATATTTCTATGAGACCGTCCGACCCACCAAAGCAGGTAGGCTCTACCATCCTTATCAGGTTGAATACAATCGAAGGAGGCTCATTAACTACAAAGCTCCTTCCCGCAACACATCCATTGGCATCTGTCACAGTTACTTCCGTACTGCCTGCTGGCAGGCTTTCTACATCTTCATTGGTACTGCCATTAGCCCAGAGAAAAGTATAGGGAGCGGTACCACCCTCCACAGTAATATCCACCTCACCGTCACTACCTCCTGCACAACTCACGTCCTTAATACTAAAGCTGGTGATAAAAAGTGTAGGAGGCTCACTCAAAGTGATGACCTGGTTAAACTGACAACCATTTGCATCCACTACACTAGGCATATATGATCCCGCGGAAATATTGCTCAGGGTTGATCCGGTTGATCCATCTTCCCAGGTCACGGTATAAGGAGCAGTACCTCCTGCGATAGTAATGCTTATTTCACCGTCGCTACCACCATTGCACTTTGGTTGGGTCTTTGCAATACCACTAAGAGATAGGGGATCCGGTTGCTTCAGAGTGAAATTACCCTTCTCCTTGCATTCGTTGGTATCTCTGACCTCTACAGCATACTCACCAGCTCGCAGATTTGTAATATTAGACTCTTTAGCTCCCTGCACAATTGGGGAGGTATTGAAACTCCATGAATATCGGTACGGTTTGATGCCGCCTGAAACCACGGCGTTTAGAGACCCTCCACTGTCTCCATGGCACAATAGTGGATTTTCATCAAAACGATCCACCTTCAATTCAGCTGGCTCATTGAGGGTAATGATCTGATTAAATCTGCACCCATTAGCATCAAAGACATTGATGGTGTAGGTACCGGAAGTAGTATTAACCACTGCATTGCCCAAAGTCCCATCGGACCATGTAATAAGTGGGTCACTGGTGTTCTCCAGCTCCACGATGATTGCCCCATTGTCTTCTCCAAAGCATACAGGCTCACGAAGAGTAAGGTTTTTGATGCCTAAAGCTGGGGTCTCCGGAACCACCACTGTCAATGGTGTGGTACATCCGTTCACTTTGTCTGTGAGATTGACCGTGTAAGTGCCTGCTGCCAGCCCTACTGCTAAGCTACCCGTTTGTCCATCAGGCCAGCGAATAGCATAATCACCACCTTCGCCAGTTACTGAAATCCGAGCAGTCGCGTTGCTTCCGCCATTACAAGTAGCTAAGGTAACCGAATCTACTTTACCTATCAGTTGCGAAGGATCTACAATATTGATACTGATCGGTATCATGCAACCGGTATTTCTTTGATCAAGAACAGTAGCGGTGTAAGTACCTGCTGCCAGATTGCTCCGAGAGGTTCCAGTACCACCATCAGACCAATTCACCGTATAACTTCCGGATCCACCAGTGATATTTAGCCTGGCAAAACCGTCACTTTGGCTCGGGCAACTGGGTTTACTACTGGATGCCAAAGAAACTGCCAGATCTGATAGGTTAGTAACCTCCACCTTGACCACTCTGGTAGTATCAAAGCTATCTTTTACCGTGGCAGTATAGGTACCCACAGAAAGTCCTGAAAGTGAAAAACTGTTGAGGGTAGCATCATGTGCCCATGATACTGAGTAAGGCGCACTACCATTGGTAGCAACCACAGTCACTGAGCCATCTGCCGTAGTACTGCAGGTAGCATTGGTAGAGGAGATAGCTGCTTGCAACCCGCATGTAGTCGGATCTGAAGCAGCCTGATTAACAGTAACCATAAGCGAAGGTGAAGAGCAGGTAGTATTACCCACTTCACGCGCTATAAACTGATGGTCACCAATTGCTAAACCCAGGAAATTAGGACTTGATTGATAGGTTAATCCTCCATCATTGGAATATTCGTAATCACCATCACCACCACTAGCTGTAAGTCTAACAAGCCCATTGTAAGAGGTATAGCAAGTTACATCCTGCACTGTGCTGGCCTTTAATTGTAGCTGATTGGTCCCTATGGTAAAAGAGGAAGACTGGCTACAGCCATACACATTTCGCACATTGATGTTGTAAGAGCCTGGAGCTAAACCGCTAATAAACCCGTCCCGCAATCGAGAATAGGTTGTGCCACCATTGAGCGTATATTCCAAGGTGCCACTGGCTTCAGGCCAACCACCGTCTACTGTCACCTCTATTTTTCCATCCGCCTTATTGGTACAGGTCTCATCAAATACTTCCACACTGCTGATAGTCAAAGGAGCAACCGGCTCCGGAATAGTGGTAGAAAAAACTACGAAGCACGGTAAACCCACACGCTGCACCTTCACTGTGTAAGATCCCCCCTGCTGACCATTCAGATCCTTTGTAGTGGCCAGGATATCAGTATCTCCGGATCTTGTCCATTCATAGGTAAAAGCAGCAGGATCATCTGTAGAATTGGCATCAAAAACACCATCCTCGCTATTGACAAAACTGATAGTAGGCACAATACTACCTGTCGATCCGCCAAAGCAATTCACCCTTGTAACATCAAAACTAGTGATGAATCGAGGACCAGCCTCCAGTGGCATAAAGGCTTCAATCTGACAAACATCCGCTTCAGGATTGTTGTAGTTGGCGTCCCTCAGAGAGATATGGAAAGTAGAATCACCAGGGACATTATTCAAAATCAAGGTCCTGTCAGTATCGCCCGCTCTGAAATTGACATCTAGACCGTCTACCCTGAACTGGATAGGTGCTACGCCCCCTTGTACTTCAATTGCTAGCACTCCATCCGTCCCATTGTAGCAGGTAGGTCTTTTAGTAGTCGCTGCAATAGAAAGCGCTCTAATGGTATCAGGGCTCGTCAGGTCACGGAGTTGGTAATTAGTTCCATTTACCACATCGGCATCACAGCCATTGAGGTCCGTGACATAGATACTGTACTCTGGGTGATCTGTGGCACTAAAACCAGAAACGCTTGTAGCCGATAGGTTATCAAATGTGACAGTAGTACCTCTTAGCACCCTTGGAGCGGTTAAGGTACCTCCATTCAAAGTGAAAGTATATTGGCCGGCATCAGGATCGCCGCCCGAAGCGGATACTGTGATAGTCCCGTCATCTCCTCCGAAGCAACTTACATTGAACCCACTATAATTCGAAAGCGCGTCGACACTCAATCTGATAGGATCGGGTTCGACAGGGATCGTAAAATTCACAAACGTTTGACAGTCATTGATATCTGTCACTCTTGCTCTAAAATCACCAGCAGGAAGAGAAAAGCTGGCATCACCCCCTGTAACAGTGGAGGAATAATTCCTAGGTCTGTAGAGTGGAGTCACTAGGGTGGAATCCACAATTTCAAAAGTATAGCTTTCAGCTCCGGCAAACGGCACACCCCCTGCAGCTCTCAACTCCACTCGCCCATCCGCGTGTCCAAGGCACTCCGGATGTCTAGTGGAGATGACATTCAGAGTCAGTGGAGGGGGCTCCACGGCAGTAAAGTAGGGGTTTACAACCTGCTGGCATGTATTCCCAAAGAAATCTTCTACTGTGACCTGATAGGTACCCGCAATGACATTGGAAAATGTAAACTGGTCAGTAGCATCACTGAAGGCAGGAAGGTTGGAGGAATAGTTACTATGTGAGATGGCAGTCAAAGTGACTGCATAGGGTGGCGCATTGGCGGAAGCTTGCGGAATTCTGGCACCACCGGTAATCTGTAGCTCAACAGGTACATCAAAGCCATTACATGGAATTTCAAAGCCATTGTAATCTACCAGGGTAGCACTTCCAATCGTAATAGTCGTTGGCTGATTAAGGTTTATGGTCTGGGTCGCTAGTCTACAATCAAGCGCATCTTCCACGTAGATACTATAAGTGATGAGTGCGCCTCCTGTAGTGGTCGCTCTTAGTCCATTAAAAGTGTGTTCCCTGCTTGTAATAGTGACATTACGTGGAACAAAAGCAGGATCATCTGCTGAAATATAGTAGGTAAAGTCATCGACACCACCATCTACATTTACTTTGATACGGCCATCTGATCCACCATTACATCTAACATGATAGCCTAGGCCATAATCTATTGCTTCAAGCCGCAAATTTTCAAATCTATTCGTTGCTTCATTGAGAGTGATATCGCCGGTTGTCGGTGTTGCACAAATAGCATCCGTCACCCGGATATCATAACGTTGGGAAGGGTTAGCCTGATTAAAAACAAAATTTATGCCTGAAGCAGCCGCTCCTTTCACTATGCTGCCTGCAGCTAAACGAGTAGTCCCATTGAAGACCTCCACAAAATGAGGATAGACACCCCCGGAGGTCACAATGTTCATGGTCACATCATCATCCTTGCATTGAAAATGGTAGTCTACATTTTTGTTTCTTCTTAAAAAAGAAGTGGAAATGTTATCGATGAGCAATGCTGTTGGTTCGTTTAAAGAAACAGTCGCTGTTGGTATGCTCTTCTGACAACCAATATTATCTATAACGTAAACGGTATGATCTATCAAGGAAGCATCTGGTCCAACCGGACTGGCCCTTAAGTTCCTAAAAATCCGAGATTCGGATTGATCGTCATCTCCCGCTCCACCAGATAAAGTACTACTTCCAAAATGATAGTTATAAGGCTTTATACCTCCTGTAGCTGTAACTGTGGCCTCACCGTCAGCTCCATCGACACATGATACGTGAATAGGAACATTATTGGCCGCAGAGTCGGCAGACTTTAAAACGGTCAAGGCGGGATTGCTTACTGTTAGTAAATGATCCGGCTGTTGTAAGGAAAATGTAAATTCCCTGTCAGCTATATCCGTAGCGGGACAATTTGCATCGCTAACAACATATGCGTATTGCTCAGTGCTGCCAGACCCTTGCATCACTGCACTAAATTCAGCTATGGCCTGATTATTAATAGTGCCGAAAGCAACTGGGCGATCTAAAGACCGAAGACTGATATCATACAAACCCGATCCGCCACTTGGTCCAAGTGAAACATTGATGGCGTCACCTCTACATTGGAAATCGTAAATATCAAATTGGGGAGTTGGTACAATGTTTTCAGATATCGCGGAATATTGGGAAACAAATACCTGATCATTGAAGTGTTGTTCACGATTGCTGAGCCTACAATTGTCAGTCACTGTGATATTGTATTGTCCATGACCTTTGAGAAGAGGATCTGCATTATCTACCGTCACTCCAATGTTACTTGTATTCCCTGCTAACCCAGATTTTGTTAGTTGTGTGGTGGCATTCACCTTGTAAACCTGATAGCTATAGTTTGGAGTCCAATTGGGCACTGGAGATAGGTTAATCGTCAAACTAACATTGTCATCAGAGCAGGCGAAAGCGGTTCTGTCCACTGAATTGATCGCAAAGTTATTTGATGGGCCGCTCAAGGACACATCTCTAGAACCAGTGTAGGCTATTTGACAACCAATGGATGACGAGACCGAATAATTGAATGTACCTTGAGGCTTGTCATTAAAATCCACACTACCAGAGGTAGTACTTTGGTTGGAAGAGCCCGTTAAGCTGTAGGTATAAGTTCCACCGCCAGTCTGACTTGTCGCTATCCTGATTACACCATTTCCTGGACTGGAGCAGGTTGGCTGTTGATGAACGGATCCTTCAAACGTAATCAAATTACCTTGCCCTACACTAACGCCATTCCTTGTTGACCCATCCGAACACGCAGATTTGGTCACTTTGACGTTATAGCTTCCTGCCGCTAGATTACTGAATGTAAAGCTATTTGCAGTGGAAGTCACTGGACTACCTCCTATACTATAATTATAAGAAGTAGCGCCTGAGGCATTTATCGCGATGGATCCATTATTTGCCCCTTGACAAGAAGTACTATTGGGAGATACACTTTCTATGGTGGGTACAGTGGCTTGAGGTACTTCCACATTATCAACGTCACGAAAGCAATCGTTGCTAGTAACATCACCGCTACTAAATGTACCTAGTCTAAACTTGTAATTTCCAGATTGAAGGCCTGAGACCGTAATTACCGTGCCCGACGAGTTGTATGTCAATACCGGACTATTTGCAGAAGGGCAATTACTGGTAGGGCTCACGTCGCAGCTACCGTTCTTAAAAAGGGCAAAAGCTTGTATCGATTGGCCACCAAGTCCTCCACTTGCAATCAATTCCACGGACCCATCGCTTCCATTTGGACATGTAGGAGGATTTCTTCGATTGACTACCACCGATGGCGGATTCGCCGGAACAGCCAATACAATAGATGAACTAGCCGCAGCATTGACCTGACAATTGCCCGTATTGGTAATCGGATATGCCACCAAAGTTCCAGATAATACTCCAGCATTTTCCACGGTAGCCCTGCTTAAAGTTAATGTCCTCTCACCAACAGGAGTTTGCCCTACAAACCTACCAGCAAAATACCAGTCGACTCTGGTGCTCGGAGTATTGGCCATAGTGACAGTGATAGTGTTACACACATTGAAGCTACTTGGTGTCAGAGACCCTAGACGGGTAACTCGTTCCGTGGTAGGAGAGCCTTCAGTGAGCGAAACCGAGCAAGTAAACCCTACGCAAGACCTAGTTGGCGGATTCACGGAACCGTTTACATCACTACAAGAAGTCACAACATAATCATCTGTAAACCGGCGACTAAAAATCGTTCCTGGAAGAAACCCGTCCCTATTTGTAAACCTTATTTGGAAGGACTCATTGAAACAACAGTCGTCACCATTTAATACTGCGGAAAAGTTGTACTGCACAGGGTAATCTACAGTTTGAGCTCTTAGGTCCAAAGAAATCAATGCAAATAAAAGTCCAATCCAAACCTTCTTCATTCCCCTAACTTTATAGGCCTGCTCAAAATAGATGTAGCTCCATTCTGAAAGACCGCCTGTAACTTATAGGCTACATCCTGTACTAAATCATCGATATCATCTTCATAATAATCGTTCTGGGTAGAACCTATCAATGAATAATTATCATTATCAATACTTTTCTTGTATAAATAATACTTCCACACACCGGACACACCATATCTCCAAGTAAGTTGAACTTGATTTGTAGTAGGGTCATGATCAATGTAGATATTTTCAATCGCCGGACGCTCTCCAATATCTAATTTTGATCCTAATATGGGTATTGAGGGTTTTGATTCATTGCGTGCCTCGTCTACTGCAACCAAAGTATAGGCAGCTTTTTCACCCACTAAAAGGTCATTGTCAAAAAATGAGGTATCACTGTTGTTATTGATTACCTCTAAGAGTTGCCATTTCCTCTCATTAGTCTTTCTTCTATACAAAAGTTGGTTTTCCACGTCATCACTAGCACTATTAACCCAAACCAAAAGCGTACCTGATGCGCTAGACTCGACTCCCTTGAACACCGGAGAAACCGGTGGGTTTATATCTGGTAACTGCAATATCAAGGTATCTGCCAGATCTGATGGGTTATATCGTCTATCAAGAGCCAGAAGGGTATAATAGACATGCTCGTCCAAGGTTTTTACGGAAATGGTATCAATGTACCGGTTAGTTGTTATTGGTTCCACATTGACTGGCACCATTTCGGCAATTGCGCTTCCACTACTCATAAGTCGATAGCCTAATAAGTCCGGTTCATCATTTGGTATCCATTCAATAATTACAAGCCCTGTAGAATCGATACTCCCATTCAAGCCTCTTGGTGCGCTTGGAGGAATTGTATCTTCTAGCTGAATCAAAATCGGAAAATTGACATTTACCTTACCCTGTGCCTCCGCTGCTATCCAATAGTAGTTGGTTGATAACGGCATAGTATCTGTATACGTCATTACATCGGGAGGCACTCGTATCAGCGTATCAGGCGGCCGCGAACTACCAGCAGATCTCAATACCGCAAAATGCTCGAAATCTTCTTCACCGTTTACACCCCATAGCAATTGCACTTCTTCATTGTCTATAACCTCTCCCTGAAGATTTTCAGGATAAACTTGAAAAGGTGATACACCTTGACCAGAAACCGTATCAGAGGCTATGCCCTCAATTCCAAAAGGGCTTAAGCCTCTGATTCTATAGTAGTATATTTTATTGTTTTCTTCTAAAGAGTCTAACCATTGTCCCGGCTCATCTAAAATGGGCAGCGCATTATCATGAATCTTTTCAAATTTTACTCCGTCTTCCGACCTCTCTAGGATCAGGCCCGAATAATATTGGTTTAGAAAATCATTTCGCCATCTCACCAGAGCAACCCTATCATCAAACTGAGCCGAGACAGCTAGAGGAGCAAGCCGCGGAAGGGTCATCTCCAGATCAATAAAGACGAAGCCTGTATCTATCGGCATTACCTCAGGGGAGGCAAGTGAGGTAATTCGATAGAGGTATTTCTCTCCGGGTAAAACAGTTTGATCCTCAAAGAATAAACCTGAAAGTCTTGCAGCCTCCACGGATTGATCGGCCGCAAAAAGTGCCATTTGGTATCGTTGTTCATTTTGACGAACCTGATTGATAATCTGGCCGACACCATTTAGATTACCAAAATCCACATCAAAGTCTTCTCCATACAGAGCTTGTGCCGCAAGTGCAACGTAATCATCATCCTCGGACAAAGCCTCCCATTCACTTAAAGGGCGAGGTAAAAGAGGCGTACTATTAAGACGTATTGAAGTCGGTGGATCTATCACTTCTCCATCTTTGGCAATTAAGAGTCTTTCTATACTAAAGCCACGTGTATTAGAATTCACCCAGGCCTGGTAATCATTTACCCCCCATCGAAGCATAATCTTTTTCCCGTCTGAAAGGCCAATAGCCTGAACAGCTGGTTGCGACTCTAAAACAGGCTGAGAGAGCCCTGGATTCATCCAAGCGAGAAAGGCGATGAACTTTAAAAGTCTGGATATCCGAAAAACTTTAGTAGCCAACATTGAATCCGAATTTTAAAGGGTAAGAACTGGTAACCTTATTAATGCCAGGAAGAGTATATTTCACTATTGTAGGATATCCCTCGTTATACAATCGAGGAAAACGGGTTGTTATTAACCTCCTGACCCGCTCAGAGTCCCTCCTGCCATATGTTGCTGCTTTGGACTGTAAATCCACAAAATCACGATAGACCTCATAAGCAATGAAATTAGCAATGATGCCAGAGGTGGCATTTTCAGGTACCTCTGGCACTCTGTCTCTACCTCCATCCAAAATTGGTTTTCGAACATAAGTATCGATAAAAGTGGATTTTATGGGAGGAATTCCTTTTTCTGGACCTCTTGTGAGCCTTATATCTCCTTGCCAAGGATATCCATCATATAAAAGCGGATTAATGTAATCTTTGAACCACTTAGTATCACTTAGGTCCGACTCAGCTGAGATTAGATTCCCGGCTGAATACCAATCACCAACTTCTATTTTATCAAACAGTTCAAATCCACTCAACTGTTTGCTCATTCGATGCACCCCAACATCGATCAACCACAGGTTGGTCCTACTCTTGGCAATTCCATCCATCTTTGCTCTGAAAGTGGCATAAGCACTAGTCCGAAAAAAGCTTCGGTAAGCAATATTTTCACTATCAGCCAATAAAGTCCCTGAAGCCTCTTTAGTAGTAATTTCAACTGCTACATCACTTTCACCGATTAATTGATTTCTTGTACTAGCCGAGATATTTTCGTCAATAGCCTGCGACTGATTATTAGATGAGGTCACTACCTCGAGCATATATAAACGAGATGGAGAAAGATCACCTGGAATATCAAAGTTGAGCTGTCTTTGGCCCACATCATATTGGAAATTGACATATTGCGCAGACCCACCATATGGATCTCCGAACCTCGCTCTGCTGGTGAGTCCCTGACCGGTGAAGAGATAGGCTTGACCTTGCTTCAGCTTGATATAGCCCTTACCGTATTCCTTTGGATAAAGATTCATCATATTCTCTACCGGATACATATAAGCTATATTCTCAGCTGGAATATGATTTGGAGCATCCCCTGTAATAAAAGTATTTGTGATCGTTTCCTGATAAGAATCACCACCATCCTTTACCACCACCCATCGCCCTCTCTGATATTCTTCGAACGATACCGTAGCTGTAATGGTCATGGATTTGTTAGGTGGAAGAATTTCATCCGGCTTCAGGACCACTACCGTGTTGTCCCTGTTCCATTCTTCTACTCCCTTTACTAGCCCATCACCTCTCACTTCAAACTTTTCAAGTTTAACTCGATACTGATTGGGTGTACCATCGGGCCCATCCACTCTAAATGGTTTATTCAAAGAATAATTAAATACCGCTTGCGGAGAAGTAAACACGTTAACATCGCTATTACCTGCACCTGGGGTTAATTGTGAAATGATAGATACTCCCTCCAGGGCACTTTCGTCATTGACAAGTTCACATTCTTTTCCTAGCTCGAACTTAAAATCTGCTGAACCTTTTATAAGTCCTCCCAACACATTGTATTGAATACCAGCCGCGCCTCTTAACCATACAGGATTGGGTAATTTCGCCTGGACCAAAACGGCGACACTCAAAGTCAAAGCATTTACTTTTCTTGTCTTCCCAAACATTTTCACCTTGACCCCCACATCCCCCATTAAAGCAGCATAAGCCTGGCCGTTGGCGTACCAACCATTTATCCCCAAAGCTTTACCGGTATTAGCACAACTCGCATTTCCGTAATCTTTTATCATTAAGTCAAAACCAGCTACAACATCAAGGCGAGCGTAGAAAATCATGAATGTGAGGTCGCCGGTACTTATTTTGAATTTAGATCCCAGCGCAAATCCAAAGCCAGACTCAAGGTCATTTTCATCCCTCATGTAGTCCAGATCCCCTTTTATAACCCTACCAATTACCTGATCTGGAGGTGGGGAACCTGGCAAGCCAGTCCCAATCATGAGGTAGCTCTCAGTTCTAGCAAAACCAAGAAACTCCAATCCCACTCTTCGGTTAGGAGTGCCTACCAAAATATACCATTCGCCAGGGGCAAAATGGATTACCACCTCCCCGACTAAGCCATTGGGACCAACACCTCGGATAGCTCCACCGGCTATATTGGCAAATACTTTTGTATTGCCGTGTAAAACTTTATTCTCAAAGTCAAATACTAAGCTTACACTGCCTACAATCGCGGCATCACTTTTAACATTTCCCAGATCAAAGTCTTGCTCCTTTCTTCCAGGCACCTTATTAGCGGCTTCTTTTAGTTTGTCCAAATTCAGATCTTCTGGTGGTGTTAGTAGATAACCTATTCCGGAAAATGCAATTTTCCTCACCCCACCTTTTCGATGAAAAGACACATCCAATGTTGCTTCGCCATTGAAAGCACTCTCTTCTGGAAGTTTAAACTTCACGGTAGCTCGTACGCCAAAAGAAGTATTTCTGTCTGGTTTGTAGATCAAGCCAGAATCAGTCACACCCTGACCATTGGACGCAAGTCTCTCCTGCGGATACTGAGACATTCTTGAATAAGCACCGCCGCCAATTCCATTCATCACCAATGGCGGTATAAATGGAACATCCGGAATAGTCGCGAGGGCATCAGCATACCAATACCTATACCCATCTACTTTACCAAATAGTGCCTGAGCTTTGACCTCTACACCAATGATAGTAGCGTTAACTTGTCCGGCAAATCCGTTACCATATATCTCATCATCTCGGAAAAACTGGATTTGTCCATCTACCGAGACTGCTCCCATATCCCCTCCAATAGCTATTTTGCCAATATCAACCCTTTGAAAAACATAGACTTTTCGATCATTCCTTACTTCTTCACGTGCTATGATGTCTATGGATCCAGATGCTCTAATCGCCTCATCGGCAATATTCAACTCTATATCTACGCCAAGTCCTATTTCATTCCCAATAGACCTAGCCCTGATCTCAGTTATGGCAATCGGAAAAGTGGCCATTGCTGAAGTGAGCTTTTCTGAACTTAACGCCAATAACCCGAAAGAAATATTGGGAGCCTCATCTTGTATTATCAGATCCTCAAATCGCAGATTTGCCAGACCGATTCTCGGACCATCACCTTTTCCAGCCAAAGGAGCATAAATATTTAAATTACCATGAAGAACGGCTCTAACATCAAACTCACTTTCCCGTTTCTCAATAGTAATTGAAGAACCTGATTTCAATAGGACCCGAGCCTCACCCCATATTGGAAAATCCAAAGAATCAGTAATCCCTATAGAGAAAACATATTCATCATCACCATTGACCATGGCAGTGTATGCAAGTGGACTTTCATCAGACATAATAGGGCCTACTACTTCTCCTGAGAAGCCTGCCGCCGTAAGCTGATTGGCTTCAAAAGTGAAAGACAGTTCTGCAAGAGAAAATGCCCAATTTTTCGAAAGTCTTCCTTTTTCTAAGGTGATGAGATTTCTTGCCAGCAAAGTCCCAGAGAATCCCATGTTGTCAATAAAAACATTGCTGGCCGCAAAAGATTTTCTTGCTTGCTGACCTTCTTCTTTCAGTTGCCTGGGGAGGGATACTTCAAACTCGTAGATGTAAATACCTCTCCAAAGTCCGCCAGTAATATCACTCCGGTAGTCACTTGGAAATGTAATGCCGGGCGCATTGCGTGTGTCACTAAAGTCAAAAATTGCTCTTTGAACCTGGAAGCCAACACCTTTCACCCCATTAACCTGAAACCTTGGAAGATCTATTTCAAGAATAAGATCATTCCAATCAGCTAAAACCGTAGTAATCTCTACGGTCATGGGTTCGTTTAGTACATCTCCTTGTTCGTTTTCAGGCTTAAAGAGGGACTGACTGAATGATAGTATACCATTTAAGCCCAATTCCTTAAATCCATTACAATCGAAGGTCACATACGTCGATCCGGCCTGATCCAATTGGCCCAAATCCGTACCTACCAATTGCAGTTTTGTATGGGCACCGAAAATATTGATATCATGGGTACCTACCAATTCTAATCGCCCTTCTCCTACGATACCTCCCGAGGACGAAAAGCTTATGCCTCGAGCATAGAAAGTGAGTGTTTTGCCATTTTGAGGTAAGATAAACTGTAGGTAAGCACTTAGTTTGACTTGATCAGCGAGCAGATCAAGTCTGTCTATAACCAGCACAAAATCTACTCCACCAACCGTCTTTTTTATTCCTACCGGAAGCACCATCAAGGACTCCACCGTCAAATTATCAACGAATCGCTGATCTTGATAAACTACTTCCACCAATGAAGTGGCTCGACCTATATGATATTGCGTAGAGTCATTTAAGGAAGATGGTAAAATGCCATCCTCAAAATATTCGAATGTGGATTCTTCGAATTCGAAATCAACATCCAGCTCCTCAAAAGAACGAGCAGCCAGAAAGGCAGTAGATTTTTCTTCCTCTGTGGGTTTACCGGTATTTCCAAAAGTGATAACGGCGGGAAATACCAGTGCCAGGTATAAAAGTTTGCGTAAGGTTGATTCCAAATTTAAAGGCAGCTGATTCGTATTATTCAACCATTATCTCTAAGGATTGAATAAAGTATCCGCAATATCCAATAAAAAACCGAAAATATCCTAAAAGGAAGAACTATAAATACGTGCTGTGTAAGACACCTTACAATGCGCTACAAATGATAACGGCTTACGTTATAAGAAAAATCACTCTGATTTGATCCTCAAGCCTATAAAGAAGGTTCTTGGTATGGATGGACCATACACAAAATTACTGTCCCGATTTTTACCTGTATCAAAATTGTCCTGATAGGCATTAGTAAGGTTTTTAACCCCACCTGATATCTCCAGTACCTGTCCCAACTTTTTCATTGGAAGCTGATAGCTACCTCTCAATCCAACCTCAGAGAATGAAGGCGAAGTGAAGTAAGCATCTTCTGTCTGCTCAGGTGCTCCAGCGAAATGCACCAGCAACATGGAGCCAGTGAAAGCATAGTTGCTAGCAAAGGTCCATCGGTCATCTGGAGAGTAACTCAAGGTACCATAGCCGTACTCATTTGGCGTTCTTAGAAACTCTCTTCTAGATTCTAGAATATCACTATTCAACACTGCTTCCTGAAATGTTGAACGCTGTACTGTTAGCCCCATATCCAACTGCAGCTGCTCGTTGTAGTTGGCCCTAAACTCCAGGGTCACTCCTTGCACAGTCGCTCTCTGGCCGTTTTGTTTTTCAAATACTTCTCCGAACTCATCTTCTCCCTGAGGAGCCAGGAAAAAAGCATCTTGCAAGTGGGTATAAAACACCTCTGCTGTAAAGCCGTAGACCCACCTTCTTAAGAGTTTATCATAGTTGATAGAAGTACTCAAGCTATTGGATCGCTCTCTATCTAGGTCTGGAGAAAGTCGTACTCTGGAGATACCACCTCCAGCAAAAGCGATGTGCAAATCAGCATCAAAGGCCTGCGGAGCCCTGAAGCCCGTACCCCATGTGCCGCGCCATTGGAAATTCCCAAAGTTATAGAGCAACGAAAACCGAGGGCTTGCAATCACCTGATCGACCAAATTATGCTTATCCAAACGGACACCACTTAGAAAATTCCAATGTCCACCAATGGCCCAATCACTTTGAACGAATACACCAAAATTACGAGTGGTTTGATCAATCAAATATTGATAAGAAGGAATCTCATCTGTAATATCATCAGCTGTATACTCCACTCCAAAGGTGATCACATTGCTTCCCATCAGAAAACGATCCAATTTCTGATCAAGCTGTGTTCCTGCCTGAAAAGTGGTGTTGTCAGAAGTGCCATAAGGAGGAGCAGCCAGATGTGCCGCAAGCTGTATTGGTTCGTCAGGTAAAACTCCTGTATAATGTGTTCTGGTGGTGTTTTGATAACCAAAATAGGTGATTAGCGAATTCCGACCCTCGTTGAAATTGACCTGATAGTCGATATTACCTACCAGCACATTTTGATCTCTCTCCTCAGACTGCTCGGTGAGATGGGCAGGCAGGTCTACCATTTCTCCACCATATCGATATTCATTGATACTGCTGAAGTTGACATCTATCTTCTGGTTCTCTGCTGGTAATAAAAAGAAATTAGCTCCCAATGAATTATTGCGTATCTCCGGAATCTCAGAGAAATTATCGCCGTTCACATCGTACCATTCCCTTCTACGACTATTGAGAAACAAGGTCACACCAGCGTTCTTGGATTCATTGACAGTGGTGGCATTGCCACTCACTACATGATCCAGTGCACCGTCCATGCTTTGCAAAGTATACCCAAGATCATAAGAAGCCTCTTTTGGTATTTTGGTAATTACATTGACCGTACCCCCAACAGCACCTGTTCCATACAGCGCCGAACCTCCTCCCCTCACTACCTCTATTCGTTCGATCATGTTAGTCGGTATCTGCTCCAAACCATACAGACCTGTCAGTGGGCTGAATATCGGACGACTATTGATCAATATCTGACTATAGCCACCCTGCAGCCCATTCATTCTCAACTGTGTGTAATTGCAAGTTTGGCAGTCTGTTTCCACCCTCAAGCCGGGCTGAAACCTCAAACCCTCAGACAAGCTCACAGATTGTGTATTCACCAAAAGTTCACTGTTGATGACATCTACTATTACGGGCGAATCAGTGATCTTTTTAGCTGTTCTGGTTCCGGTCACAACTACCTGATCTAAAATGCCAGACTGCTCCAACAGCATTACCTCTATTTCTAAATTTTGATTTCCCCGCTCTACTACTAAACGCTTGGTAACAGGCTTGTAGCCAACAAATGAAAATTCCACCAGATAACTACCAGGAGACAATCCCTCGATTACAAAAGCGCCCTTTTCATCTGCGACAACTCCTTTGTCCGAGTCCATGACCCTCACATTAGCAAATGGTAGCATTCCATCTGGCCCTTGCACGACACCTACAAGCTTTGCATCCTGACAGAAGCCAGCGTAGGTCCAACATAACGTCAAAATGAATATCAAGTATTTCATTCCACTAACTACAGAGATAGATAATGCAAACTTAATAAGTTAGACTAGTCTAACAAATTTTATTAGCATGTATGAACTAGTTTTGTAATAGACAAAGCCCACATGCCGTCACAGACCAAGGAAAACTATCTCAAAGCTCTCTATCATTTATCCCGAAAGGGTGACAAAATCACTATCTCCGAGCTGAGTAAACAAATGGAAGTACGTATTCCTACAGCCAATAGCATGGTAAAACGGCTTCAGGAAAACGGATGGGTAGTGTATGAGAAATACAAACCTTTGGAGATCACCGCTGAAGGCAGGAAAGCAGCTGCGCTCATCATCAGGAAACATCGGATAGCCGAGATGTTTTTGGTGGAGAAAATGGGCTTTGGTTGGGAGGAGGTTCACAACATAGCTGAGGAGATTGAGCATGTCAATTCCGAAGCTTTCTTTGACAAAATGGATGAGATGTTAGGGTTTCCCACCCTGGACCCCCACGGTTCACCGATCCCGGACAAGGATGGTTTTACCAAAGCCAACAATTTTATCCCTCTGAGTGACGTGGAAGCTGGAAAAGAGGTGATCCTTTCCGCACTAAAACACGACTCCCATGACTTCTTAAAACACCTCAATGAAATCCAGCTGGAGCTGGGACTAAAGCTCAAAGTTTTGAGTACCACAGAGTTTGATGGATCCAGCACCATTCAATATCGGGGTTCAGACGAGCGCACACTAAGCAAAATGGTTACTGAGAAGCTATTGGTTAGGGAGCTGTAGTGTTTGCTACAAACTGCTGCTTCCATAGGACGGAAAGTACAGCTCCCGGCTCTTAAATCTCGTTAGACTCAACCAGATTCAACTCAAACAATCTTATGAAAAACATGCTCCTTGCACTTGCCATAAGTGGCATTGCGCTATCCACTTCTGCTCAATCAGGAACTTCCGATTATGATTTGATATCCACCACCCTTAACTACTATTTAGTGGGAGGTACCAACAATGACTTTTCAACCTTGAAAAAAGCCTTTCATCAGGATGCTACCATGCAGTTTATTGGAGGTGAAGGATATAAGTCTGTCAATGCAATTGACTTTTTTGAAAAGGGAATGAAACCAGGACCCGCTCAAAACCGAAAAACACAGATCGCCTCTATTGAGATGGCCGGAAATGCAGCCAAAGCAACACTGCATATTGACTATGAGAATTTTCGCTTTATAGACTACATGACGCTGCTGAAAGTTGACGGTGAATGGAAAATTGTCAGTAAGGTATTTTACCGACAAACCTGGTAATAGCCGATTAAGTAATATGGAAGATGATTAGTTTGCTTTCTATGAGAAGTAGACTAATCATTTTCATTTGCATTCTATCATTCTTTAGCGGTCCCCTGTCGAGAGGGCAGACGTTAAAGCTGTCGACACAATCTGATTCAGCTGCATTTTACTACCGAAGTGGTTGGAGGTCGATCATGGATGATGGTATGTACACCTTGTCTGAGGTCCATTTCCGACAATCGGTAGCTCATGACCCATCGTTTTTACTGGCCCAATGTCAGGTGGCTCGTCTTTCCAAAAGCGAGGAAGAACGCAATGAGATTCTGGCTTTAGTCAGGAAGAATCTGAAAAGCGTCTCCAAAGATGAGCAGCTGCTTTTAGATAACTTTATTGAACTCATCATCTTGACCAACCTACGAGAAGCCCAGGATACTGCCGCGTTGAAAATACAAGCCAAAAAGGCTCTCACATTGGCAGAACAGAATCTTAGAGAGTTTTCATCCAGCTATCCAGATGAGGTATATCACAACTGCGAATTCATCGAAGTTATCAACTATCTGTATGGTCCGAAGGCAGCAATCGATACACTTGAGGGCATGAAAAACGGGCTACTCAATCATAACACGTTTATGATCGGCTACAAGGCCCACCTCTTAGCTCAAATCAAGGAGTTCGACCAGGCAACTGACTTAGTTGATCAACTGAAAAATAGAGTAAACAGCACCCTACCCAAGCCTCATGTAGTGGAAGGGTTAATAGCTGAGGAAAAAGGCGAGGTTAAAACAGCACTAGCATCGGCCCAGAATGCTTTAAGAATAGATCCAGGCAATATTGACGCTCAAAGACTGGAAGCTCGTATGCTACGGCTTTCGACTAATTAGTCCATAAATAGATTTGTTTAGTATCAAGCCCTTGGAGGGTAGAATATCTCGCCATCCAAGACTTAATTAATATGGGTTAATTAACATGGATACTACTGAGGAATTATTTTTGCTAATTTTTCTGTCAATTTTTAATCAATTGAAATGTGAATACTTATTCCTTTAAACCGATTTTGAGTTCTAAACAGAAGAAATCAAAGACAATTTTCGACAGTTCAAAAAAATAGATTTCATCATGAATAGACGCACCTTTTCACAAAAAATCAGTTTAGCAACAATCGCATTGAAGGTCCCATTTTCAAGTTGGTCTAGACCAAACCCAAAGCACAATTTCAAGGTCTGTTTAAATCCAGGTGCAATTGGCATCTCTTTAGATCAAAGGAATTTACTGAAGGCTGCTATTAGTTATGGCTATGGAGCTATTGTCCCCTTCCCTTCAGAAATGCTGTCATGGTCAATAGAAATGAGAAACTCATTAGTCGCTGATATGAAGACTAGTAATATCACATGGGGGTCAGCCAATCTACCCGTAGAGTTTAGAAAAGATGATTCAATTTTTCAGGCAGATCTAAAAAAATTAGAAAAACAGTCTGAGGTACTAGAGAGTGTAGGAGGCACCAGAATGAATACTTGGATAATGCCTACAAACCCTAGTCTATCGTATACGGAGAATATGAATCAACATGCAGCACGCCTTAAGGAATGTGCTAAAATCATGGGTAAGTATAATATTAGGTTAGGGTTGGAGTATGTCGGGCCAAAAACTTTGATGGTGAAAGAGAGGTATCCTTTTATTCACACCTTACCTGAGTGTCAAGAACTAATTGCCCGTATAGACGAGCCCAATGTAGGGATCGTTTTGGATACTTTTCATTGGTACTGCAGTGAAGGCTCATTAGCAGAACTGAAGAATTTAAACAAAGAAGATATTGTTACTGTAGATCTGAATGATGCAGTGTCTGGTGTTCCGAGAAATGAACAGCTTGATTGGAAACGAGAATTACCAGGAATATCAGGAGTAATCGATATCCAATCATTTCTTGAAACACTTGTAGCTATAGGATATGATGGTCCCGTACGGAGTGAACCTTTCAATGAAAAACTAAATAGCATGAAATATGATGAGGCCATGAAGTTTAACAAAAAAGCTTTGGATGATGTGCTGGC
>CAZZHO010000013.1:22839-42847 GCA_964653795.1 uncultured Roseivirgaceae bacterium | reverse complement strand
GCCCAATCGACTAAAAACTTTTACCCCGGTCAGGTCTTTAAGGGCCTGCAGCGCTTTGACCGAAGAATGAAACCAAGCAGGAAGTACACCAGCTAAGACACCTACGAGTAAAGCAAAACCTAAACTGATGAAGTAAACATCAAACGATTGGCGCAAGTCAAATTCCAGCAATTGGCTAAAATTCAGCTCAAGGAATATTGGCCGCAAGAAATAAACAATCACCACAGAGAAGACATAGGCTAAGGAGGCAATGAGCACTGATTCCATCAGGAACTGGATAAAGATTTGGGCTCTTACTGCTCCAAAAACCTTCCTGACACCTACTTCTCGAGCCCTGCTCAAAGACCTGGCGATCGAAAGGTTTGTGTAATTGAAAGCGGAGGAGATGATCACAACAAGTGCCAGCCCTGCCAGAAACCAAACCATGATTAAGGGCATCCCCGGCCCTATTTGATTACCCATCAATGGTCCTGGGTTGATAGCTCTGAGGTTTTGCAGAAAGAAGTCCGCATCCATATTGTCTATTGGGTCGTATTGCTCATGACTTATAGCATCCAAGTATTCTTCAATCGTCGCAGGCTCTACTCCAGGCTCAAGCTTGAGGTAGGTCCAGCCGCGAGAGCGATTGCGCCAGTTGTTCATTGGATACTGAAGCACTTCTTGCTTGAATAGGGATTCTGTTGTGGACATTGAAGCCAACGCATCAAACTTAATGTGAGACTTACCCTCAAGATCTGCCAATATCCCTGTGACTTTGTAATTCCCCAAATCCCCTACCTCAATGAATTCACCCAATGGGTTTTCTTGCCTGAACATCTTATTGGCAGTTTCTCTAGTGAGAATAACAGAATAAGGCTCGACCAAAGCTGTATTAGGATCACCGTACTCCAATTTGTAATGAAACAACGACAACACATTCGGATCAGCAAAAAACCCTGAGATGGGAATATTTACATCCTGCATGATCTTGATCCAGTCATTACCAAACCCTCTATATAATCGGGTATAATCTTCAATCCCTGGATATTTACTAGAAAGCTCCTCCCCTAACGGCATGGGTGTAGTAGCCACTCCAGCCACAAAGCTATCCTGGTCACTCCGGGTATAATTAACCCGATAAATCCTATCAGCATCTGAATTGAAAGCATCAAAGCTGTATTGGTCAGCTAAAAGCATAATGATAATGACACCAGTAGCTATACTGAAGCTGAGCCCAAATACATTTATGAAGGAAAAGAGCCTGTTCTTGAGGATGCTCCGAAAAGCGATTTTGAGATAATTGAATAGCATTGACCTTTGAGTTTTCCTATGGGATGGAATAAAGCAATCAAATGTTGCAGTCACTGCTCCTTTCTTCTTAGTTCAACACCACCAGTATAATAACATCTCAAAAAGCTTTGTAATGAACTAGGTTCGTATCAAAACCTTTAAAGTCATGAAAATAGCTCTAGCAGTTGTCATCATCTTATGGAATACAAGCATCCTTTTAGGCCAGGAAAGGGTAACCCAGATTTCATATCAGAATGTCACGTTGACTCACCTACCATATCAGGACCTACAAAAGCTATCCATGGATGCCGGAGTAGCTGATTTTGACGCAGATGGTGACCTTGATATACTTATTGCCAATGAACATCGACCGAATATCTTATTGATCAATGACGGAAAAGGGAAATTCACAAATGAAAGTACTCAGCGCATTCCACAAGTAAATCATGATAGCGAAGACATTGGTATTGCTGATTTCGATTTGGATGGTGATCTGGATATTATCATCGTCAGTGAGGACGACCAAACCAATGAATTTTACCTCAATAATGGTGATGGTACGTTTAGTGACGGAGGATCGAGAATACCCGTCACCGGGACTTCAAATTCCGTGGTGGTCATTGATGTCAACTTAGATGGAGCTACCGATATGCTAATAGGAAATAATGGTCAGAATTTCTTGCTAATCAATGATGGAAAAGCCCAGTTCAAAGATGAGACTAAGGACCGGCTTGGTTTGTTTCAGGATGTTACCCAAGACCTCACTTTAGCTGATATTGATACAGATGGCGACCAGGATTTATTGATCGCAAATGAGGATGCCAATCGAATCTTGATTAACAATGGTCAGGGGTTCTTTGAAGACCAATCCTCTAGCAGGCTGCCCTACCGAAGTACTGCTGAAGAAACTAGAGAAGTAGACGTTGCCGACGTAGATGGCGATGGAGACGAAGATTTACTCTATGGCAATGTTCAGGCATTTGTTGAAAATGCGGAAAGGCAAAACCGCCTGCTGATCAATGATGGTAAAGGTTTTTTCTCGGACGTGACTGCAACTCAACTACCATCGGATGAAAATCGCTGCTTCGCAGTGGCCTTCTTGGATATTGATAATGATGGGGATGTCGATATCATGACAGGTAATACAAATGGTCCGAAGTTCGATGGTATGACACCATTTAGTCTTTACCTAAATGATGGCAACGGAAAATACGATGACGCAAGTGGTGCTTTTCTCCCAGATGAGATTAGAGGAAGAGGATTCGATATAGATTTTGCTGACTTCAATGGTGATGGCATAAAAGATCTTTTCCTGAGCAACCGAGGATCACAGGATTTCTTGTTATTTGGTAAGCCATGACAAAGCATTATAGCTAATTACTATCGTTTCAATACAATTAATTCTTAAAAATAGAAACATATCTATAGCTTCACCGTTCATTAATTCTTAAAAGTAGAAAGTAATAATCTATGAAGGGATACATTGGAGAATTTGAGGAGCTGGTATTGCTCACCATTGCTAACCTCGCGGAAGAGGCCTATGGCGTAGCCATCCTGAACGACATATCAGAACGTGCCAATCGCAAGCTGAGTATTGGTGCACTGCATTCAACACTCACCAGGCTCGAAGAAAAAGGATATATCTCCTCCTTCCTGGGTGCTCCTACGAAAGAGCGCGGCGGGAGAAGGAAACGGTATTTCGAGATTACAGATAGCGCCAAGCAAGAACTATCGAATATGAAATCGCTTCGTGATCAACTATGGGCAGGTGCAAAAGTGAATCTGTCTTTTAAATGAATCATCCTCCAAAATATGCCCAACAATTGCTAAAATGGTTCTCCGGTCGTGCAGAGGTGGAAGACATTCAGGGTGATCTGGATGAACTCTATTTCTTCCACCTGGAGAGCAACGGGAAACGGAAGGCAGACCGCTTCTACTGGAAGCACGTTCTCTCCCTCCTATTTTCTTATGGTCTAAAAAAACGAAAAAGGGCCGCCTCTTATGCCCCTTATTACAGTCAAAACTCAATCGCTATGATTAGCAACTATTTTAAAATTGCTCTTAGAAACTTCTCTAAGCATAAGCTTTTTACGTCACTCAATATCTTCGGATTGTCACTCGGTATGTGCATATGCCTGTTGGCGCTATCGATTGCTGTAGCAATTTATCGGTCTGATGAATTCCACGCCAAAAAGGATCGTATCTACCAGATCAATACTTACGTGGCAACCGATACTGAAACTAAAACATACGGTTCTACGTTTCCTGCCACTTCGAATGGCCTGAAAAACGCATATCCCTTTGTTGAACAAGCCGTCGATATTCATGGAGATATAAGGCCCACCATCAATCATCATGGTAGTGAGATAGGCACAATCGGGTACTTTACCACGCCATCATTCTTCCAAGTGTTTGATTTTGAAATGACGATTGGCAATCCAAAGTCCGCATTATCAGACCCTTACTCCATTGTTCTAACTAAAAACCTGGCAGAGAAGCTTTTCAAAGACTTCAATCCCGTTGGAGAAACATTGAGCACAGATTATGGGGATTTTACCGTCACGGGAGTCATGGAAAACCCGAAGCAAACACACTTATTTTACGAAGCACTATTCTCCTATTCTACCTATCAGTTGATCAATGATCGGGACCTGAAAAATGATTGGGTGAACTTTAGAAATAACTATACCTATGTCTTGCTTGAAGAAGGAACAGATAAAAGTAAACTCAATGAAGCACTGGCAGACCTGAATGAAATTGTCACAGCCTTTCATGATAATACCGAAATTGAACTCTCTGCCATGCACCTAACAGGAGTAGTACCGAGATGGAATATAAGTAATGCCATTGGTATTGGTTGGGACCAACCTTCGATCATCTTCTTTTTGACCATAGGATTTTTGGTGTTGTTGCCAGCCATTTTCAACTATACGAACTTATCAATTGCCAGGGCACTACAACGAGCAAAGGAAGTGGGAATCAGAAAGACCGTGGGAGCGGAAAAGAACCAAATCAAATCACAGTTCATCGTGGAAACAATCCTGATGACCATGATCGCGATGGTCTTATCATTGATCATTATGAACCCTTTGAAAGTAGAATTTCTAGGTATGGTGTGGGCCGCGCAGGTTTTAGAGACTGACCTAAATACCTATCAGGTTGCGACCTTTCTGGTCTTCACACTATTTGTAGGAGTCTTGGCAGGTATCTTCCCAGCCCAGTATTTCTCTCGTCTCAACCCCATTCAGACTCTCAAAGGCAACCTAAAAAATGGTAAGAGCAGCGTCAGTGATTTCAAGAAAGGCTTATTTGTCTTTCAATTTTTTGTTTCACTTGTATTCATCATAGGCGTGGTGGCCATAGGTCGACAGTACAGCTATGTGCTCAATCACAATCAAGGATTCCAGACTGATAATGTGATTTCTGTGCCTTTCAAAGGCTTAGATAAGCGCATTGTTCTGACAGAATTCAATAATCACCCGGACGTCCGCAGTATCACTTCTACTTCAACGCTTCCTGGTTTACCTATTGCAGATGTGATAGAGGCCACCTCCAATGATCAGGATACGATTACGATCCGACAAGTATTTATAGATGACGACTTCATTGCTAAAACAGGAATGAAATTGATCTGGGGTGAAAGCCAGGACCTATCAGAATCCAATCAAACTGAAGAATTGGTGTTAGTCAACCAGGCATATCTCGATGCTATTAATGTATTCAATACCCAAAAAGATACTTTACAACTCACGTTGGCCGATGGCACCAATTGCCGTATAGTAGGTGTACTGGCTGATTTCAATTTCGAGCCATTGAATGAGCTGATCAAACCAATGGCACTCAGATATTCTGAAGAAAAAACCCGCTATGCTCTCCTTACCATCAATTCCGACCACATTCAAAGGACGATTGCTGAACTAGATGAGATTTGGAATAGTATAGACCCTAATGTCACTTTTGAATCCACCTTTTTGGAGGACGATATCGAAGAGGCCTATTATTTTCTATCAGTCCAAATCAAGTTTTTCAGCGTATTGAGCGCATTGGCCATTACAATATCATGTTTGGGCTTATTGGGTATGGTGGTTTACAATACCGAGAACAGAACTAAGGAAATAGCAGTCCGCAAAATCATGGGGGCTAGTGAAAGCAGCTTGTATTACCTATTGTCAAAGGACTTTGTGAAGCTAATCGGGATTGCTGCAGCTATAGCCTTACCTTTTTCTTACTTCTTTTATGACAAACTCTTCCTGCACTTCCTTTTACGATACGGTACCGGTCTTGGCATATTGGAAATGATAGGAAGCGTATTGTTTTTGTTCCTTGTAGGCGCCATCTCCATCTTCTGGCAAACATCGAAGGTGGCCAAGTCCAACCCTGCCAATCGATTGCGATACGAGTAGTATTTGTTAACTGAGATTATTCCAAATAAATCAATCCTTGAATGGATCGCCCTCCAAAAAGAGCACAACAACTGCTAAACTTCTTCTCTGGTAAAGCGGAGATAGAAGATATACGTGGCGACCTGGACGAACTATACTATTTCCATTTGGAGAATGTCAGCAAAAGAAGGGCAGATCGTTTCTATTGGCGTCACGTTCTTTCCCTACTTTTTTCTTACGGTCTCAATAAGAGAAAAAAAGCAGCTTCTTATGCACCCTACTACAGTCAAAACTCAACAGCCATGATTAGAAATTATTTCAAAATCGCAATACGAAATTTCGCTAAACACAAACTCTTCACCTCTCTAAATATCTTTGGTCTGGCATTGGGAATGAGTATATGCCTCATTGGACTTACCATGGCAGTGACAGTATATCAGCTGGATGAGTTTCACAAAAACAAGCATCGCACTTTTCAAATCAATACCCAAATCGACAATGGGCAGGAAGACTTGAATTACAGCTCAACATTCAATGCTGCTGGCTACTACCTACATGACAACTATCCTTTTGTGGAACAAGTGGTCAATATCCGGTCAGACTTCAAGCCGGTAGTCAATCATCATGGGCATGACTTGAGCTTCAACGGCTATTACGCGGACGATACTTTCTTCGATGTTTTCACCTTCGACTTAGTGAAGGGAAATTCCTCGACTTGCCTGACTGATCCTTTTAGTGTGGTCCTGACGGAAAAAACAGCTGAAAAGCTATTCCGAGATCGAAACCCCATGGGTCAAACACTTGAAACCGACATGGGTACCTTCACGGTAACAGGTATTATCAAAAACCTAAAACAGACACACTTCTATTTCGAAATGCTGACCTCCTACTCCACTTTCCAGCAACTTGCAGTAGAAGACCCAAGAAACGATTGGCTCAACTATCACAATCATTATACTTATGTAATGCTGAAAGAGGATGCGGAAGCCAATCAATTGGAAGATGCTTTGGCTCTGACCACCGAATTAGCTGCTCCTTTTCACCCAGGAAAGAATATATCATTGCAGGCTGTAGAGGTATCCAACATCGTTCCCCTTCGATGGAACAACCGCAATAGTTTGGGAGTTGGTTGGGACCGGCAGGCACTAATCTTTTTCATGGCAGTAGGGATTCTTATTCTGCTTCCTGCAGTATTCAATCACACAAACCTTTCCATTGCCAGGTCGCTGCAACGTGCCAAAGAAATTGGTGTACGCAAGGTGGTGGGCGCACAAAAGGGACAGATCAAGGCCCAATTTATTGTAGAGACAGTACTGATGGCCGCCGCTGCCATGGTGGTTTCGCTCTTGGTCATGGTGCCGATGAAAGAAGCATTTATGGATATGGTCTACTTCACCGATGTAATTAACACCGATCTTGATCTATTTCAGGTATTAGTCTTCTTTGGTTTTGCCATTTTGGTCGGACTTTTTGCCGGCATTTTTCCAGCACAGTATTTCTCAAGACTGACCCCAACACAAACCCTAAAAGGCAGTGTTTTGGATGGCAAGAATGGCGTTTCCGGATTTAAGAAGGGCCTGTTCGTATTCCAGTTCTTCCTTTCCCTGGTCTTCATCATCGGCGTAGGGGCTATCGCTAAACAGTACCAATTCGTAATGAACAATAGCCACGGCTTTCAAGCCGAAAATGTATTAACCATTCCTTTTTTTGGAATAGATAAGCAATTGGCATTGAATGAGTTAGGCAAGCATCGTGATGTAAAATCGATCACAGCTTCCTCTACTCTTCCGGGACTCTTTAACCCTGAGCGTATAGATGTCACTTCGAATGATCTGGATACGATACCCGCGATGCAAGTTTACATCGCCGATCAGTTCACTGAGCACTTGCACATGGAACTGGTATGGGGTGATAGTGAATCCATTAAACACTCTAATCAAACGGAGGAACTTGTATTAGTCAATGAACAGTTTATCCAATCTTTGAAAGTATTCGATGATCAAAAAGATACACTCCGCTTTACGCTAAATGACGGTACTAAATGCCGAGTAGCAGGCATTCTGAAAGACTTCAACTTCGAGCCTATGATGGAGCTAATTAGCCCCATGATGATGCGTCACTCTCTGGCCAAAAGCAACTATGCATTACTCACCGTAAGTTCCAATGACATGCAAAGCACCATCACCGAGCTGGAATCCATTTGGACGGAGATTGATCAGGAAGCTGGCTTTGACCCTACCTTTCTTGAAACTGAAATTGAAGAAGCTTACTTTATTATGGTCGCACAGATTAAGACGTTCAGCGCCCTGGGAATATTGGCCATCACTATATCGGTTTTGGGGCTCTTAGGAATGGTGTCATATAACACCGAAAACAGAACGAAGGAAATAGCCATACGCAAGATTATGGGTGCCACCCGATCAAGTCTTTATTATCTACTGACCAAAGATTTCATCAAACTGATTGTAATCTCAGCGATGTTGGCCATCCCTTTCTCCTATGTGTTTTATGATAAGGTCTTCCTGCACCTATTGATTCGATATGGCACAGGCCTGGGTGTAGCAGAGGTGGTAATTAGCTTGCTGTTCCTATTTATAATCGGGGCCGCTGCTATCCATTGGCAAACTTCCAAGGTTACCAAGGCCAATCCAGCTACTAAGTTGCGGTATGAGTGAATGAAAACACTTAGGAAAGCAACGAACGGAAGTAGTCTTTTTAGCTCAACCGTCATTCTGGCTGGAGTGCAACTTTCGTTGGGATCTCTTAAAGACAGATGTCACCTAAATCGCTTCTTCATCAGGTAATAGCATCTGATCCAGCGTTCCACGGTTGAGGTAAGTACCATTTCTGATCACTGCATCAATGGTCAAAGTATTTCGGATGTCTTCTAAAGGGTTTTTGTTCAATATCACCAGGTCAGCCAGTTTGCCAGTTTCGATTGTACCCAGTTTGCTCTCAAGGTTAAAGTAGACCGCAGGGTTCACTGTAGCCATTTTAATTGCTTCCAGAGGATCAATACCAGCATCTACTAGCGTCTCTAACTCTGTATGTAAACTCCTCCCTGGCGTAAGGAAGAATATGGGGCAATCAGTACCTGCCATGATGGGAATCTCCTTATCATATACTTTCTTGACCATGTTAAACATCCAGGACGCATACTCTTTCTGGAAGGCTGTAGGTTCAATGGCCCCGAAGTTCTCAATAGACTGTAGCCATAGAGATTTAATGGAAGCCGGCAGGTAATCAAAAGATGTCTGAAAAGTCTCTTTGGCAAAAGGACGCTTCACTGCGCCTGTACTCAGTGCAAGAGTGGGTATTTGCCATGTGTCATTTTGCTTAAGTACAGTCAATACCTCGTCAGCTTTATTTTCATCGTAATTGGCAATGGCCATTTTTCTTTGAGCATCATGTATTCTTGAGCGAAGTACCCCTCCAAGATCATCACGTCCAGCTAATAGCATTTCCCTTCTTAGTTCCAACAGTTCATCAGCATTGGAAGCACAGGAAAGCTCCAGATTTCGCATATGTTCCATACTGTTCAAGCCCGCATTGCTAGCACTGATCACATCCATACTCAAGGGGACATGCCCAGTGACTTTCAATCCTCTTTCGCGTGCTGAAGACGTGACAGTTTCAAATTGCTCAGGTGTAAGCATCTCATAGGCTTTCAGCAGATCCACGTCTAGACTATCAAGGAACGAGATATAGCTAGCAACATCCGCTGGTGAAGCCAAGCCTTTGGATAATGGCGGCCGCAAGGGGTCACTGCCGTCATAGACGTTAGGAAGCCCATCCAGCAATGGTCCGGCAATCATCACTCTTGGAGCAGTCGAGAGGTTTGCATTGGCCTCTTCCTGCCATTGCTTTACAAATCCTATTTCACCTCCGGTATCCCGGACACTCGTAATACCGTAACCAAGAAACAAATCAAACATGTAGGGAGCTAGAGAATCCATAAAAGCGAAATGCACGTGAGCATCCCAAAGGCCGGGAATCAGGTATTGACCTTCTCCATCAATGATCGTATTTTGATCCGACAGATTAATCTCTTCAGAGGGTATTATTTGCTGAATTCGGTCTTGACTAATAACAACAGTCCTATTGGGCAAAAACCCCTTTTCCATATCCAGAACGTTGATGTTGGTCAGACAATAGGCATCCGCAAAATATTCGGGGGCTGAACCACAACCTACTAAAATTGAAAAAATTGAAAGGAATGGAACTAGTCTAATTGTATTCATAAGACCTACTGATTAAGAATACAAAGTACGCCTATTTCCTTTCTTTCAGAAAAAACCATTGGTCATTACACTGCGATTCAGCCTGAGTGCCGCGAAGTTGCTGGAATCCAATAGCCATTTTACAACTTGACATTCTCTATCTTGTACATCCATCATTTAATGACCCATGAACAACGTTGAAGCCTGGCACGCCGTATTCGAAGAAGCCAATCCCAAAAGCTTAGAGTTACTTTTGGCAAAAGGTGCCGTCTTCCACTCCCCATTAGTGTTCAAACCACAGCCTGGGCGCAAGCTCACGGCAACTTATTTGATCAATGCTTACAAGATGTTCTTTGCTGATGGCAACACGTCCTTTACTTATGTAAGGGAAATACACTCTGAAACTGACTCCATGCTAGAGTTTACCTGTGAGATAGAAGGCATTCTAATCAATGGTGTCGACATCATCAAATGGAACGACGAAGGCAAAATACAAGAGTTCAAAGTGATGATTCGACCCAATAAAGCCATTGAAAAAGTAAAAGAGAAAATGGCTGATCTCATGTCCAACCTGTCCACTATGGATAAGCTGAAAATGAAAGCTGGGATGATGGTAGATAAGTTGAAGAGCTAGAACCAAAATCGGGGTATTAACACCGGCACTCTCTTCTTGTAATCCTGAAAGGTAGGATTATTCCGATAGCGTCTTTCTAACATGGGCACACCTGAAACGTATCGAATTAGCCATGTAATGGTCAAAGGCCCAATCACAAAAGGCCAGCTACCAGGTAAATGCCAAATGATCAGGTAAAGGCCCCACCACATGGTAACCTCACCGAAGTAATTGGGGTGGCGTGAATACCGCCATAGGCCCGTTTGGAGGACTTCTTCTTTAGTCTGGCGTTGGCGGATGAACTGTCGAAGTTGATAGTCACCCACACTCTGCCAATAAAATCCAATTGCCCAGATGATTACCCCTATTATAGTATACCAGGACCAAGACGAATCTGGAACAGAGATTGCAAAAAGCACCGGTGAGATGATGATCAGCAGAAATAAGGCTTGTAGGACGTACACTTGCAAGTAGGATCGCCAGTGAAAGTTCTTGCCCCACTCCTTGCGCCACTGCAGATAGCGGAAATCTTCTGTCTTTCGGCTATTGCGTTGATAGAGGAAAACACTTAGTCGTACTCCCCAGATCAAAATCAGCACGTAACACACCACCAAGACGGGATGTATAGGCTTTGTGAGGGCATGATAACCACAGAGCACTACGTAGCCCAGTCCCCATGCGATATCGGCATAGTCATTGCGCTTAATAATCAATGAAATGATGAACCACAGCGTGGCATAACCCCACAATAACAGGGCGCTTTCCTGGAATATGGCGATCATTTGTTGATCCACTGCGAAATGTGATAGCCAGATATACTGACAGATGCTGTCAGCACTATCCCCCATAAGATGTCCACGATCACGACTTTAATGGGCCAGTTATTGAGAGTAGCGAGATTGGTCAAGTCGTAGGTAGCGTAGGTGAAGAACCCGAAAAGGGCTCCGTATATCAATGCATGACTCCAGGAAGCTTTCTCTACTGCTGGTAGAATGGCGAAAATGAAAATCCCCACGATGAACAGCAGATAAAAGACTATCGCGGCGGTCCAGTTCACTTCGTCTGCCAGGAAGTTAGAAAGGAGTCGTCCGTAGAATCTTTTGGCGATGACACCCAGCCATAAGATATCGATAGCGAAGAAGACGATTGTGGTGAGGAGATAACTGATGATGAGCTTAGGGATAGGCATAGGGTTTGGGTTACATCGAACCCCTCGAGAGCCTCGGGTTCGATTTGAATTATGGGAAAGTAACTTGAGAAAGTGGGGTTTGGTTTTTTGGGGGTTCCGTCGCAGGGAGATTCCGGCATTTCCTTCTAGTCCAGCTGGAATAAGGGCACTGCTATTCTACGTCATTACGAAAAAGGCAAAAGGTCTCTCCTATATCCTGCAATGCATTCTGACGAAGTAATCTTTAAGAAGCAGAATTAGATCGCTTCGTTCCTCACGATGACTTTGTGGAGAAGATTCCCGACGCTGCGTTCCACTAGGCTGGGAATGACGGCAATCTCCTTCACGTCTTACTCCCCTTCTAACCTACTTTGTTGGGCCTTAATCCAATCCGTACAGGCATACCACGAAGGGAATTGCTCAACCACAAATGCATCTTTGCTTTTCACATCCTTGTTCCATGACTTGGTAGAAAGGGAAGAGAGTCCTGCAGCCTTGGGCATGATTGTCAGAGCCCACTTTAGCCCCATGGCCATGGAGGCTGCTGTAGTTTCATCTGAAGATATGTAGCTCATAATGTCCTTTGGAAACACTCCCTGACTGTCGTACATATCTGCGATCCAGACGTAACCACCATTTTCCTTCAGGATGCCAAATGCATGATTTGCAATCTCTTCAAACTCCGTCAACTTCATATGGAGCTTCAACCATTTCACATGCACGGCCTTTAGGTCAGCATGATACGTTATCTCCGCAAAAGGAGGATATTTTATTGATTCCATATTTTAATATACATCAACCAAACCAGAAGTCTAATCGCTTTTAACCTTCTGTTAATCAATATTTTATGTGACACATATTGTATTAGTTATTTGCGACTATTTCATTTTTCACAACAAAATGCAGCTTATTCATCACAATTAAGGCCTATTCAAGGTCGGATCAGGATGACCTATTTCTGCCCTTTTTTATTTGGCTTATATCCTTCATTAAAAAGATTAATAAGAGAATTCCTTCTACTCTTCATTTATCCGAAGCCTTTTTTCGTTTGAGATTCAAAATCTAAAGTCATGAAACCAATATTTTCATTATCACTATTGTTACTCCTGTCCTTAGGAGCGTTTGCGCAAACACCTATAGATAAATTGCAGAAACTGAACGTAGCCTACCTGGAACAGCAGGAAAACGAAGGTTATGAGTTTCGATCTCAGATCATTACCGAATTTGACCAGTCTAACGCTTCTCAGAACGTCAATATCAAATTAAGTGAAGGATTCACATACATTATCGTCGCTATTGGTGATAGCAACATTCCACAATTGGATCTGTCCATTAAGCCTGCTGGTGGGGCTAAGATGGAATCACTTAACATGAGTAGTGATCTTGTGAGCAAATCTTTCAAACTGACTCCCTCGAAATCCGGAAGATTCAAAATCTCTATTGATGTGGAAGAGCTAAATGCATCCCAAAAAGGATTTATCAGCTTCATGGTCTTGAGAAAATAGAAATGGAGTAAAAGTCTTAATGATAGGTGGATGAAATATGGGCGTTTTATTCACCTATGATTTTGTAAACTATTTTCTGAATTGCATTCTGACCAAGTAATCTTTACTTGAAAGATTCCCGATGCTCCTTTTCAAGCTTTTCCAGTCGATGAAAAGCTTTACAAAAATCTTGGCTTCAAAGAGGTCTTTCGAGATAGAAATTAGTCATCTGCCTCTGACCTGCCACCAAGAACTAGAGGCTATGTATCTCTTCCATCAAAACTGTGGCTCGACTTTTTTGAAGCCTTCGCAGCCAAGCTGCGGTTGGAAAGTTTCATTAAACATTACGGGAAAGTGTGCTGGGAATGACGTAACGGCACGATGAATGTACATTGGACGCTACTTGTAGCCTCTTAGCCCATTTGCCAGTTGGTCCACAGCCTATCCATATACTGAGAGACTTTCGCTAGTCCTTGGTGCGAAGTACTATCAGTGAACCACTTCAGTTCTCGGAGAACCTGCAAGGTGGAAGGCCTTTTTGGATGGTTTTTGGGCCGTCAAAAAGCATCAAGAGGTAGGAATAAGGAGTTTCGCTTTCAAACCATCCTGGTTAGGCAATAAGTTCTTTCAGATGTTACTTGTGGACATGGATTCCCAACGGTACGTTTCACTGCGCTAGGAAGGATGATTACTCCTTTCCAAGCTTTTTGAATCGATGAAAACAACGGGTATAATATTGAGGTCCTTGCTAGGACGTGGTGATCACCCAGCTCCCCTATCTTTCCTTGTAAACAACACCATATGCCATTGCTATGAAAACTAATGATATGAATCCAAATACCATCATTTCATTGGCAAAGACGGCAATAGAGGCTACTACAAACGTCGGAATCATGGTATAGGCACCAGCCTTCCGGCTTTTCTTTCGTATCATTAAAATTCCCCCAATCAGTTGAATAACTCCCAACAGGTTCGTCGCTAGACTACTGAAACCAATAGCCTTAAATAGCTCAATATCAGCTTCTTGTTGCAATACTTTAAACAATCCTGTAGCAATGCTTAAGAGGGTGATCAGTACCCAGTTGATAGTTAATACGATCTTCATAAAGATTGATTCGATAGATATACGCAACCAAGAAACAGCAATAGCCGTCAGGATATAAGAATCAGAGGATAGTTTGCAGCGAATGAGTCTCTTCTTGCAGCGAGTTTGTTGCTGTCTATAATCCTTGGTTAAAAGCCGCTCAAAATGCCTATATCCTCCAAGCTAAAAATTCTTCCTACCCTGGATCATCTGGAATTAACAGATGTTGTCGCCAGCGGAAAAGTGAATACCCAACCTCATTATCACGATCAGTTGGCTTTTGCTGTAGTGACAAAGGGGCATGGTTTTTTCCAATTCAGAGATGGTAAACATGATGCAGGACCTGGAGCCGTCGTAAACATAGCACCTGGCGAAGCGCATACCTCTGGTATCCCTTCAGATAATAGCGATATGCACTATAATGTACTGTACGTCTCGAAACCCAAAGTAAATGAGGTACTGGCGGCTGAGGAGATAGTAGCACCTAACACTATCCCTTTCATTGAGCCTGTTTCAGGAGATCCGGCTTTTTACAAGAACTTTGTGCACTCCTACCGTAGCTTCCAAAGTGAGTTGGACACATTGACCCTGGAGTCTGCATTAGTTGACCTACTCGTTCATCTTTATTCTACAAGAAGTACGCTGGAAATGCGATTGCCTATCGTCGATAGGAAGCCTCATTACTTGCAGTTGATTCAAGACTTCCTAAATGACTGTTATCAGCATCCGGTTTCCCTCAAACAGCTTTCCGGCTTAGTACATAAGAGCCCAAGCCAAATCATCAGAGTTTTTAAACGTCATCTAGGCATTACGCCTCATGCCTTTTTGCTGAACGTAAGAATTGCCAGAGCTAAAGAATTACTTGCGAGCAAGACACCTATCGCAGAAGTGGCTTTCAGAGTAGGTTTTCATGATCAAAGTCACTTTCATCGTCATTTTAAGCAAATCACGCTTCTAACCCCTGGTGACTATTTGCGTTCCACATAGGCAATACTCATGCGCATTTTGTACAAGAAATAATGGATGCCAAAGTGAAGCTTTGTATTGAATTAAACGCATGAATATGGAGAATACTACAGACCAACATATTTATATAATTGGTGCTGGTGCCATTGGTAAAGCATTGGCCGTTTTCCTGCAGCGTAAAAAGCGACAGGTGACGCTTATCAGAGGAAGTGTTGAAGATCAGGTGCCCATTAAAAGTCTCGTTTCCGTGCAGCATGCAGAGTTTGGAGAAGTATCGGAATTGGTGAACATCGCTTCATTGAACAGTATCTCAAGCCTGAACGGTATAGTACTGATCGCTGTAAAAGCTTTTGCCAATCCTATGCTTGCTTCCAAACTAAGTCAAAAGTCAGGAGAGTTCTCGATCTTGCTCTTGCAAAATGGATTGAACGTGGAAAGCCCTTTCATGGACTTTCAGAATCTATATCGATGTGTACTTTTTTCAAGTAGTCAAGTACAGAAAGACGAAAGCATTTCATTTAAGCCATCGGCCATATCTCCTATTGGATGTGTTACAGGCAACGAACAACACTTGGCTTTGATTGTCGACACCATTTCTACCGATTATTTCGGATTTAGATCTGATCATAATATTCAAAAAGTGGCATGGGAAAAAGCCATCATCAACTGCGCATTTAATTCGATATGCCCTTTATTGGAACAGGATAATGGAATTTTTCATCGAGATGAAGACGCGAAGATTTTAGCAATAAAGGTGATAGAGGAATGTGTCAGTGTGGCCAGGAAGCTCGCAATAGACCTTGAGCCAAAGGCGATTGAAGATAAATTAATGCTCATCAGTCGTACGGCGGAAGGCCAATTGATTTCCACCTATGTGGACTTGATCGAAGGCCGCAAGACGGAGATAGACAATCTCAATCTGGAAGTAGCCCGAATAGCAGAAGAAATGGGCGTTCCCTCCTGGATACCCAATACTAAATTGCTTGGTGAATTAGTCAAGATGAAATCGAACCTCCATCAGAAAGGGGCTGTCTTGATCTGAATAAACGGTATTCTCCAGAAAGAAGAGCCTTGAATAACTCAAGGCCCTTGCCAACTCAAACACCAAACCAAGAAGCAAGCTCGGGCTTACTAATTGCTAAGTTCCTTTAGTATCGCATTGTTGATTCTCACAAAATCAGCATTTTCTGCTTCTTTGGACAAGGCCAACCCTCTTTTGGCACTTTTCATGGATTCCTCTCTCCTACCCAAATCCCTTAAGATCATGGCTTCTCTGGTGACTTGGAAGAATCGTGCGTTTTCAGCGTCTGTTACCTTCCTGATATACTCCAGAGCCGTGTTAAGGTCTCCTTTTGATTCATGTAAGTATAGAGCAGCTTGAAAGTAATCTGAACGTCTGGGACCATTCAATGTTTGATTGATAGAACGGATAACCTTCCAATCGTCATTCAATTCAATTGGCACGCTTAGCCTGGTGTTTTCCCACTCCAGTACGAGGTTCCCGTTGCTTAACGCAATGTCCCTGATTGCAATTTCAAGTGTTTCTACCGTGCTTTCGGTCTTCTCAACCTTAACCAGACTGGTAAATAGAGGAGTCTGCTCCACATAATCAGTCCATGTAGTACTTTCATGCCGATACCAACTCATTTTCCACTCATCAGCCTCAGGCTTACACAAGATGGTGTATTCACCAGCAGGAAGCTTGTTCCCGGCTATTGAGACACTATCAGAAAAAGTGAATTTCGTAGCGCTATTGGCTCCCACTCGCCAATATTCTCCATTGGGGATCAACGAGTCGTCACCAGCGCTAAAGACCTTTCGCCCTTTCCTACTAGGTCGCGAGTATTCTATGGTGATTTCCATCAATCCTAGTTCTTGCTTTACAATGGCTGTTGGACTTAAATCCGGTCGTTTGATTTGGGCCTGTGTTGGTAAGCAAAGTGTTGACAGAAGGATAATAGCTAAAATTCTCATTGAGATTCGATTTGATTGAAATACACCGAGGGTGAAACGCCCATCAGTGTTTTGAAAGATTTATTGAAGGTGGTTTTGGAATTGAAGCCTGCTTCCTGGGCAATACCGAAGAAGGTAAGCTGCTTAGACTTCTCAGTTTTAGCAAGGGAAACAAATTCCATGATTCGGTAGTAATTCACATACTCAAAGAAGTTCATGCCAATGCTCTCATTGAGCAATCGGGACATCTCACGCTGATTGATGCCCAACATCCTGGAAAGGTCGGCTTTCATCAACTTCCTGTTTAAGTAGGGTTTTTTCGTCAGCATCAGCTGCTGCAGTTGTTCTTTCAGCTCATCAAGGTCGATTTCATTCAATCGGGATGCTGCGTACTTCTTTGCACTAATCGTTTGATTGATACGGAAAAGCTCAGGCTCCCTTAGCGTATAGAATGATATGAAAAGTATAACCATGGAGATGCTAGTCCACACGAGCCCCCTTGTATCGCGCTCCAGGAATTCATAATAAAAGAAGCTTGAGCCATACAAAACCGTCCAAACCAAAAGACAGAGACCGATGGCTAGCAAAAAATTCCTGAAGAATTTAGTTTTCACAAAATGACTTAACTCATTGTCCATTTCGTTCTTGAACCGCCAGAAGGTAATGCAGCTAGCGATCCAATAGCCGATATTAAACACCAGCGCAAAGCCAATGAAAGTAACAATATGTTCAAACAGGCCGCCATCAGCATATCTGGCTTTGACCTCAGCACTAGAAGGAATGATAAACATTACTACTATCAGGGAGCTGTAAATAATCGCCGGGACGTAATGAATGAGGTCTTTGGAACTAAACTTCTTGTCAAGTAGTGATGATCTGGTGAATAAAAAGGCCGTCGATCCAAATAGTAGATTGGAGAACTCTGAAACCGCTATGAACTTAGAGGAAACGCCGAAAACTTCCGTGATATTGAGAATCCTACCAGAAAGGCCAATCATTAGCACAGCCACTAGGAAGGCCAGATAGCCACTAATGTTTCGTCTGTTCTTAGGTGAAAAAATATAGAGGCATAGTAAAACCAGACCTTGGAAAAAGCTGAAGAAAACCAGTTGGTTGAGAAGGACTTCCATTTTCAAAGTCTATTTGATGATTGAAAATTGATGCACATCCTTTAAATCGGAATATGATGACAATGGGTTCTGGTCAAGAAACTTTTCAAAGTGATCTTTACTCTCCCATTGAGTTACAAACAAAAGATCTGGTGCGTAGCCATACCCTATTGGGGATTTACCATTATCCAGCCTAACTAGGTGTTTGCCTCCTTTTTCCTGAATATCCTGATTCCAACTATTCAAAAAGCTTTCGAAAGATTCTTTCTCGTTTCGCCAAAGTGATGTGACCACATTGTATTTATCGGTATCAATGTATGCATCAATCTCCTCATCAATTTCAAAATAGGTCAACTTAAATCCGTCGAAAATAGCTTTTCGCTGCTCATGAAAATCTGGAACCCTATCGACGATGTTTGCAAGGAAAGCCTCCCTAAGGTCCATATTCTTCCATTTACCAAAGATGATGTACCTGGGTTTGTAATTGCCAAGAATTAGCTCTTCTATCTCGAAGCTTGGTTGCAGCTGATAGGAATATTCAAAAGCTACTGGAAAAGCGGGCTCTTTATATCGCTCTATTAAGGACGATGTATGAGCAAAGGGTGTAGAAACTATTACATCTATTACTTCCCCTTGCACGAAATTCAGTCTCTTGATTGGGTTAGCCTCCTGAGCGAGTAAGGAGGATATCATAAAGAGAATAGTCGTAAATAAAATTGCTCGCATTGGCTTCGTTATTCTGGAAATCCAAATAACGAGAAATGCTATTTACGGATAAAGAAAATCAGGCCTGCACAAGTACGAATAACGTATCCGTACCTCTTTTCCGCGAATCTGAAACATGAAAGTATAGCCTACAAGGGCCAAAAACTAGCGTATGACCTCACTGATCAATACTGTTGGCTGAATGTTAGTGTAATTGGGAATATCACCAAGAATCTTTTCCGCATTAGGCCCAAAAGCGCTCTCATAGTCGGCCAATTCATCGAAATATAGATAGCCTATTGCCAGGAAGGGTAAGGGCTCATCAGGAGTTCTACCCGCAATACCTTTATCAATAGCCAATAGCTTTAGTTTGTCGCCAAATAAATCCGCAATCATCGGCATGTGCTTTTGAGAATAGTAATCCATATCAAACTGCTTTCCTTCCTCGTTAGGGTACATGATCGTTACCTTGATCATACCTTCTTTGATGACCTGATCATTCGATGATAAACCCTCATTCGCTTCTATGTCCCTTGACCATGAGACACCCGCTGTTTGTACATTATCATTTCCATTTGGAATGAAGAAGGTAAGTGCCAGGCAGGCATGAACTACGAATAGAAACAAAATGGTTTTCACCAATGCGCTATTCTTACCCTTTGTATTGGTGCTTGGTTTTGCTTGATTTTGCATTTTATGTCTAAGTTGAGGTTAATGATAATGAGGTCAATAAAGGTGAAAAGTGAATATGTTGTGATGTATTCATGTCACTTTGCAGTAAGCAGCTAATAGCGTGCAGGGAACTTTAATAAGGACGTTTCCTAGGTTTTCCTTTTATATTGAATGCGCCAGTTTAAGGTCCAGCTATCACCCCCATCTTTGGACGCTTCCCAGTCCCACGTCATACTGTCTTCTTCTATTTCTTTGAAGACCATTCGCTGTGTTAAACGCGAGCCATCTGGCATATCGAATACCTCTGTCTGAAAAATTCGATTCTCGCCATCTACGCTTCCTTTAAAATAGTAGAAGGTGCTTTGGTTGTCAGCCCAGGACTG
>CAZZHO010000013.1:16718-22739 GCA_964653795.1 uncultured Roseivirgaceae bacterium | reverse complement strand
CAGTGATTAAACCAGGTAAGCTGGCTCATGCATCAATTGGCTTTTTGAGAATGATGATGGTCGATAGCCCGTGACCGATTTAAAGTCGTTTATGAAATGAGCCTGGTCGTAATAACCAAACTTCATCGCAAGTTGGGTCAAAGAGATATCACTTTCATATTCACCAATAATAGCGTTGATCCTTCGTGTTTGAAAGAATTGCTTGGGTGAACACCCCACTACTTTACCGAATAGCTCCCTGAATCGTGACTTACTCAAATTGTATTTAGCAGAAAGTTCTGCAACAGATAAAAAAGGCTGTTGACTTAGATCAATAGCGGCAAGACCCATGTAGGCGTAGGCGTGTTGGTGATAATGCGCTCTCAATCCTTCCTCCAAACATGCCATTTGTGATTGATGGTTTTCAGCATGCAATAGCTGATCGATGAAGTTTTGGCTATCTTCTTTTCCCCAAATGTCTTCGAGGTTCACCATTCTATTCACTAGTTCGTTCACCGGAAAAGGCGTGAAATACGAAAAAGCACCCGGCTTGAATCTTATGGATATGAGTCGACCACTTTCATTGGCTTTGAGACGGAAGCTCTTTTGGTGCAGTCCGCCAATAAAGGCTTCATACCTCTTTATCTTTTCCGTAGTATCCCAACTATACTGCCAGATTTCTGTATCACACTGTATGACCAATTCTATAGCTCCCTCCGGTACCATGAAAGCCTCTTGCCCATCCCCTTCTACCGTATAAAAATTGTAATTGAATACATATGGAATCAAATCCTCAGAGGGTGAGTATGTGCTGTTGAGTTTGATCATAAACTATGGAACGCTTCAAAGACTACTTCAAACCCAAATACCATTAGTCATTCGATACCTCTCTTTTGACTTCATGATAGATGGATTGATAATTTCTAAAGGCTTTTTCCACTTTCTTAGAGGCGCGTTCTTCAGGAAATAAGAAATAGCTAGGAGCTGTTACAGTATGTACTTTGGCAACCGCAATGCACGTCAGTGATTTGAAGGGGTACTTGTCTCCTATTAGTTTTAATAATGGAGCTTTCATTTCTGCATACTCCTTGTCTCCATCCTGGACCAATGTTGCTGATCCATAAACCTGATACCCCTTTTGCGTGAAAATTTCAATGAAAGAAACGCATACCTTATTATTATGACCAATATTCCTGATGGACTTGGGAGAGGCTATGTTAGCAATCAAAATTTTATCCTCAAATGCAGTAAAAGCCTCTTTTGGAGAAACATTGGGTTGTCCCTTGGCATCAGTGGTGGCTAGCCAACACAGTACACTCTTTGACATGATCTTTAAGAGGTCATCGTCTAACTTTTTCATAATAAATCACTTTTACTTCACGGGTTTAAACATAGTTCAATAGCAATTCATCTATCTTCGCGGCCAGATAAACTAGCGCTTTATGATCTCAGCTCACAACGTCTCTCTGCAATACGGAAAAAGAGTCCTCTTTGACGAAGTAAATGTCAACTTTACTCCTGGCAACTGCTACGGTATCATTGGTGCTAATGGTGCTGGGAAATCCACTTTCCTAAAGATTCTCTCTGGAGAAATTCCACCAAACTCTGGAGAAATAAAGTTGGAACCCGGAAAACGATTAGCCGTCTTAAGGCAGAATCACTCAGAGTATGATGAGGTATCAGTATTGGATACCGTATTGATGGGTCACGAGAAGCTTTGGTCAATCAAAAAAGAGAAAGACGCTATTTATGAAAAGCCTGATTTCTCGGAAGAGGACGGCAATAGAGCCTCGGAGCTGGAAGAGCAGTTTGCTGATCTAGATGGCTGGAATGCAGAATCTGATGCAGCTGCACTGCTAAGTGGATTGAAGATCAAGGAAGACAAACATTACGGATTGGTTAAAGACCTGAATGGTAGTGAGAAAGTGAGGGTTTTACTGGCCCAAACGCTATTTGGAAACCCTGATGTACTCATCCTCGATGAGCCTACCAACGACTTGGATATTCAGACCATCTCATGGTTAGAGGACCACCTGCTAGAATTCAACAATACGTTGATCGTCGTTTCTCACGACAGACACTTCCTTGATACCATTTGCACGCATATCGCAGATATTGATTTTGGAGCTATCAAATTATTCACCGGGAACTATTCTTTCTGGTATGAGTCAAGCCAACTAGCGCTAAGTCAAAGAAATGCAGCCAATAAGAAGGCTGAAGAAAAGAAAAAAGAACTTCAGGAGTTCATCTCAAGATTTAGCGCCAATGCCGCTAAGTCGAAGCAGGCTACTAGTAGGAGGAAATTATTGGATAAGATCAACGTAGAAGAGATTCAACCCTCTAACAGGAAGTATCCTGCCATCATTTTCAATCAGAAAAGAACGGCCGGTGACCAGATACTGGAGGTGGAGCAACTTTCCTATTCTACAGAGGCAGGAGATGTGCTTTTTAGTAATGTAGATCTTTTTGTGAACCGTGGAGATAAGATAGCAGTGGTAGCAGATGATAGCCTGGCCATTTCTGCTTTCTTCCAAACGTTGATGGGTGAAAAGAAAGCATCGTCAGGTCAATTTAAGTTTGGTCAAACCATCACCAATGCCTATCTACCTAACAACAATGATGAGTACTTTGATACAGATGAGAACTTAATTGATTGGCTTAGACAGTACTCGGAAGGTGAAAAAGATGAAGTCTACATTCGAGGTTTCTTAGGAAAAATGCTGTTTTCTGGCCAGGAAACTCTGAAAAAGGCAAGCGTACTTTCCGGAGGTGAAAAAGTAAGATGTATGCTTTCTCGCATGATGCTACAGGAAGCAAACCTCATGATCTTGGATGAACCCACGAACCACCTGGATCTGGAATCTATCCATGCCTTGAACAACTCCTTAATTAGTTTCCCGGGCACTATTCTTTTCACTTCGCATGACCATACTTTCACTCAAACCATTGCGAATAGAGTCTTAGAACTTCGTCCTGATGGATTCCTTGATACGCTCAGCACCTACGATGAGTATCTTGAAAAAAAGAAGTTGCAAGAGGCGTAATCTCGCAACTTCTCAATTAAGTCTGATATATCTATTTGGCTTGTAAGGCCAGAGCTCTGATCCGAATGCCGACTGTATTGCCAATGAATAGCTCCCCATTATCCATAGTTTTGCTAAAGGCAATGCCATAGTCCTGGCGATTGATTTGCAAATCCCCCGTAAGTCCAATGGTCATTGCACCAGTAGGGTCCCGAAACGGGCCTTTCATTTCAAATGGAAATGATACCTGATTCGTGATGCCTTTGATTGTCAGGTTGCCATCCAACCAAAGTTGTCCACCTGAAGATCGCACTCCAGAGCTCTCAAATAGTATTTGATCGTAGTTCTGCGCATCTAACCAGATTTCACCTTTCAAATGTCCATCGCGCATCTCGTGATCAGTATCCAGGCTTGCTACTTCAATGGAAATGTCTGCCGATGATATTTTCTCATTTTCAAGTTTCACAGACCCCTCGAATGATTTGAATTTTCCTGTCACCTCGCCTACCATAAATCGCTCAACATTGAATGCTATCAAGGTGTGACCTGGATCCAGTTTAAACTCCTGGCCTGAAATATTGAAGGACAACAACAGAAAAAATGAAAGTAATAATTGATTGAGCTTTTGCATGTTTTTACCAGCAAGAGAAGTTCAATCAGTGTTAGCTATCGACAAACCCAATCGGGATTGCCGAATTCCAGCTATTATTTAAAAGATCTGGAATATTCAGAGGGTGTGGTGCCTTCAAAGCGCTTAAAGGAATTGACGAAAGAAGTCTTGTTATTGAATCCTGCCGAAAGGCCGATATGTAATAGAGTAAATTGGCTGTTTACTTGAATCATTTGCTTTGCCTCTTCTACCCTATATCTATTGATTAAATCGAAGAAGGTGGTTTGCATGTGTTCGTTGATAACTTCTGAAAGTTGGTGGGGAGAAATAGCCAAAATATCTGCCACCTCCTTCAACTTGAGTCCTTTCTTTAAGTATAACTTTTCTTCTTTCAATACTCGCTCCAATTCGGATGCGAAATCAGCTGCTGCCTGCTGTTTAAGTCCGCTTTTCTGATACTTCGCAATCTCCAAAGGTTTTTCAAGCGTTACCCCGAATAGTTTGTAGGAAACACCATAGACCAGAATGGATATGGGTAACACATAGAAATAGTCCATCTGTCGCCGGTATACTTTCGTGAAAAAAAGCAAGTAAATAAAGACCGACACGATAATAGTGAGCAACAGCATTCCGATCCATAGCAGCTTTAGCCATTGTAATTCTTTCCAGGGAACAGTAGAGCTTGACTTATGAAGTGCTTTTCGGTAGTTGAAGATTTGAACTTGACTTAGAGCCATGTAAAAAGCCAAAGAAATGAATTGTATTACAAAAACTCCAGAGTACAAATATTGCCACCAATTGATCTCATCTGGTCTACTATCAAATGGAGTGAGCATGCCGTAGTGGACTTGCCGAACGTAAGAAAGTCCTGTAGTATCAGTGGTAGCATCACCGTAAAAACAAGAAAGGGAAGAAATAGCAATAGATCTTTCTTCGGTACTTGCCCCTTGGTTACAGCCTTTGTATATAAGTAAAACAACGGACCAACCACCAGCCAACTGCCATGCCTGGTCCCGTATAACAAGTTGACTTTCAAGTCATATGGCCACCTGATAGACAGAAACTCCAACTGCAACCAGAACAGCACCAACAATAGGTAGAAAAGCCATTTGTCATCATTTTTTAGATATGCCTTTCTATAAAGGTTTAGCGTAATTACAAATAGTGAATGGGCTAAACTCACTATTATCAAAACGCTCCATATGTCAAGAGATGATGCCAAGGTATTTCAGTAGCATTGAAACCGCCAAAATACCATTTTCGGCATTGAACTTAAGAACCGTCTATCACAAGAGCCTACTCGCTTCTTAAAGAATCCACTGGGTTACTTCTTGCTGCTGTTACGGACTGATAACCAATTGTAAGTATCATGATTACCATTAATAGTAACAGCGGTATCAAGAAGAGGTCTGCGGTAATATTGATTCGATATGCGAAATCACCTAGCCACTTATCAATTGTAAGGTAGAGCACCGGTATTCCGACCATAGCGGCGATTAATACCAAAAGGAGATAGTCTTTGAACAACATCGCTAATATCGAGAAGATCCTGGCTCCTAATACTTTTCGAATCCCAATTTCTTTGACCCTTAGACTTACAGTGAAAGAAGCTAAGCCGAATAACCCCAAACAAGCAATTAATACTGCAATACCCGAAAATGAAGTGAATAATTGACGAAAACGCTGGTCGGACTCATATTGCGCATTGAAAAAGTCGTCTACAAACTGATAGTCAAATGGGTTACCAGCAAAAAGGTCTCTATACTGCTCTTCAATTTCCACTAGAGAAGTACTGATGTTAGACGATGCCATCTTAATTGAGATCTGATTGCCCACACCATCGTAGTAGAAAAGTGTCGGTACTTTCTTCTCCTTTAGGGAGTTCCAATGATAGTCCTTGAGCACCCCAATGATTGGGAACTTGTTAGTTCCATCTGTAATGCTCTTGCCTATGGCTTCTTCCGGACTGCCAAGATTAAACTTTCGCAGAAGGGTTTCATTCACTACCACTTGGTGTTCTACTGCCTGTAGTTCCTGTTGATGAAATCTCCCAGCTATCAATTCCATATTATAAGTATCCTTGAAATGTTCATCAACAAACATCAGCTGGATGCTGTATTCTTCACCCCCAACTTCTTCAGAGGTCATTTCTGTTCCCCAATTGTATTCACCACCAGGTAAGGCACGAGATAATGAGACTTTTTCAACTCCCGACATTTCAAGTAGTGAAGTTCTAAAGACTTCAAGCTTACGATTTTTCTCATCCCAGTCTTCATAAACAAATGGCCCTCGTACAGCCAATACCTTATCCACTTCCAGACCTAAATCCTGACTCTGCATGAAATCCAATTGTCGATAGACTGTCCATGTACCTGATATCAAAAAGATGGCGATTAGCAACTGGAAAGT
>CAZZHO010000013.1:0-16618 GCA_964653795.1 uncultured Roseivirgaceae bacterium | reverse complement strand
GCCTGGGCAGTGGAGAGATTGATATAATTGAGCCAAGCCACCACCACAATGAAGAAGGCTATGATCAAAAACAACTGCAGTTGTTCTTCAGATAAACCTCCGGTTTTTGTTTCATCTCTTAAGTGCAAAGCTGCAAGAGGTGACAGCACCACATTCGAGATAATACCATCTTCATCTTCACTACGATTATTCAAAATATCTACCACCTCGCCTTCTACTGCGTTGATATCGGCCTTTTCTGACAATTGGATATAGGAAACAAAGTTCTTCCAGTTCCAACCCCCACCTTGCTTGTATTGCTCGGCTTTTAGTAAGTCTTCCATTGAGAGAAAGAACTCAGCGTCAGCAAATCTTGTATTTTGAGGCAAATCATTTAGAAGACCAGTGACTTTATAGGTACCCGGAGCACGACCCCCATCGATTTCCAAAAACTTACCTGTAGGATCTACGTCTTCCCCAAAATATTTATCGCGAGTATGCTCGGTTATTACTACGGTTTTAGAGCCTGTTAGTAACGAAGCTTCTGTCCCCAGCAGTAATTCAAAATCAAACATTTCAAAAAAGGAATGATCGACAAAGAGTAAAGCACGCTCCTCTTCAAAAAACTGATTGCTCACCACTCCATTATCTGAGTAGGTCACAACAGCCCCATCTCCCACAGGATGCACTCTTGTGAATTTCTCGATCCCTGGAATGGTTTGTGTCATTTCAGGACCTAATTGATACGGAGTACTATTCCGTCTACCCAGGATAACTCCATCTCGCAGGTTAATTCTGTCTACTCGAAAGATCCGATCCTTTTTGGCGTGGAAGTCGTCAAAGCTGAATTCCAAGCTTGTATACTGGACGATAAGTAAAGCCGCGGCCATGCCGATGGCAATACCAAATACATTGATCGCGGTGTTGATTCTGTTCTTCTTAACACTGCGAAAAGCCATTGTGTAATAATTCTTGACCATACCGAAATTGTTGAGTTTTTGATTTTTGTTTGACCTGATTATATCCGGGCGAAAAAGTTTGATCACATCCAAAGTCATTCGCCACCTTGCTTTTCTTACCCCGCTTTTCTGCACGTTGTATTCAAATAGTTCCAGTAGATCTCCCTCAAGATATGGGTGAAGACCTGGGCTACAAAACCACTTGAAAAAGCGCAATAAAAACCGTGGTGGATGGTGATGTTGCACTATCCTATTATTTTCAAATCCAAAGCGACCCTTGGTATCTCGTTGTAGAGCTCATTTCTAATCTGGCGTGCATACTCGATGGCATCACGGCCCGCTTTAGTCAAGGTAAAATAGAGTTTAGGTCTACCCCCTCTGGCGCTGGAAGATTCACCTTCCTTTGAACTAACGTAGCCCTTCTCCTCTAACCTCTTGAGAGCTGATTGTAAGGCTCCTACACTCACATTTCTCTTGAGTTTCTCCTCAATGGACAACTTGATCGAAACACCATAAGCCTCACCGTAGAGGACGCCCACAGTCAATAATACGATCTCTTCAAATTCACCTAATTGAAACTTACCCATAGTATTTTCCTAATTGCAGTGTTGCAATTATAGGTAGCAATTAGGTTATTTCCTAATTGCAGTATTGGGAATTTATTTTGGCGTTTAAAAGAAGCCTACGCTGCTTGTAGGGCTACGTAGAAGCTGGCTCCCTTACCAAGTTCACTTTCAACCCAGACTCTTCCCTCCATCTTTTCAACGATTTGCTTGACTATGGCGAGTCCCAAACCAGTTGAGCTTTCATTGCCTGTTGGCCTGGCACTAAGACGTTGAAACTTCTGAAACAGCTTCTTTTTGTCATCCCCACTGATACCAGGTCCTTCATCCTTTACATGTAGTACAAGGTCGTTACTGATCTTTGATAGTTCCACGACTACCTTCTTATTGGGCGGCGAAAACTTTATGGCATTGGATAGGAGATTTTCGATTACCTGGAAAATATATCGTTCATCCACCAAACCCACCAGATTATCCCCTATCCTCTTTTGGATTTCAATATCCTTCTTCGCTGCTTGTCCGGACAGTTCATCTGAAATCTCATTTACTGTTGTAGATAGATCAAAAGGCTTCACGCGAATATCCTGGGCATTCTTTTCAATCATTTCCACATCCAGAATGTCTGATATCATCTTGGACATTCTGCTGGAAGTGTTGTGAACCAGCTTTTTCAGTTCTTTGTCATCATCACCCATTTTGCTTTCATCCATTAGCTGATTCGCTCCAATGATGCTAGCAAGGGGGTTCTTTAAATCGTGGGCTACTATTCTTATCAGATTATTCTTCTCACTATTGAGTTGCCTTAAGGATTCATTTCTTTCGTTTACCCTTTCATTTAGGATAGACAGCCTCTTATTGGAGTTGGTCCTTAGCCTGTAATAACTGAACAGTATACCCAGCACTATAACTAGCACGACAATGATTGCCGCTTCCACAAATTGGGCCGTACTCTGATCCGAAATCTTCTTATCTAAAAGAAACTTCTCTTTCTCATTGGCAAACTGGATAGAATCTTTCACTTTCTTAAAGCGATGCTCCGCCTCTAAGAGTGTAATTTTCTTTGTGAGTGCCTCGTTAGACAAATCCTCTGACACCTCCTGAAACATCACCTGGGCCTCGTATGCATCCTTATAGTGTCCAAGCTTCATCTCCACCTCTGCTAGTAAATTTGCAGCCTCTTTAATACTCTCTTTCAACTGAGATTTTCTGGCCAATTTGATCCCTTCCCACAGGTAGCTTTTGGCTTTCATATTCTGATTCAGATAAGAATGGGATCTTCCAAGCCCTATCAATGCATTCACCACTCCCCAATCAGAATTGATGGCTCTAGACAATTTCAAGGACTTATTTTGGTACTTGATGGCTTCCTGATAGTCATCTTGATCGGCATAAAGTCGGCCTATATTGAGATATCCATCTGCCTCACCTCGGCGGTCCATGAGCTTCTGCTTCTGCTCCAGTGCGGAAAAGTAGTAAGCAAGAGCCCCTTGATAGTCTTTTTGCTTATGCAACACCTCTCCCAAGTAGTGCGTGATTTGAGCTACCCCTCTCACCTCTCCAATGTCAACGCGAATTTTCAAGGACTTCTCGTAGTAATCTACTGTTTTCTGAAAATCTCCTTGACGATAATGAACGAAGCCAATATTTTGGTATGTGTAGGACAAACCGCTTTTATCATTGATCGCAAGCTGATGATCAAGTGCTTGATAGTAAGCATTCAAGGCAGAGGCATAATCGCCCTGTAGCCCCTTGATAACCCCAATGTGATTAAGACATTCCGCAATACCACTTTTATTGTGAATATCAGTCTCTAAGTCCAGTGACTGATTGAGAAAATACAATGCCTGCTCAAAGTCTCCAAGCAATTTGTAAGTGATGCCAATGCCTCTCAAACTACTGGAAATATCCTCTTTGTTGTCCAGGCTCCTTCTAAGTTTCAAGGACGATTTGTGATGAAGTAGACTTTTCTGATATTGGCCTTGATAATAACTCAACCAACCCAAACCAAATAAAACATTGGCTTTTCCCTTCTGATATTGAATGCTATCCACTAGAAGCTGCAATGAGAACAAATAAGCTTCAGAGCTGCTGTAATCTCCTTTCAGCATGGAATTCCGGCTTAAGACATAATATGCGTCAGCAATGCCCTGCGAGTATTGATTCTCTTTAGCCAATTTCAAGGCCTCACCTAAATGGCTGTTGGTTTTTATGGAATCAACGCCACTGTATTCGAAAGCCATTTGAACATGAGTATCAACTATTTCTTTGGCAGAAAGGGGCTGATTCAAGCGATTCTGCAAAGAATCAAGAATACTATTGTCTTGTCCGTAAAAGGTAAAGGAGATAGAAAAAGCGAAAAATATCAGTAAAGACTTTTTCATGGTTCAGCGTAAAATGCAAAAGTAGAAATTAGAATTACATCTACTTACAGCAAGGAGCCGAATAAGTCAGAATATAGTTGAATGGGAATTTTCCAGTAGTGCCTAGGTTTTTCAGCAATTAAGCTCCTTCATTAGTACTCAATTTTCAACACATAAATACCTCATTATCAGATGGTAAATATTATATCAATCAAGTTATTAATTAATGATATTAAATATCGTCTTTTTGGATTCCTAAATCCACAAGACCCTTGCCCTTCACAAGCCAGCTTGTACCAAATAATATCAACATGACAATCTCTACCCAAAGGACAATGTGTTCAAAAGATTCATCAAGCTTAAATCCAAATATCAAAATACCTGTTAAGGCCAACGTGATCCAAATACCCCACCCACAAAACCTATAAATTCTGTTTCTTTTGATTTTGTCCTTTGAGAAGTTTGGCTGTCCTTTAGTGAAGCGAAATATGGATAAATAGCCCATCGCCGCGAAAAAGATGACAGCACTCCCAAAGTGAATAGCACCAACCCAAGTAGTTTGGTGGCAAATTGGTGTGGGACATGCACTCAATTCTCCTCTATAAGGAGTTGGGAAAAGAGCAACCAGAATGATAAAAAAGGCTCCTATCCAGGTAATGACATTGTCACTAAACCGCTCTGTTGTCCGCTCATAGCCTCTATAAGCTCCTAAAAAGACTCCCACAATGGCCAAAACTCCAGTAAAGATCACTCCTGATCTTGTGTAATAGTAGTCACTTATGGAAGGTTCGTAGGACCAGGCCACTAGCCAGGCCACCCATGGCAACAGTAACCCCATCCACCCGATATATTTTCTTAGTGTGAAATAGGAAATGTTGGTATTGACACCTTTAAAGTTTTCTTCATGCTTGGCCATAATAAAATATTGCGGGTTTTAGGTTATTTGATTTGCATTGAGAGCATTGTATGACAACTCCTTTATGGATAAGGCTCATATTGTAATGGTCCACTTAAAAAGGATCTATTGGCATATTGCCTTCGGTCTAAGTCATACAAGATCCCCCAGTACTCGACTGTCCTTACGTTGCTTGTGATACTTGTGATACTATGGTAGAGAATATTCTGATTGCCTGTAGCCATAGACATTGATTAGTAGGTTTCAAAATCTCTATCACCCGAAAGAGTATCTGAATTATTTGCTGAACTGATACTGGGAATCAGACAAGTGAGAGGTTTCAATAGGAAATGAGATAGGTTAGTCAGGATAAAGATGGTGCATTGCGTAAACCTTTCCAATACCCCGTTCTAGGTAATTTTAAATGTCGGATGCAGATGCTAAAAAACCTATTTCTTAAAAAGCTTATCCCCCATAATTCTATCCAGAATCAAATCTCTATTTGTCTTCCCAATAGGAATATCCTTGCCTTTTATTACTAAACCATCTTTATCGATGGAATCGATTTTATTGATAGCTACGATGTAAGATTTGTGTACACGCAGAAAACCCTCACCCAGCAATTCCTCTATTCGCTTCATGGGCATGAGCACCATATGAGAGTCCGATATCGTATGAATAATCACGTAGTTTTCATTCGACTCCACGTATAAAACATCTTTGAAAAAGATTTTTTCAAATGCCTGATTGCTCTTAACAAAAAAGTATTCTTCTGTTGAATCTGTTAATTCAATTTGAGGGGAGCTTCTGAGCTTATACTGATCAAAGGCCTTAGTTGCAGCCTTATAAAAACGATGAAATGTAATCGGCTTGAGCAAATAGTCCATTACATCCAGTTCAAAACTTTCTACTGCATGATTTGGAAAGGCGGTAGTCATGATGACCATCGGCATTTGCTTTTGCATTTTCAAAAAATCAATTCCACTCATGATGGGCATTTGAATATCCAGAAACAGGACATCTATAGGCTCCTTCTGTTCAATCGCCGCATAATCCAGTGGGTTTGATCCTGTTCCAATTAGCTTCAGAAAGTCCACTTGTGCAATGTAGCTTTCCAGGCCTTCCCTAGCTAGTGGCTCATCATCTATGATTGCACATTTCATCATCAGGCCGACTGCTTTTGAAGGTTAAGACCATTCTTAAGTTCCAGCGAAAGACTGATCTCAAATTGATCAGTGTCTTGCACAATGTCTAACACATAGGCATTCGGATACAACAACGAAAGTCTACGCTTCACGTTAGCCAGTCCTACGCCTGATTCTTCCTCTCTCTCAACTTGCATATTGTGTTTACTATTCCCGATCAGGAATTTTAATAGCCCATTTTCCACACTTAGCTTCATCTCAATCCAGTTACTTCTATCTCTGAAATGAGAAACATGCTTAAAACTGTTTTCAATGAATGGAATAAGCAGGAAGGGTGCAATATTCAAGTTGGCTATTTGCGATTCATCGATATCAAAGGTCATTTGCAGTTGACGTGTGTCATACCGGAGTTTTTCCAGCTCGATGAAGTTCTTCACATAATCCAATTCCTGTTCTAGTGGAATAAAGGATTCATTGGATTGGTACAATTGATACCTCAAAAGTTCTGAGAACTTGGCCAAAGAGTCAGAGGCCAGGTCCTGATTTTTATGAATCAGTACAAAGATGGAATTGATCGTATTGAACAAGAAATGAGGATTCAACTGCGCTCTTAAATACTTCAATTCTGTCTGTAATTTCTCCTTTTCAATTTCCGAACGCCTTTGTTCCGAAGAGAGCCAATTCTTGGCTAGTTTGATGCTCATAGCAAGCGTCATGCTTGCTACTGTAGAGGGGAATGCACTGCCTTTGAAAAGTACCCAAAATGCGTTTTCGTTTACAGGAAACAGGTCCTCCAATGGTACGCCGACAATCAGAGCATTGAGATAGTAACCTGAAACAATCAAACAGCTCGTACCGATTACGGTCAAAACAAACAACCCTATGTACTCTTGCCGTTTTCCCTTTTGAAGAAAGTTGGGTATCAGGTAATAAAGATTGAAATACACACCCAGTGCCTGTCCAAAGACATAAACAAAGAATTTCACTTTGTAGGGAGAGAATGCAATGTTCTCCGCTGCACCGATGGGACTACCTATAGTCAAAGACCACCAGAAATAGTGGTACACTATCCAGAAAGGAAGGTGGTAAATTTTATATCGGACAAATATCCTGATCAGCTTTTTCAAGGATTCCAATTTAATGATTGATTACGGCTTTTGTCTTCATTCGAATGCCAAATAGGTCTTTAAAAAAGGAATTACCCTGGTATTGAACCTGCCATTTTCGCCTTCATATTTATTCCTTTCATTTCCCGCAAACTCTTCTCCAATATGCTCGATTCCGAATTCTGTCAATAATTTACTGAATCTTCGAGCCGATATAACATGGGCCTGAGTCTGATCGAATCGCCCCCAATCAAAGGCCATTGCATGAAGTTTTCTTAAGTTCTCTGCTCTCTCATCCAGCATTCCATCCAATAAGAAATTGCGCCTATAAGTAAGGTTATGCTCTGGGTTTAGCACCACTTCATCATCCAACTTTTCCAATAGAAAATCGCAATAAAAAGGAGGACGGTCCGGATTAGGTAAGAAAGCCTGACATATGTTTAAATATATAGTTGTTCTACCCAGGCCTTCGATATCCTGATATGTATTGGTAGAATGAATTTTCTCCCAGTCTACACCGATACTGACTGTTGGTTCATATCCAGTGCCTGTAGCCACTGGATGCATGGCATATACAACCCCAAAAATATCAGGATACTCCATAGCTAACTTCAAAGCGCCCCTACCACCTACAAAGTAGCCTGTTAATGCCCTGCTTCTTTGGTTATTTGTCACTAGATATTTACTCTCAATAAATGGAACTAATTCCTCAACAACAAAATCCAACCATCGGCCACTAGTAGAGGAGTTTTCATACCATGAACCAGTAGTTGCTGAGGTAAAATCCCCAGCCACCAGAATAAACTCTCCCAGCTCTTTTGCTACCATGGATTTATCGATTGACTGAAGGATATCAAATTGATTTAATTCCTTTAGTGGATCAGAATAGATATTATGTAAATAGTAAACTACCGGGAAGCTCTTCTCCGAATTACTATATGATGGTGGTAAATAAATAAAGACGGCACGTTCGGTTTGTAGACCGACCTTATTCTCTTCTAGTACATCTGAAACTATTGTTTCTTTTACCACCCTACCCGATAAGGAGTATTCTCCAATCTTCTGACCACTAACTTGTCCAGAAACCAGTAAAATAAAAAGCATGAAATAGCAATGCCGAAATACTCCTTGTTTTGAATTCATCACTGATTATTTAATCGATTCCCAAACTAAATCATAACTGATTCCCAGATCCACGATATTGACGAAAGGCCCTATTTCATTGACAAAACAGCCAAATTCCACTTTTCAATAGAATGATGTAGTTCATCAATCAAATGGACTAGGTCATCAATTCACTTTGCTTCGAGAATTTTCATAGTACTTCATTTGAAGCAAAACTCTACCTATGCGATATTTTTTAATTATGGTTGTAGGCTTTGTTCTCAACAGCCATAGCACATTCAGTCAACGTAATTTCAAGTCCAAATTGGAAACACTAAATCAGCAGCTGATTGAAGCGGCATTGACTAAGAAGTTCCAAAGGGCTGAAAGACTGTATTCAGACAGCACCATCCTGATGGCTGAATACCAGCCGGTATTAGACGGCAAACGTCAGATAATGGCTTACTATTCTGAAATGTTCAGCCGTCAGGACCTGAAGACTTACAACAGGCAGACGATGGAAATCACGGACTTTGGAAATCTAATCCTGGAGATCGGACTCTTTCAAAAGGAGTTTGCTGATGGCAATAAACTCAAAGGGAAATACTTTAATAGCTGGTCAGTAAATGAAAATGGGGACTTTTCGCTCAGAGCTGAATGCTTTGGTTTCTTCGGAGAACCCGAAAACAAACAAGATTACCGAGTCATGGACCTTCTGGATGAAAACGAACCCTTGAAGGGTAGAAAAGGGAAGAAAATCCCGAAGGAAATACAGGCCTACAACGCCTTTGGTGAAAACCTCGTAAGAGACCGTAACACCCAAGGCGTAGTTGATGCTTACACCAAGGATGGTGTCTATTTTCCATTTGCGGATACGGCCAAGACTGGTTACCATGAATTACTTACTCACTTTACGCAATACCATAGTCACCCGGTTAAAATTGACAGCATTGAAGTCTGGGCCCACGACTATGATTGGGTCCCCGGTGGCCTGGTGAAATACAACAAATTCTGGGTGAAGTGGACCGTCCCTGATGGATATACCGGGGTTAGCGCAGGAGCAGGTATTTCTTACTGGAAGAAGATTGGCGATGAGTACCTGAGACACAGACAAGTAGCTACCCACATCCACCAACCTTAATTTTTCTATAAATGAAATCATCAAAATGGATAGTGATCATCACACTATGGACAATCATAATCCCCTCCAACTCTGCTTTTGGACAGGGAATTTCTGAAAAAATAGAAGCTGCTAGTTTGTCATTTGCCACAGCGGTCAATACCGAATCAATTTCGAAGGTGGCATTATACTTCAATAGCGACAGTCGCATCTTGCCAGAGTACCATCCCACCTTGAGAGGTTCCAGACTCATTGCAAGCTATTACAGCGATTTTTTCTCGAAAGTTGAAACTGAGTATTACAAACGGAAGCCTTTCCAAATTGAGCAATTTGGACCTCTGTTCCTTGAGATGGGTTTGTACGAGTATGATTATAAAATACCCGGGGGACAGAATATCTCCTACCATGGCAAGTACATGACCTACTGGTCCGTTACCGACGGAAAGCCGCAGATAGTCGCTAACATCTGGGGTAGTTCAAGCTGGTTTGATGCCGCTGCCCTGGATCACACCTATGTCCACGCTCCCATGAGTCCGGCCATCGAGCTCCGGACACCATGGGAAAAGGAAATCGAACAGAGTAGGCAATTTGCTTATAAGGCTGTATTTGAAGGAGATGCAGAAACACAACTCATCTCGTATGATGATGAGGCCATCTATATGACCTACTATGATCCTCCTTTCATTGGCAAGGAGGCTGTATCTAACTACTTCCTAACACACTACAATCCTGAAATCCCGAAGGATTCCCTCAATACCAGAATCGTGGAGGTAATTGACTTAGGAGACTATGCCCTAAAATTTGGGGAATATTACGTGGCTTGGACCTACGAGGGTCAGCCTGGTTTGATTCACGGCAAGGGCGTAACGTTGTTTAAAAGATCGAGTAGTGGCACTATCAAGATCTTTAGGCAAATGATCAATCACAGCATGCCGCCAACGATGGCATCTGACTATGATCGTTACCAGGCATCTCGTATTTGCAAACACCTGGATAACCAGAACCTAGCTTTAGAAGACTACCTTGCTGTCTATGCCGAGGATGCCAAAATACTGCCACCAGGGGCTTCGCCAATTGATGGTATTGAAGCATTTGAGGAGCATCTGGAAAAGGAAAAAGCCAATGGATCTATTACCATTCAGCATGAAGTAACCTCCTTATCCTCAGATGACAATCTGGTTTTATTGGAAGGCGCTAGCAGCGGAAAGTTTTTTGCTAATGGAGCAACAGAAGGCATCCCTTTCGCAACCAAGAACTTGATGGTGCTAAAAAGAGATGAAATGGATCAACTACGCATATCGAAATTGATATGGAACATGGGGCAATAAAAAAGGTGCAGTGAAAACTGCACCTTTCAAAACCAACTCAAACCAAAACTAAGGTGTTAAAAACCTGCGCTTTTCGTTTCCATTTTATCTCTCTTTTTTCTGCTGAGCAATCGCTTTCCTCCGCTACCAAATCGGTAGGAAAATCCAAAGAATACAGTACGACTATCCCACTGGAAAACCCCTGCTTGTGGTACAGGTCGATCTCCTTCGAAAGAGAACTGCTGATCTCGGAAGATATCTGTGAAATTCAAACTCACGGTACCCTTTCCTTTTAGCACTCTGTAGCGTCCGCCGATATTGATAAAGTAGAAAGCAAGGGTCTTGTATTGCAAGTTGGTATTGGCCCCTCTGTACATACCGAACAATTGTAGCGTGAGATTCTTTGAAGCTTTAAAGGAGTGATTCATTCTGAAGTTCAGGAGAACGTTTTGAACCTCATTCAAAGCATCAACGGCCACACCTCGCTGTGTTTGGGAATAAACATCAAAGCTGCTATTCATACTCCACCACGATGTAAATGAATAGTTGCTGGAGAGCTCAAACCCATAGGCCGAGTTATCATCGTAGTTGTTATACGAGAACAAGATATTCCCTTCAGTGGCTGGGTCATTGAATCCAAACCTGGTGATTTCATCATAGATTTTTCTAAAGAATACTCCGGAGGTAACACTTCCTTTCTTCAATTGCCGGACATAATTAAACTCAATGGAATTGGTGAATTGTGGAGCTAGACTAGGATTCCCAACATTGTTAATCCTGGCGGAACTCCAAACCCGTATAGGGTTGAGCTGTGTCAAATTAGGCCGGTCTACCCTCCTGCTAGCGTTCAGATTAAAAGCATCCTTTTGAGAATCAGGATCTGGCACAAACCGCACATATCCTGAAGGATAAACTGAGAATATATCATCCTCAAATACCTGAAGCTCTTCGCCAGGCTCTAAAAGCTCACCTGTACCCTTGAAGCTTTCTAGTCTACTCCCAAGCTGATACGACCACTGTCCAAGGTCCTGGCTGAAGGTAGCATAGACTGAATAGATATCCCTATCCAGATCATAGTTCGCATCTACGAAATTCGGATTGCTGGTCTCATAGTCGTTCTGCGTCTTTTGTATCCTCGCTTCTGCTCCTAATTCCAGTTTGATATTGCCATCTATTGGATTCACATAATCCAGGTTGACAGTCGTATTCTGTCTATCCAGCAGCACGGTTTCCAGGGCGTTGACATCAGGATTGGCCTCACTGGTCAATAGAAATGCCGCATCTTCCTCCGAGTCATAATCATTTAAGTCAACTTCCAATTCAAGGTTCTGACCATTCTCGCCCCACTTATGCTTGATATCAAAATTGTAAGTGGCCGTATGGCTCTCACTTGCACTGCCATACTCTTGCCCAAAACCAAGTAAACTACCTTCCGGGTAAAGAATTTCGGTACTACTACCTCGCTCCTGATCTGAATGATTTTGGATCGTATACCCTGATATGGTGGTATTATCTGATAGGAAGTAATCAAGACCTACTTTAAAGAGATGAGAATTGGGGTCACGCGTAGAGCTCCACACCTCCGAAGAAGCATCAGAAAACCGGTCTATGTTACCGTTTGTTAGGTACCTCCCCTGATTGTGACCGTAGTTGCCATGAACATTGATCTTATCGCTACGGTAGTTAACATCGGCTGAACCTGTAAAGCGAGTTTCTAATCCCCTGGTGAGGCCAGTGGAAATATTACCATTCAGACCCAGGTTCGTATTCTTCCGTAAGACCACATTGATAATGCCACTCATGCCTTCCGGATTGTACTTTGCGGATGGACTGGTGATCAGTTCAATCTTCTGAATTGAAGTGGAAGGTATCTGCTGAAGCAATTGGCTGGCGTCCAGGTTGGTCGGCTTGCCATTAATCAATATTCTGACATTCTCATTGCCTCTTAAGGACACGTTGCCGTTCTGATCCACATCGACCGAGGGTATATTCACCATCAAATCAGCCGCAGTAGGCCCCGTAGAGGACAAATCCTTTCCAATATTGATGACTTTACGGTCAATCTTTTGCTCTATAGTCGACCTTTCGGCAACTACTTCCACTCCCTCCAACAAACTGACTTCCTCCGCAATAGAGATAGTGCCAACATTGATGGAACGGTTATTTTCTGTCAAAGACAGCACTTGCGCATAAGATTCATACCCAATGAATTGGAAGTTTACCTCCAATGAATCCAGCGGTAAGTTCTTGATAGTAAATTTCCCTTTATCATCCGTAATCTGACCTCCTACTAATTCTCCGGAACTTTTGGAGTGAATGGTAATGGTTACAAATGGTAAAGGTTCACCTAGATCAGCGTCTTTTACCACGCCTTGCAAAGTACCGTTTGCCTTTTGAGCAAAACCGGTATTGTATACAAACAATGCTATCATCAGCATCAATAGACTGTGTAATTTTCTTAGCATAATATTTTTTGACAATAGGAGTCCTGCGACTCGTTTTTGAGACTTCAGATATTGATCTATTCAATCAATGTTTAGTACCGGATATTGAAAACTTTAATCCGTAGCTATAGGCGCTAAAGGGGGAACTTGTCCATTGGCGAAATATTCCTTTGGGGATGTCCCTAATAGCTTCTTAAAAGACTTATTAAAAGTGGTTTTGGAATTGAATCCTGCTTCCTGTGCCAATCCAAAGAAGGTGAGCTTCTTGCCTTCCTCCGATTGCGCCAAGAGTACAAACTCTTTGATCCTGTAGTAATTGATGTATTCGAAGAAACTCATGCCTATACGTTCATTGAGCAAACGGGCCATTTCAGGGTGATTTACACCTAACATTTCTGCTAAATCTGCCTTCAATAGGTTGCGATTCAGATAGGGCTTCTTATCGTCCATCAATAAGTCGAGTTGCTGCTTCAATTTATCCAAATCGAGATTTGAAAGCTTGGATTGCGCATACTTTCGAGGCTTGATCAAGGTTGCCACCCTGAACAATTCAGGGGATTTGATACTGTAGAAAGAAATGAACAGAACAATAAAGGTCAATGAGAGCCAAATGAATTGTCTGACCGTTCGCTCCAACCAGCTCTCTCCTACTATCCCGATGACGTACACGACCAACCAAATAGTTAGACATGCGCCAATCGTCATCAAAAACCGGTAAAAGAACTGGGTTTGGACAGAATAGCTTACTTCTCCATTCAAGTCTTGTTGAAAGCTTTTGAAAAGTCTAAAGCTATAAATCCAGTAAGTCCAGTTGACAATCAATCCCAATCCCATAAAAATGACCACCATTCTGAAAAGCTCTCCACTATTCACCCTTGCTACAACCAACTCATTTGGAGCCAGGATAAAGTAGAAAGTGATGACGATGATATACGCTACTCCTGGTAAATAGTGGATCAGGTCTTTCCATTCAAACTTTTTAGGAAACAGTGCCGATTTTGTAAATAGAAACACAGTGGCTCCAAACAAGAAAGTAGAATACTCGGAAAGACCATAGAATGCATGAGACCTTCCAAATAGTTCACTAGCATTGATCACTTTTCCCGAAAGCCCTACGGTGATCACACCTACCAATACCATCAGATACGGGTTGATATGCTTTCTCGCTTTTGAAGAAAAACTAAAGATGCCGATCAGGAAAAGACTCTGTAGGAAAGCGAAGTAAACCAACTGATTGACTAGAAACTCCATCAATTCTTATTCTATGATTGTTCTGTTCGATTTCTTCACTTATCTATCGCACTGCTAGCTGACTAACGTGCAAGATAGCTTCATGATCCATTTTCAAGTTGTTGTCCAGGAACTTCTCGAATGCTTCCTGATTATCCCATTGGGTAAGCGTCACGAATTCTGGCGTAAACATGTAGCCGAAGGGAGACTTGGCATCCGTTAATTCCGTGATGATAGTGGCCCCGGACTTAGTAGCTTTTTGCTTCCAGTCTTTCTTGAATCGTCCAAACGCTTTTTCATCTTCTGATGCCCAATACGCCGTGAATACATTGAATTTATTGGGATCCACTTCAAAAGTCAGGTCTTCTTCCATTTCGAAGTAGGCCAAATCAAACCTGGACCATATATCCCTGCGCACTTCAAAGAAGTCAGGCATGGTCTTGATTATCTGATCATAGAAATTACTTCTGGAATCAGTAGTACTCCAAAATCCACAAACCAATGCAGAAGGATGATCATTCCCCTGAATTGGATTTTGAGCTACCATGAGTGTTGGCAATCGGTTGTATCCCTCCTTCTCCGCCACAGGGAATGCTCGCTTAAAGTAGTCCTGCAGCTCTGCTTTTTTGTCTGGCTTGGTTTTGATAAAAAGGAAGTCCAGTACTTGTCCCTTCTTGACTGAAAAAGTCTTGACTTCAGCGTCTTGCGCATAGGTCAAGGTGCCCATTCCAAGAAAAAATACGGTAACAAGATTTCGTACGTGTTTCATTATCTCAAATTTTCGTTTGGCCATAGTTACGGCCCAGATTACCTGAGAGGATGAAAAAATAGAGGGTTGTACGTCCAAATACCGTATGCGTACCTCTTAACGCTCTAAAGTCACTCTTTTAGGAACGTCATTTTAATTTCTACCCGACCTAGCCATTCAGGCTTGCCTCCATCAGGATAGGTTTCATCATAGAGTTGCAGCGACAGTTGACCCTCAGAAACGCTCAACCTGTAGTGCTGTATGCCTCCTTCAAAACCCGGGACTTTGGCAATGTCTGCTGTGGTAACAAAGTCCCCATCAGTTATTCGGTAGGAACCAGAATTGAAGACGATACTTCTGAACCCGGCGATGGTTTCTTCATCTGTTGGCTTGCTCAGAATACCAAAAGGAACCCTGGGTCTGGGTGATTGCGAATACATGATACTATAGCGACCAGGGGAAACAACAATTGCCCCGGTCGAGCCTGGTTTTATGCTGACCAATGTATCTGGCGTGATGTAGGTAATGGAGTCCAACTTCCAGGAACCCAGGATGCCGGCCTCTTTCGCAATGTGCGTTCGGACCATTTCAATCAGCTTTTGGTCACGGGTAGCTTCTGCCAAAGACAATGCATCAAACCTTCCCTCCATGACCAACCTGTCAGGATCCGCGCCCTTGTCCAATATAAAAGAGGTAAAGTCATGATTCAAATACATCATGGCCCAATGAAGAGGTGCAGATTGATTGATCACATCTACTTCATCGTAGGCTGCTCCAGCGTCTATTAGCATTTTAGCTATTTCAATATCACCATTGACAGCTGCGCCAATCATGGGCGTGAGTTTGTATTCCGACCCGGTCAGATTAGGATCTGCGCCTGCCTCAAGCAAAACCTTCACAATGTCCTGATGACCAAAGCGAGCGGCAAAAGCCAGTGGCACCTGTCCTACCCGATTCATTTTATTGGGGTCCGCTCCTTGGGAAAGTAGCTGCTGGACCAGCTTGAGGTTGCCCATTTCGGCTGCTAACTGCAAAATGGGTGTGCCCAATACATCCGTCATATTCGGGTCCTTTACACGGACGATGAGATCACCTGCTTTGATAGAACTCCAGATCTTTTCCGCTTTCTTATCCTGATCATAGAAGGAAGCCTTTCTGAAAACCTCCATCACAGAATCGGCATGCCACAACCTAAGACCGACATCTACTGCATTGCCATGTTTACTCTCGATAGAGAGATCAGCCCCACGGGCTAATAGCAGTTGGATATTAGGAATACAGCCATAAAATGTGGCCCAGTTCAAGGCTGGGTCACCATTCTTATCTCCTTCATTCACTTCCGCTCCCCGATCTATCAATAGGTTCAGCAGTTGAGCATCTGCTATCCTCGAGGAAAGCATCAGTGGGGTACCGTTCAAACCAGCTCCTTGCTTCAGGTTCACATCCGCGCCATTTATAATCAGCTTTTCGGCGATACCAACGTGATGGCCCATGGCTGCCAGGTGCAAGGGAGCATTCCCTTCAGAATTGAGTTGATTGACACTAGCACTATTGGCAATCAAATAATCTACAATCTGGGAAGCCCCTTGCGAGGCAGCTTTGTGTAATAGAAATGAATCCTGGGCATTGAGTGACTTAAAAGTTTCGAGATCATCCTT
>CAZZHO010000012.1:32049-43215 GCA_964653795.1 uncultured Roseivirgaceae bacterium | reverse complement strand
GATTAGTAATGATCTCTTCATGGTGTAACAACAGAATGCAAACGCGGGGTGTTTTTGACAATGTTATTTACTGATTACAACAAAATAATTATATTCACGTACATATAATGTATATACATATAAATTGAAATGAAACGAAAAAAATTCCTATCGAATCTTGCGAAGGGCTCTTTGACAACAGTGTTAGGAGCAAGTGCTTTGAAATCGAAAGCGACTGATGACATTAAGTCCCAGCAAATGGAGCAGATAGGCTTTAATCATTTACCAAATAAGGAGGAAAAAACGATGAAAACGGTTTTGCACAAAGCAGATACTAGAGGCCATGCCAATCATGGATGGTTGAACTCTCACCACTCATTCAGCTTTGCTAATTACTATAACCCGGAAAGAGTTCACTTCGGTAAGTTGAGAGTGTTGAATGATGATACTGTCGCCCCAGGCAGAGGCTTTGGAACTCACCCTCATGACAATATGGAGATCATTTCCATACCAATGAGCGGAGACTTAGAGCACAAAGACAGCATGGGAACTACCGCCGTGATCAAGGAGGGAGAAATCCAGGTGATGAGTGCGGGTACTGGTATCTACCACAGTGAGTACAACAAGAATCAAGATAAGGAAGTCAAGTTTTTGCAGATTTGGGTGTTTCCTGATAAGAAGGATGTATCACCTAGGTATGATCAAATTGAGATTTCAGGACTTTTAAAGCCTAATTCTTTTTCGCAAATCTTGTCACCCGATGCTGATGATCAAGGCGTTTGGATTCACCAAAATGCCTGGTTTCATCTGGGCTCTTTTGATGAAAATATCGAAACACAATATGAGATAAAAGGGGCTGGCAATGGTGTTTATGCATTTGTCCTGGAAGGATCTGCTGAGATAGAAGGTCAATCGCTCTCAAAAAGAGATGGCTTCGGTATCTGGGATACGCAGCAATTGAAAGTGAAGGCCGATGCTGGAGCTAAGGTGCTATTGATGGAAGTACCGATGAGTTAATAAAGCTATGTCCCTGGTCTTTGATCAGGGGCTGCTTTTTTATTCTTTAAGTGAGGAAAATCATGGAAATAACGAAGGAAGAAACAGATTCTAAAGGCCGTTTTGTGGCCAAAGACGGTGATACGGAAATGGGCGAGATGACCTATTCTGTGGCCAATGAAGGCCAATTGATTATTGTAGACCATACAGGGGTGAATGCCGCATATGAAGGCCAGGGAGTAGCTAAGGGTTTGTTCAATCACATGGTAGAGGCAGTTAGAGCTGAAGACCGAAAAGTGATGCCGCTTTGTCCTTTTGCCCGGGCCCAGTTTCAGAAAAACAAAGACCTATGGGATGTATTGAGACACAATTCACTTTAAAACTTATTGATTGATGAGCAAATTCGTACAACTTCCTTTAGAAGAGTGGGAGGAGTCTAAGATTACATTGCACCTGTGGCTGCAGATTGTAGGTAAGATCAAATTGGATTTGGCTTCCAAGCGAAATCACTGGTGGCACATCACCTTCAGGTTGGGTCCAAAGGGACTCACAACCGGACCAATTCCATATGAAAGAGGGTCCTTTCAAATAGACTTTAATTTCCGTGAGCATCAGTTGGAATTACATACTAGCTGGGGTGGAGATTGGTCATTTCCGTTAGAGGATGGACTAAGTGTTGCCGAATTCCATAGTAAATTTTTCAACACTCTAGACGAAGCAGGAATTAAGGCTAAAATTATTCCTGTACCGTATGATCACCCTTGTGAAGAGCCTTTCCATAACTGTGAGACGCACAATAGCTATGATCCGGAGTATGTCAACCGGTTTTGGCGGGTGCTCACCCAAGTTGATCATGTTTTCAAGGCGTTTGCTGGAAAGTACTACGGTAAAGTCAGTCCTTCACAATTGTATTGGCACCACATGGACCTGGCAGTGACGAGGTTTTCTGGAAAGATGGCTCCTAAGATGCCGGATACGTCGACCATCGCCGATAGGGAAGCCTATTCACATGAAGTGATCAGTGCTGGGTTTTGGGCCGGTGATGAGCAAGTTAGAGGAGCTGCGTTCTACTCATATACCTATCCATCTCCAGAGGGTTTAGAGAACGAGCCACTATCTCCAGCAAGTGCCAACTGGATAGATAGCAACGGAAGTCCCATGGCAGTGTTGATGTATGACGATCTGCTGAAAGAAGATAATCCAGAGCAAGCCTTGATGGATTTCCTTCAATCGTCCTATGAAGCGGGGGCGAAACTGGCTAAGTGGTCTCAAGAGCTCACAGAGTCGAATGTTTAATGAGTTTACTCAATAGGAAGCGCTGTTAGCATTCTTTTGCTTTCAATCTCACTACAATTGAAATGCCCTTCGGGGCACTGTTTTTTCCCATGAAGTCCACATGGCCGGCATGCTAATGTCTTATTCGTTTCAAAGATGAATTGCCTGTCGGATAATGGCCCAAAACCAAATGCTGGTACGGTGGAACAGTAAATAGCAGAAACTGGAGCGTTTACTGCAGATGCGAAATGCATGGGCGCTGAGTCATTGGTAAATGTCATGCGGGCCTTTTCAATGAGAGCTACGGCTGAGAGAATATGCCCTTTTCCGGCTGAAATTATGATCTGAGAGGCATCTGTTACTTTAGATCTAATGCTTTCGCATGTAGACACATCGACAGGACCACCTATCAAATGTACTTTGAGTGAGGGTGGAATTTTATTGATAAGATCCACCCATTTTTCAACAGGCCACTGTTTGGTAAACCAAATTGAACACGGAGCGATACATACATATTCATAGTCGGGAACTTGGTGATAGTCTTCTTTCCTGGGATACAGTTTTGGCTGGCGAGTTGGGTTCTGGGCTATTGATTCGATGAGCTTCAGGTTTCTGTCTACCTCATGCAGGGATCCCTGCTCGGAAATCTCATGTGTGATTCTTGTAGAAAATAGCTTCGATAGAGGATTCTTATCATAGCCGATAGTTTTCCTTCCATTGGATAAGACAGTAATGAGGCCGGAAGAAAGGAACCTGTGAGTGTTAACAATAAGATCGAATCGTTCTTTCCGGAAGCTGTTGATAAGCTGTAGAATTCCTGATAATTTCTGCTGTTTGTTTAGGACATGCACCTTTTCAAGATGAGGGTGACTGTCTAGTAGTCGCTCATTTCCTTTTTTCAGGAGGAAGTGGATTTTGGAAGAGGGGTAGGAAGCCTTTAGTGATTCGATCAGGGGAGTGGACAATACTACGTCACCGATAAATGCCGTCTGGATGATGAGGATTTTCATGAAGTTGCTAACAGCGTCGAAGCTAATAAAAAGGAGACACAACCTAATGCAATAAAAAAGGCGCCCTTAGGCGCCTCTCTCACTATCCAACTTCACTTATTTCTTATTCTGATACCGTAATGGTGTATTCAGGAGTAGGGTTCAATGGGCAGAAGTACTTGTATTCACCTTCTCCTAAAGTCACTACCTGAGATTGTGCTGTTTCACCTTTTTTGATCGTATTAGCCAGGTATCCTTCTTTGATGTGCTCACCGGCAGCACCATTGTCAGAGTTAGCTACAACAAGACCTACCTCTCTGTCAACACCTTTATTGGTTACTTCGAAGATGTAAGTACCGGGCTTCAATTTCAATTTGCCCTTAGTGAACTTTCCTTCCACCTGAGTCAATTTGATTACTTCAGGTTTTTGTTCTTGTGCCAACGCAGTAGAAGCTACTAATACTAATGCGGCCAGGATGAATGTAAGCTTTTTCATGTGTATTTAATTGTATCTATTCTTAAAATGTATCTTTAAATGTTACTTTTATATATACAGATATGTAGTTTAAAAAGTTTCATTTAATTGAAAATTATTTTTAGGTAGTGGCTTCGGCCAGGATTTCTGTGAGGTCTGAGGAGAGGGAAGCTATGGTCACGGGTTCAAGTTCGGCCCTCATAGACATTTCAGCAGCATCAAAAGTATCGTGTACCAACAGTTCCAGATTACAGCTTATATCGCAGTTGTCATTCACTTTGGGCCTCGTGAATAGCTCTTCTTCTCTCACTGCCTGGTAAATCGTCCAAAGATTAATAGAAGCCGGATCTATTGCCAGGTAAAACCCACCCTTAACACCTGCGACGCTACCGACAATACCCGCATTTCGTAATAAGGCAACTAACCTCCTTACTACAACAGGATTGGTATCTACACTTTCTGCCAGCTGAGTGCTGCTTTTGAGATCTCCTTCTTTTAGATTGAGAAAGAGGCATATGTGGATGGCTTTGGTAAAGTTGCTGCTCGCTCTCATAATTAAAACTTTATAAGTTACGTTAACGGGGGAGTCGTTAGGAAGGTTTAGATCACCCATTCTTAAAATTCACTGGAATCACTTCATGTTTTGATCTTATTTTCGCGAATCATGTTGATGCGATACTTTCTCATTCTGGGAATATTTCTTGTGGCGTTCAACCTTGGCGCTCAATCTTATCAGGAAGTCGTGCCTCAAAAAGGTGAAGGACTCTTGAAAATGCTACGTCGCAATAAAGTAGATCCAAAGAAGTTCAAGCAAGATTTTATAAAGCTCAATAAAAGCAAACTTGGCAAGAACCAATCTTTACTGACTGGCGTCAAATATCGGATTGATAAATCATGGATCGACAAGCCGAAAGAGGAGTGGAGGTCATATCCAATCTTCGGTCCCGATTATGAGCGATTGAAAATCGTGGATCGTTCTCTGCAAGGAGCAGTGTTTTACTTGGTGGCCGGGCATGGGGGCCCAGATCCTGGAGCAGTCGGTAATGGTCGTCAAGGGGATCTTTGTGAGGATGAATATGCCTATGATGTCACGTTGAGGCTAGCGAGGTGGCTCATTCAAAGAAATGCACTGGTCTATTTCATCATCAGAGATGACAATGATGGCATTAGGGATGCGAACTACCTGCCTTGCGATAAAGACGAGTATGCCTATACGCGTGGTAGGATTCCTATCAATCAGGTTCGCAGGTTGGAACAACGAACAGATATTATCAACAACCTCTACAAAAAGCATAAGGGCTCTAAGTATCAAAGGATGGTCTCTATCCACGTCGATAGTAGAGGAGGGGAGAATGTGGACGTTTTCTTCTATTACCATGGAAAAAGTAGAAGGGGTAGGAAGATGGCAGGAGATATCTATGAAACTTTCCAAGGTAACTATCAGGAGTTTCAACCTGGGAGGGACTACAGGGGATCGGTCAAGGCTCGTAGCAGCCTTTTTGTATTAAAGAATACAAGTCCTGCGGCCGTTTTTATTGAATTGGGTAACATTGTGAGTACCAGGGATCAAAAGAGAATTTTGGTTGCTGACAATCGTCAGGCTTTAGCCAAATGGATTGGTGAAGGCTTGCAAAAGAACTTTAAAGAAAGATAGGATGAACCCTCTTGAGAAACTTGTTAAAACCTTTGGGGCTTTCCCCTGGCTGCTGTCGTATGTTTTAGGCCGTACGGTGAAATTTGTTGGGACCACTGGCATCAGATACGAAAAGTTTAACAGAGATGAGATAGTCCTTTCGATCAAAAATCGAAACCGGGTGCAAAACCACATCGGTCAGGTTCACGCCATGGTGATGGCGCTGCTAGCAGAAACGGCCACCGGCATGATGGTAGGAATCAATATTCCAAAAGGTAAAACACCACTACTGAAGTCCATTGATTGTGCTTACGTGCGCAGATCCTCGGGAAAAATCACCGTGAGGACTGATTTTGACGATGAGCGTCGGGCTGTGCTTGAAAAGGAAGATAAAGGTGAGGTGGAGTTCAAGCTAGATGCAGTAGACCAGACAGGGGAAGTCGTGGCTGAATACAGGGCGGTTTGGGCTTGGCGTAAACTTAAGAAGTCCTAATTCGGCTTTTTAGAAACGGCGGCCTCCTCTTTTAATATCTTCTTCAATTTCCTTTCTTCCCGGTTGGCAAATCGATTGATGGCTGTCATCATAATGGTTCCCGGTAAATTCTCTTGATAGCTAAAAGCTGGATTGTATCCCCACTTTTGTGAAGGCTTTTTCTGTCCAAAAACACTCTTCTGTTCCAGGCTCGCATTTGCGATCGATTGGCGGTTGAGGTTATCGTTGAATTGATAGTCTACCGAATAGTGATAAGGCTCTACCCAGATATAGGGTAGAAAGTTTCCTTTCAGACTGTCACCAACATCATGCTGAGCGAGTGCCTTGTTGCTGAACAAAATGGCGGCAAAAGCCATAATACCAACTGCTTTTTTCATATTAAATATGTCTGGCGTTTTTCACTAATTCCTGATAGTCATATATGGCCTGATCAATGATCTCATAGGCTGTTTTTTTGTTCTGAAATTCCTCCACCTTTACTTCTTTCTTCTCCAGCTTTTTATAGTCCTCAAAGAAATTCTTCAGTTCTCTCAAAAAATGTGGTGGCAATTCATCTACATCCTCTATATGATTCACACTCATATCATTTTGAGCTACTGCGATGATCTTATCATCCATTTCCCCACCGTCTAGCATCCGCATGGCTCCGATGACTTTTGCTTCAATCAAACACAATGGAACAACATCTATTTTGCACAAGACCACTATATCAAGCGGATCTTTATCATCACAATAGGTTCTGGGGATAAATCCATAGTTAGCAGGATAGTATACTGCCGAGTATAAAACCCGATCCAGCCTCAAGAGACCTGAATCTTTGTCCAACTCATATTTGGCTCGGGTATTCTGAGGTATCTCAATAATACTGTTTACGACTTCCGGAGCGTTTTCCCCTGCTGGTACTGCATGCCATGGGTTTGATATATCTACAATCATATTGGATAAATTCTTGAGTAAGATAATTAGTACAAACGGCTTTTGATCCTCTGTATCAACTGAAATTGGCGTCTTTTGGTAATATTTTGGCGGAAATGGGACAGAATGTTCATTCATATTTGATCTATGAAATTTAAAACCGCCATACATCCTCTCATTAAGTACATCAGACATTGGCAGGCGTTTAATCAACGCCATAAAAAGGCCTTCATGGTTTCATTACTTTATTTCACAATAGGCCTTGCGGTCTTTGTTTATCTAAGCCATTTACTGATGTCTTAATTGTTTAGACTTCTTCATATTTGCTGGATGCAAGAAGCTGTTTCTTTCGGAGTTTCCGGCGCCTCCAGATATGTCATTTCTACTTCTGGTCGATTGTCATCCATTGCCAGATACCAAAAACTATTACAAGAAAAGTTAGGCTTGGATATTGTATACCTGCCGATTTCACCGAAAGATGATCACCAGATTATTGAGCCTGATGATTTTGTAAATGCCATAAAGGGCCTTGGCGCCATCGGTGGTGCGATTTCGAAGGATATCAAAACGCGGGTTATACCTTTCCTCGATGAATTGGATGAAAGTGCCCAGCAAGTACAGTCTGTGAATACGGTATTAAGAAAAGGTCCGAAACTAATTGGCTACAATACGGATGCAATGGGCTTTCGGAAAGCCATAGAGAAGGGGATAGCAGATTCGGGATTATCCATTCATTCTGCGGTGATATACGGTTACGGAGGAGTCTTCAATGTGGCGAATTCGGTTCTTCAAGGCATGGGTATCAAAACGTATGTTTCGGGAAGAAACGATGAGAAGGTGGCAGCCACTGCTGCACGGTTTGGGTTAGACCCATTCGAAGGTGAGTCAGACCTTTTTGTGAATGCTACCCCAGTCACCGATACCCCATTACATGAAGCTTCCGGATTTTTGGAGGCATTGTCTTCATCCAAGATGGCTTTCGATCATCACATGCCGGGAGAACAGCTCAAGATCTTCTGTCAAAACCAGTCCAAATTCTACATTCCTGGTACTGCAATGTATTACCCGCAAATGATGGCACAGTGGAAAATTTTCTTACAAGGTCTGGTAGATCCAGATAAAGTGGAAGAAAAGCTAAGGAGTTTGATATAGGTTTCCTGATTTTAAGGAGTTCACTTCATTAAGCTGATATCCAATATCTTTCTTGAGTGAAGTCCATAGCTACTTCGATTTTTTTGTTTTGGAGCCTTTTTGCTCAAGCTGATGTCATTGCAGATGATGAGAGGATATGTGTGATAGAGCAAGGGCAGTCAAAGAAGCCTATTCTTGAAAGATACTCGTGGGCTTCCAGGGAGGATACGGTGAGTCTTTCTCAAGTACTGACAAGTGCCTCACTGTTTGAGTCCGTCGATCAGAAAAGACTACATCTTGGAAATTTCAATGATTATGGGTGGATCAAATTTCATCTTACCAACCAGAGCCAATCAGATGATTTTATTCTTGAGTTTGACGAAACCTATTTAGATACTTTGAGGGCCTATCTTGTCAAAGAGGAGAAGGTGATCAAAGCATTTGAACCGCTAGGCCTACAACATCCTGAAAACTGGGAAAGAGAGTATTTGACTGTAAATCCTTCTTATTTCTTTCCTCTTTCCATTGCGAAAGGAGATACCATCACCGTGCTGTTGTACTGTGCCATCAACAAAGGTACGCTTCAAGTCGGCAATACCCTTTGGGAAAAAGAGTCCTTTGAAAGTAGAAAAAAAGAGATTCGTCTTGAGACCAATTACCTGTTGCTATTATTAGGCTTTGCCTCACTCATTATTCTGGTCTCTGGTACCTTCCTCATATTCACTCGTGATGTTATACATGCTTATTACATCGGTTTCATCATATCAAATGTTGGCAACATCTTACTCATGGCCGACTTCTTTTCAGCTAAGAAGTTTGAAGCTTACATATCTTTTGGTGTCAATTATACCGATGCATTTGGCCTGGCACAGGTATATTTTGGGTTGCAGTATGTCATCCACTTATTGAATGTAAAGGAGAAGTTGCCTGTAGTTCATAAGGGACTGAGGATTGTGCTATGGCTGACGGTTTTCAACGGACTGATGGCTGTTTTCCTCTCCCATCACCTCTTTTGGGTGGAAGTGTTGGTGTTCAATTTGCTAACCTTCGAATTGGTGTTTGTACTCTTTAGCACTGTGGCCATCGCTGTTTACTTATCGATCAAAGGAGATCTGATGGCAAAGTACTTTGTTGTGGCATATACTCCTTTGCTGTATTTCGCAGGTCACTACTTTGCTATAATCTGGAATCTTACAAACAAGGAAAGAACGGTCTCCTGGGAGGCGTTTATCTTCTTTGAAATATTCGTTTTGACGTTGGCGATGGCCCACAGATATTATCTGATAGGTAAGAAGAACATCGAATACCAGAAGCAAATCAACAGGCAACAAAGTGAGCGTATCAAGCAAATGGAGGCAGTCCAGCAAGAAAGAGAACGCATCAGCAGAGATTTGCATGATAGCGTGGGGACTCATTTTGCTTACATAGTGTCCCGTCTCGATTTTCTTTACCTCGGATGGGATAAGGACAAGGTTTCTGACAAAAAAGGCTATCTGACCAATCTCAGTGACTTTGCTAGATCAGGTATGAGGTTACTCAGGGAGACAATATGGGCTTTGAATGAAGAAGAGGTTTCTGCAGATAGTTTAAAGGCGAAAATTGAAGATTACCTGAAGCTGTGCTTCAATGAGGTAGATACCTCTTATCATTTTCTATTCGGATCAAATCAATTAAAAATTAACTCAGGTGTAGCGTTGCACTGCTTTAGAGCAGTTCAGGAGACGGTAAGTAACTGTCTGAAATATGCTGAAGCCAGCGTTTTTGAAGTGGACCTGAAATTTGAAGGAGATAGGCTAGTGCTAAAAATTTCCGATGATGGAAAGGGCTTTGAAGTGCTGGAAGGAGAAGCGAAGAAAGACCACTACGGTCTTGGTAATTTGAAAAAGAGAGCAGCTGATTTGAATGGAACATTTGATATCCGATCAGGAAAAGATGGAACGAAGATTGAAATTACAGGTACAAATACTCCATAAGGGTTATTGACCTTCAGAGATAGAATTAACTTATTAGCGAGATAATATGGCTTTTTCTATAGGTATAGTTGATGATAATCCGCATTTGGCCAATCAGATGGTCAATAATCTCTCGTTATTCGATCACGTCAGAATATCGCTTTTGGCTAAGAATGGTGTTGACCTTTTGAAACAACTTGAGAAGACGAGACCTGAAGTGATATTGATGGATGTGGAAATGCCCGAAATGGATGGGATAGAGGCCACAGCCAAGGTGAAAGAGCAGTATCCTGAGATTAAAATCTTAATGCTTTCCGTCTTTGATGAAGAGGATAAAGTCTTTAGATCGATATTGGCCGGAGCTTCGGGTTACATTCTGAAGGAAGAGCCGCCAGTTAAGATTCTTGAAGCAATTGAGAATGTTTTGGAAGGGGGAGGCTCCATGTCTACTTTGATTGCTGGAAAGGTGTTGAACCTGATCAGGTTTCAGAACGATTCTCAACTTACCCCCAAACCACCATCGGATTTTGGATTGTCCAAACGGGAGCTGCAGATACTTGAACATCTATCCAACGGACATGACTACTTGCGTATCGCGGAGGAGTTATTCATTAGTCCCAATACAGTGAAGAAGCATATTTCCAATCTCTACGACAAACTTCATGTGCATTCACGTGCACAGGCCGTTAGGATCGCGGTGGAGAATCGATGGGTATAGCACACCACAATTAATACTGCATATGGATTATTGATTGACACTTCTTGACTGGAAATCTTTGATTTAAAAAAGTTATGAAGAAGTTGTGGTTAATGATTTGCCTTTTTATTTGTGCTTTGGCCGCTGAAGCTCAGATGAGCGAGAAGGAATTTGAGGAGATTTTGAACCAGTCGTTCAGAAAAGTATCAGCCACTAATTACGAAATGACAACTTTCGTTGATTTCAAACCAATCGCTTATAGTCGCAAAATAGCAGCTGGTAAATGGGAAGTTGGCCTTAATAGTTGGGGGCCGAACAATACTACTTCCACGCAGGACTTACTGAGTACTGTGGCTATAGTGACGCTACGATCCGATGGAACTGGTTATGATTTTATTTCTGGGACACAGATGGTGGATTCAGCTATTTTGGAGAGTGTAAAAGACTACAAATACGTACGAGTAGGTCGTAAATGGCTTCAAAAACAGATGAGCTATGCTACAGTTAGCTTCGAGTGGTCTGAAAACAGGCATGTGACCATTGCCCAGAGCCCCTTGGACGGGAAAGCCAAGAAGATAAGCGAAGATCTGGGTCATTTATTAAATGTTTCCAGGGGCATGCAAAACACTGT
>CAZZHO010000012.1:0-31949 GCA_964653795.1 uncultured Roseivirgaceae bacterium | reverse complement strand
GCCAAGGTGACCAAAGCCATGGACAAGAATGATTACATAAAAGCCAAATCTTCCAGCGGATCCTATGGTATTCTGGAAGGTATCACAGAAGAAGACCTGCAAGCCATTACCGATCAGGTCGCAGAGAATTTCATCAAGAGAATGAAAGAGGAGGCGGGTATAGAGATTGTTACCTGGAGCAGTTTTGCAGATTCGCCAAATGCCAGCAAAATCAAGGAAAAGGCAGAGGAAAGAGAGCTTTATTCTAAATCTCAGGGCTTAGGGTATGCGATGAGCTACGACGGCACTCCCTATTGGAATAAAGTGATCCAAATAGTACCTGGAGGCAAGAAATTGGCCAAGGAGTTGGGAGCTAACAATGGGATGCTGTCATTGTACATTGATTTTGCTGATACTGAGGCCGAAGCCTCGGCTTTTGTAAGCTCTAAAAAAGGAGGTGGATGGATCACCCATAGATGGAGTGAAAGTGCCGACCAAAACATTATTCCTGTGGTGAGAGTGAAACCGAATATGGGTAGCCAAAATACCTGGGAGGCAGCAACCAACATTGGGGGCACCTCCGTTGGCGGGCAATCGGAATTGCTACATTCATGGAATATAACCTATGCAGGCGCTGAACCAGACAAGCTGGCCTCGGATGTTCAGTTTGCTACCAAAGTAGAAGAGTTTGCGGGACAGCTGCCTACAGTCCTACAAAACAGAAGTAACAATAAGATAGAATACGTAAAATCCTTTGTGGTAAAGACCACACCAGAGAAATATGGAGCTGCAGTAATGGATGCCACCAACAAGTATTTTGATGATGTGATCAATTACTACAACCTGACGAAACCATAGCTGGACGAACCCAACCGCCATGTGATCCATCTCCTCAAAATCGGGGAGGTGGTTTACTTTGAATTACTCAGGCCAATCAATCTTAGGAGATCGATAATAGTCCACACCCATTTTTTCCAAATAGCTGGCGTGCTGAATGAGTCTGGCTTTGTGGTCTTCCCAATTCCTGTTCTCCGGTGTGGACCAGGCTACTTCCGCCAAACTAATTACCCTTGGGAACGCTAAATACTCTAGTTCATCCATGTTGCTAATGGTCTCGGACCACAATGGAGCCTCAATGCCTAATACACTTTCAGAAGGCAGCAAAGATTCGGGAGACCATAGATAGGCGCTATCGACGGGCGTGTATCCAGCCCATGTCAGCCCATAAATAGAGGTTGAGTCATACTTCATGTCCAAATAAGTCCATTGCGCAGGAGATAAAATGACCTTCATGCCTTTTGCTGCTGCTTTTTCGCCGTTACCAGCATCGTGCCAAAGCTGAGCAACTGATGATTCATCCAAATCGGCATTGGCTACTTCATCCCAACCTACCATTTGCTTACCATGTTTTTGCACGATTTCCTCCACTCTGTTGACAAAATATAGGTAGTCGTTCTTCTTAGTAACGTGGCTCTCGTCTCCACCAATGTGGAAGTAGGGGCCAGGAGTCAGTGCCGCAATTTCTTTCACTACGTCATCTATGAATCCATATACCTCCTCACTTCTAGTGTCAAAGGTGCTGAAGCCTACTCTCATTCCTGAATATGGTTCTACCTTCTTGCCATTGCCGTTTAGCTGTGGGTAGGCAACCGAAGCGGCATTAGTGTGACCTGGCATGTCAACTTCCGGTATTACGGTAATAAAGTGCTTTGCTGCATACGCCACTATTTCCTTATAGTCGTCTTGTGTGTAGAATCCTCCAGGAGTGCCTCCCACTTCTGTCGATCCACCCACTTCAGATAGTTTAGGCCAGGACTTTATCTCGATCCTCCACCCTTGATCATCGGTAAGGTGAAGGTGTAGTTTATTGATTTTATAATAGCTCAATAGATCAATGTACTGCTTAATGTCTTCGACAGTGAAGAAGTGACGGGCAACATCGAGCATTGCGCCTCTGAATGCATATTGAGGTGCGTCTTTGATGGTACCAGTTGGGATTACCCAAAGTGGTTCATTTGTCAGAGTGTCGTTGCTTATTTCTGGTATTAATTGTCGAAACGTTTGTACAGCCATGAAAGCACCAACGGCCGAGGCAGATTTAATCAGGACAGAGTCATTCGAGATCGATAGTTCATACCCCTCAGCGGTGCTACTTGCTATTTTTTGGAAGGAAATAACACTTTTCGTTCCTTCGATTTGCTCGGAAGGTGACCCCAGTGCGGCTTTGATTTTGGATTCAAGTAATTGACCTACGTCAGCAAACTCTCCAGTTGCCACTATAGTCGTTGAATACCCAAGGGGGAACCCACTTGAATCCGCCACTACTTCCATCGGTTTTGGAATGATTGCTGATTTTGTCAGATCAGTTTTAGGGAAATCTATCTTTTCCGGTCCTGAGCAGGAACTGAACCCAACAACTGCCAACAACCCTAGTACGACCGTATTTCTTACCAATGCAAATTTCATAATAACCGCTTTTCGATTAGGCAACTTAATCAAAAAGCGGCTTTTAATATTGAAAATCTTATTCAGTTCTCAAGGCATCTACCGGGTTGGCTTTCGCAGCCTTTAGCGATTGGACCATTACCGTTGCCAGTCCTAAACAAATGACTGCCAAACCTGGAACCAGAAAGTGCCACCATTGGATAGGCAGTCGGTAGGCAAATTCACTCATCCACTCGGTAATCATATAGTTTGAAAGAGGGATGCTGATCACAAAAGCAATGATGATAAGTTGAACATAGCTTTTGGAGAAGAGCATAAGGATAGTGGGAACAGAAGCTCCGAGTGTTTTACGTACTCCTATTTCCTTAATTTTTTGTCCGGCGGTAAAGGCCGAGAGTCCGATAAGTCCTAGGATACTAATGAATATAGAAATATAGGATAGTGAAGATATGAGGGTTTTTTGGGTCTCATCTTCCCTGTATTGTTGATTAAACTCTTCATCCAGGAACCGGTATTCATAAGGGTGATTAGGTGAGAATTCAGTCCAGGTTTGCTCTATAAAAGCCAAGGTTTCCTGTAGGTTGTCAGGTCTTACCCGAACGTGAAAAGTTCCTCTTCGTCCATTGTCCTTAATGAGAATAAGCGGCTCTATTTCATTATGAAGGTTCTGAAAGTTGAAATCCTTGACAACCCCTACTACATGTCCATCTTCTTCTCCATGGAAATATCGAATTACTTTTTGTAGTGGCTCATCTCCCCAGCCAAACTCTTTCACTGCGGTCTCATTCACAATAAAGTTGAGTCCTTCAGCTTCAGAGTCATCAATCCATTTGCGGCCTTCAATTAGTTCAATACCCATGGTCTCAAGGTAATCATTACCCGCCACGATGAAACTCGTTGCTTGTTGTTTCATCTCCCCGTCAATAAAGATTCGGAAGACATGTCCATTGACGCCAAGGCCTGGCACACCGATAGCAGTGGTAGTTGAAATGATATTCGGACTAGCCTCCATAGCATTACGAATCGAAGGCACGCTATTCTCGACGGTTGTGTCTGGAATATCTATCAATACCACATTTTCTTTCGCAAACCCCAGTTCGGCCTTTTGCACAAATGCAATCTGCTGATCCATAAGGAATGTGGAGATAATTACGAAGAGCGAAATCACGAACTGAAATACAATCATGATTTTTCTGAACCACGCTGTTTTTGAAGCATTTCCAGAAGGCCCCTTCAGACCAGTCACAAGAGATACCGAAGGAATGTAAAGCGCAGGATATAGCCCCGATACCACTCCAATACTAAGTGTGACCAGCAGCGTGCTCAAGATCAATCCCGGATTTTTAAGGAAGTTGATTTCAAGTCTTTTGTCGATAAGATCCAGAAATGGCGTCAAGTAGATTAAAATATAAACCAGGGCAATGGCTATGAACATGGCGAAAAATGCCAGGACCACCGACTCCAGAATGATAGAGCTAAACAGGCCGGTTTTGCTATTGCCCAAAACCTTTCTTATTGATATCTCCGAAGTTCTGGTAATAGATCTGGCAGTAGCCAAGTTCATGTAGTTGATACAAGCAAGGAAAATGATCAATATACCAATGGACGTGAAGGTGTATAGGTAAATGATATCTCCTTGGGGTTCGTCAGAGTCTTGATCAGCGGTGAAATGTATATCTGCCAGTGGCTGCAAGCCGACGGTGACAGAACCACCTATCTGTTTCCCGAAAGCCCCAAAGGTCTTTTCGAAAATGATGTCCTGAAACTTCTGATTGAAAGCGGATACATCATAATTGTCAGGCATCAGGAAGTAAGTGTAAATGGAGGGATTCCAAAAAGCTTCCGATACACGAACGTTATTCCCTTCAGCGATATTTCTATTCACCCATTCTCGATCAGATATTTGAGATAGCATAATGTCGAAAAAGAGATGGGAGTTGACTGGGACATCCTTTATGACTCCTGTTACTTCATAAGACTCTCCGTCAACATCAAGCACCTTCCCTAAGGCTGATTCATCCTTAAAGTATTTTTTAGCTACTGTCTCGGCTAATACCGTCTTGTTGGGTCCTTCCAATGCTGATTTGGGATTTCCTTCAAGGAATTGATGGGTGAAAACATTGAAGACATTGGAGTCTGCTACTACGATATCATTTTCGATGAACTGATACTTGCCCTCACCCTCGGTGTAGGTGACGGTCACGTTGTTCCAGTCCTGAAATCTCACGAATTCCAATATTTCAGGCAGCTCTTGCTGCATGATTTCAGGCAATTCTCTGGCCGTTCTGGCAGAGTTGAAATCGGCACCTTGGGCCACCATGTGGTTGGTCAACCGGTATATATTTTGATGATTCTCATGGTGCTTGTCATAATTCAGGTCGTGTTGGAGATATATGACCAGGATGATTCCAACGGCAATACCCAGACTTAGACCCAGAATATTCAATACGGAATAGATACCATCTTTTTTGAATAGACGAATTGCGAACTTGAGTTGATTTTTGACCATGAATTCGGTGTTTAAATAACTAAATCTACGAAGGAGCTTGTCTGGGTTTTCAGGAATGCAGTAAAGTGAAAGGATTGTGCAGGTATCTGCATTTTCACACTAAAAGTGGTCCAAAACCTCTTTTTTCCGGGTCCTACTCACTTTCACTTTTTGACCGCTAACTAGGGTTAATTCCAATTCGCTGTTAGGTAGGTGCTCCATTGTCTGGACTGATTTGGTATTTACGATGGCAGACTTATGGACCCTGATGAAAAAGTCTGGTAGTCGTTGTTCTAATCTTTTCATCGCTTCACGTAGTAAATGAAACTGTTTTTCTACGTGTACTTTGACATAGTAGTCGTAAGCTTCTATCCAGTGTATTTTGTTGAAATCCAAAAAATGAACTTTACCATCTGACTTGAATACCAACTTAGACTTATCATCAAGACTCACCACTTCTTCTCTTGTTGGATATGATCTCTGATCCAGCAGTGCTGTGATTTGATTTTTGCTTTGTTGAATATTTTTTCTGGCGTTTTCCAGGCTTTCAAATAGTCTTTCATCTGTGAAAGGCTTCAAGAGGTAGTCTAAGGCATGTACTTCGAATGCTTTAAGTGCGTACTGATCATAAGCCGTAATAAAAATGACAGCAGGCTTGGGCTCTTCGATACTAGCCAATACTTCAAACCCATTCACCCCTGGCATTTGAATGTCCAGCAGAATTAGATCCGGACGGAATTCATTGATCTGTTCTATAGCTTCTAATCCATTCTTGCAGACACTAATAATCTCAATATCTTCCACCTCCAACAGTATGGATTGCAAACCCAAACGAGCTTCTTTCTCGTCATCGATGATGATGCATCTAATTCGACTCATATGGCAATAAGAGTGTGACTTTTGTTCCTTCGTTCAGGTCCTCGATTTTCAAGGTAAATCGTTCCTGGTAAAAATGCTTGAGTCGCTGCATTGTATTCTTCAAACCAATACCAGCTTTCTCCAAATAATTTTTAGGTACAGAGCCTTCACCAGAGTTGAATATCTCGCAATGTAGCTGTTGATCAGCGGCCCAAACAGCAATCTTTACCACTCCTTTACCATCAAGACTTAGTCCGTGCTTAAATGCATTTTCAAGAATTGGCTGCAATAGAAGCTTTGGTATTTTGAAGCTTGGGTTAGCAACTGAAAAGGAAGTGTGTACTTCCAAATCTTCTCCAAACCTCATCTTTTCAAGATCTATGAGATTTTCTATGAATCTTATTTCTTCTGCTAATGTCCAGGTGTGTTCAGGGTCACCATAGAGTATTTCTCTAAGGAGGTTATTGAGTTTGGATATAATTATGATGGCGTCGTTCTTTTCGCCACGTCTGATCATCATCGCAATGCTATTCATGCTATTAAATAGGAAGTGCGGGTTCAGTTGTAAGGTTAGCTTCTCTATAGTCCATGATCCCAAAAGACCTGATTGCTCAATATTTTTCCTTTTCTCATAGTCAAATAAGGCTTCTGTTTTTATCAATTGCAATAGCGCTCCATACAATGCAAGCCAGGCAAAACCTCTTAATGTTTGGAACCAATTCATGCTATAATAATCCATTAAACCAAGAAGCTGAATGTGTTCCGGATATTCCAGTAGGCGCTCCAATGTCAAGATGAGAATGCCTTCAAGTAAGTAAGTGCTTATAGTATATAAGATGGCTATGGATGCAATTGGTAAGTATTGTTTTGCCCTCGGAAGTCGACTAAACTGATTGAACAGAGATTGGAGAGGCCAGGTCAATGCCCACTGCGATAGGATGTGTGCCGCGGGCCAATAAATCCAGTTCTCATAAGTTCCACTTAGGAGAGAATAACCCAATAGTGAAAAGAAAACCAGTAACCAGAAGATATGGTGAATATATCGAATCATGCTAGCGGTTGCGCCTGATAACAAATATGGCGATATATCCTTTGTAAAAGGTTTTTTGTCCTTTTTCTGTAACCCATTGATTATGAACAAGTACACTTAAGTAACTCAAACTCAATACTCATGCTCAAAAACTACCTAAAAGTGGCTTGGAGGAATTTGCTTAAACAGAAGCTCTACTCTATAGTCAATATTCTTGGACTCACAGTCGGCCTATCCAGTTTTGTCCTTATCTATCTCTACCTGGAGGATGAGTTGACCTATGATCAATATCATCAGGATCATGAGCAGATATACAGATTTAGCTATGTACGCGCCTGGGAAAATGGTGAGAAGCAGGCGATGGCCACTTCTGGTGCCACCTGGGGGCCAAGATATAAAGAGTCCATCCCGGAAGTTGAGAGTTATGCCAGACTAACGCATTCAGGATATCCTGGCTATGTAAAAAGAGAGAACAGCGTAAATGCCTTTATGGAGCCAAATTTTCATTGGGTAGATAAAGAATTTATTGAAATGTTCTCTTTCCCGATGAAGCTTGGTAATAAAGAAGCGGCATTTGCACAATTGGACAATATTCTGATTTCAGAGTCTGCTGCCGAAAAGTACTTTGGAGATGAAAACCCTATCGGTAAGGTGATGGAATTCAATCACAATGCCGGGACCGCCAAACTGACCGTTTCTGGGGTTTATTATGATCCGCCAAGCAACACACACTTGAAATCAGAGTTCCTTGGCAACATTGAGAGACTCGCTCAACTATATAATCAATCCTGGGGTTATGAGCTTTTCAATCAGAATGATGACGCTTTTGTCTACACCTATTTAAAGGTGAGCAATCCATCGGGTCTTGAAAAAATAGAGGAGGACTGGAAGCCCTTTTTGGAAGGAGTTCTTGATAGTGATAATGATGGTGCTGAGAACTATGCGGAAATCAAATTCACTACCATCGCCGATTTACACTTTGAGCCTGAAATGAAGTGGGAGTTAGAAGCGCCATCCGATGCCTCCTATATTCCTATTACGGTATTGAGCTCGATACTAGTATTGGTGATAGCCTGCATAAATTTTATGAACCTAGCCACCGCCAGGTCGGCAAAAAGGGCGCGGGAAGTTGGTCTAAGAAAAACACTTGGAAGTACCCGAGAACAGTTAATAGGCCAGTTCTACGGTGAGTCATTATTAATATCAGTCCTATCCGTAGTGGTGTCCTTGGTAATAGTCATGCTGGCTTTGCCGTATTTCAATGATCTGACAGGTAAAGCTTTTCAAGCGGCTGATCTGTTCAATTTTAGTTCGATATCTATTGTAGTGGTGCTTGCTATCATAGTAGGATTCTTGTCTGGTAGTTATCCTGCATTATACCTATCAAATTTCAAACCTATTGCCGCTATGCGCGGGCTCTCATCTTCAGGAAAAGGGGCTGAGTATGTGAGAAAGGGTTTGGTGATATTTCAGTTTAGTGTTTCCATTATTTTGATAATAAGTGCGCTTGTTGTTTACAATCAATTGGGGCTTATACATAATAGCAAGCTGGGTGAGGATAAAGACCGAATTCTCAGCATCAGGTTAGGTGGCTTTGGTCTTGGAAACGGTTGGGAAACGTTTAGGGATGAGGTAGAGCAGGATAGTCGATTTGAGTCAGTGGCATTGGGAAATCATTTGCCTCGCCTTCCACATTTCGGTCTTGTAAATAGAAACTTCCGATTCCCCGAGAGGAATAATGAAGAGTTGGAGTGGAACAAGTTTGATGTAGACTTCAATTTTCCAGAGACCTTCCAGTTGGAATTCATCGCGGGAAGAAACTTTGATAGCCAAATAGGCTCCGATAGCGTGGGTGTGATACTGAATGAGGCGGCCGTAAATAGCTTGCAGGTCGACCCTTCTGAAGCTATTGGTATGACCGTTCGAGATCGAGCTTGGAACCAACAGTTGCAGCAAATGGAGGATCTTGATGGTAAGGTAATCGCAGTGGTCAAAGACTTTCCCTATAAGTCTGTAAAAACAGTTGTTGAGCCTTTAGCGATGTGGGGCACTCCAAGTCGGTGGGATCGAATCATGTATGTGAAAATGACACCAGGAGACTATCAGGCAAAAATCAGTGTGCTAGAAGAGAAATGGAAAACCATTAATGCTGGTTTCCCTATGGAAAACTGGTTCATGGATTTTGAGTTTGGAAGACTTTATGAAAATGAAAGACGTATGGGTAATCTGTTCACCCTCTTTTCTGCAATCACCATTTTTATAGCAGTTCTGGGACTCTTCGCACTCGCTTCATATGTTACCGAACAGCGCAAGAAAGAGATTGGGGTTAGAAAAGTCCTCGGAGCGAGCAGCGAAAGACTTATCGGGCTTTTACTTTCTCACTTCTTTATTCTCATAGCCATCTCCTTCGTGCTTTCAGTACCCATTGCTTGGTTTTTAATGGATGCATGGTTGGATAATTTCATTTACAGAGTAGGAGTTGGATCCGGAGTAATTGCCATTGCCGGAGGCTCGGTAGCTTTGGTTACACTGATTACCGTGGGGTTTGATACTTATAAAGCAGCATCCTCGAACCCAGTGAAAGTTTTAAGATCTGAATAGAATCTGAAATTCATACTAACTTCAAGACATGAGAATATTTTCATGTCTTTTTGTTTTTTTCTTACTGTTCAGCTGTGCCAAAAAAGAGGAGGCACCTGCCGGTTTTCAAGGACAGGGCCCTACGCCCTTGGTTTCAACGGTAACCAAACCTGTACAACCACAATGGAAAGGGATTTGGTACATGGAGGACAGCTCCACCTATTTCACCAATGATTTTGAAGGGGGAAGATTGAATGGCGTCGTGGCAGATGGGGATAATCATTACACAGTACTTATTACAGCAGAGAATGAGCCGATCAATCCTAGTCCATGGTACGCTTTTAAAATATGGACTGATTCTCCTAGAAAGGTCACCATACAATTGACCTATCAGGGTTCTAGAAGTAGGTATTACCCCAAAATCAGCACGGATGGAGTCAGCTTCGCTCCACTTGACACAGCAGATTACAAAGAAATTGGATTGGGAGAGGGTGAGTTCGGGATTAATGCGGCTCCTGAAAGTGTGGAGATGGTAGTTGATATCACGACTGAGCCAATATGGATTTCAGCACAGGAGTTGTGGACTTCTTCTAAGGTATTTGAGTGGATTGATATGCTTGATGAGAGGGAGTTTGTATCGCAAGAAGATATAGGAATGAGTAGACAGGGGAGGCCTATTCGGATGGTTACCATGGGTAATCCAGAGGCAAAGCAGGCATTGATGATCATTTCGAGACAGCACCCTCCGGAAGTAACGGGGTTTCTGGCTATGAAATCATTTATTGAAACCATAGCAGGGAGTAGTGAGCAATCTGCAGCTTTCAGAGACCAATTCATGATCTATGTGGTGCCCCTGATGAATCCCGATGGTGTGGACAATGGCCACTGGCGGCATAATTTTGGTGGTATAGATCTCAATAGAGATTGGGAGGCGTTTAATCAGCCCGAAACTTCCGCAGTTAGCGAGTTTCTGGTTCAGAAGCAGAAGGAAGGAATAGATTTTGTCTTTGGAGTAGATTTTCATTCTACCTGGGATGATATTTATTATCCAATTGACTCAACGCTTACCGATCCTGGGGACTGGATCATTTATGAGTGGATCGAGGGGATCACCAATCGGCTTCCTCAAAAGAAGACGAATGTTCGACCCTCCAAACAAATCGAGCCTACTATGGTCTCCAGAAACTACTTTTATCTCGATCATGACATGCCGGCCATTGTATTTGAACTAGGCGATAATACACCCAGAGACTTTCTGAGAGAAAAGGGAAAAGTAGCGGCTGAAGAATTGATGAGATTATTAATGGAAGAGTGACATAAGGTTGTCATTCTTCGATTCAATCTTTGAATATGATTCATAAAAGTGAGGTAAACGCCAAAGAACTGATCGGGAACTATCCGGTAGAAATACAATCTTTCCTATTGTCCATCAGAGAAACAATTCTGAGAGTAGCGGAGAACATGGAGGTGAAAGAGCTATTAGAAACCAAAAGATGGGGTGAATTGAGCTTTATCGCCAAGGGTGGTAGTACCATCCGGATCAATTGGAATGAGGCCACTCCAGACAGATGCTATATGTTCTTCATTTGCACCACCAAGTTGGTGTCAACATTTCAAATGATATACGGAGATGAGCTGGAGCTAATAGGTAACAGAGCTGTGGTATTGCCTTTGTCATCACCAGTACCTGAAGAGATGATGGAAACTTGTATTTCTATGGCATTGAACTATCAAAAATTGCGGAATAAGCCACTGCTGGGCTATTCAAGATAATTTGGTGAAGCTTACGCAAGGCGTTAATATTCTTAGTATGTTTACTAAATCAAGTTCCGGATAATACGTAGAAATTCTCGTTCAACGAAGTTTAGTAACTATCCAGCGAAATTTACTTGGTCACTTATAGGAAGTGATAGTATATTTATAAAATAACTTGCAGATGATGAACCACCGACAAATCACAAAATTACTATTCGCATTATCATTTATCATTTTCGTTTCCTGCCAGGAAGAGGCGGTCTCAACAGAGCCGAGTGTAGACCAAGATGACGTGGCTGCAGCTGAGGCGCTTATGGCTGATTTCCTTGAAGAAAATGGATTGAAGGAAGAAGCAGCAGCTAGAGGAGCGAATGCTTACGCTTTAACCATCTTGGCTTGTGGCGACGACAATAACCTGTACTATTATACAGCGCCTTCAGGCATGCAGGGATACGAGTTACTAAATGAAGAAACCGTAACCGCGTCAGTAGAGGGTGGAGGATACATCTTTTGGTACGGAGCTTACAACATTAAATTTTTAAGGGGTATTGAATTTGATGCTAACTCCCAAGATATCTTAGGTAATATCCCTGATTCCTGGAAAAATTCTAAACTTTGGTACGTGCAAATACCTGAAGTGTCAGATGCTACCTTGAAATATGATATCATTTACCAGACGAGAAAAGGCTCTGGACCCGAGAGGTTAGATCCAAAGATCAAAGTTGTTCAGTAAGAAACAGACGTCATTAAAATAAATACAATGCTCCACAGAATTAGTCTTACACTAATGTTCTGTGGAGTTTTTTTTTATTTACAGCTGTTTGGTCGTGAAGATAACCAGGTGGATAGTGTTAAAAGTCTGCTGGTTTCTGACCGTTATTTAAGCGACGAACAAAGGCTCAGTTCTTATGACTGGCTCTGCGATAACATTTATGTACCAGAAGAAATTCTTAAGTACGGTACCCTAGCTCTTAACCTAGCAGAAAGAACTAATAATCTTGAGTACATCATCAAAGGCAACAAGCAGGTGGGTGTTGCCCATAGATTTCTTGGTGATCTAGGTAAATCACTTGAGTATTTGATTGAGGCAGCTAATCATGCATCGGGCCATGAGGAGTTTCTGCCCGATTTGGCAAATATTTATGCGGAGATTTCAACTTGCTACACACAGAATGGTGATTCTGAAAATGCTTTGCTCTATGGGTCGAAAACAATAGAAATTCTCAGAAATACTGATGAAAAGAAAACATTAGCGCTGACACTTTTGAACGTAGGTTACGATTATTACCTAATAAAAAATTATGATTCAGCATTAGCTTATTACAATGAGTCAGAAGATATTCTAAGTGAAATTGATATGGCTTTAGGTCAGGCTTATATTCTAGGGAACAGGGCTTTGGTCTTCTGGAAAAAAGGTGCTATTGATATCGCAAAAAGGGATCTCTTTAGTGCTATTGATATGTTGCAAGCATTAGAAGATCCATATGCTTTAGCGGATTACTATAATAAATTGGGCAACATACTTTTAGAAGAAGGAGATAATACCAAGGCCATAGAATACACAAAAAAGGGGCTACGAATTGCAGAGGAGGAAGGTCTGAAAGAACAGGTCAGGGACGCGTCTTATTTACTTTTTCTATTAAGTAAGGAGGTTGGAGAGTTTGAGTCGGCCACTGACTACTTAGTACAGCATCATGCCTATAAGGACAGCATTCAAAACCTACAGACCACTCAAAGGCTTGCTAATCTTAGGACTGAGTATGAAGTGGGGCAGAAGCAATCCGAGGTGGATCTTTTGTTGGAACAAAGAAGAAGTAATCGCATCATCATGATAGCTGGTGGTATCACACTAGTCATTGTGCTATTTCTTGGGATTATGATTTACGTCTACTCAAAGGCGAAGACGAAACTTAATGAGGAATTGGAGCTTCAGAAAGACTCCTTGATCAAGGCCAATCAGACAAAAGATAAGTTCTTTTCCATCATATCCCATGACTTGCGTGGACCCGTAAACATGCTGAGTGGCTTGGTGAGTGTTACCAAGTATTTTGTAGATGGGGACAATGCCAGCAAGCTCAAAGAGATGATGGGCAAGATGGAGGAGTCTGTTGATCGATTGACCAAACTATTGGATAATTTATTGCATTGGGCGCTGCAGCAAAGTGGGCATTTTCCTTATGTGCCGGAGTACTTAAGCGTAGAGGCAGTATCAAAAGAAGTCACTGATATTTTCAGTGATATGTCCGAATCAAAAAATATAAAGCTAGGGTATGACGTGGTGGAAGACTTCAATATATATGCAGACAAAAATGCAACTTCTACTATTCTAAGAAATCTTGTAAACAATGCTGTAAAGTTTACCCCGAATGGAGGAAAGGTTTGTATTCAGGCTACAAAGGACCCAGATCAGGGCTTTGGCATCATCAGGGTTGCTGATAGTGGTGTCGGTATACCTAATCAGAAGCTTAAAAGTATTTTTAGTTTGGGAGAGAAGATGTCATCTAAAGGAACTTCCGGCGAAACAGGATTGGGCTTAGGGCTCCAGCTTGTTCAGGACTTTGTGCGACTCAATAAGGGTATGATATCTGTACAAAGCGAAGAGGGACAAGGCACGACATTTACGCTGCGTTTACCCTTAGGGTTAGATTAGAATAGAATATCTTTTCATTCTTAAGTCTTGCAATTTTTTTGATTCATGCAATTCCCCATTCCCGAGAATGAGATAAAAAGGCTGGAAGCACTCATCTCCTATGAGATTATGGACACACCTCCCGAAAGGGAGTTTGATGATATAGCGAGTCTTACAGCTGCCGTTTGTGACACGCCCATTGGTATGGTGAGTTTTATCAATGAGGATAGAAAATGGTACAAGTCCAAAGTAGGAACTTCCTCCAATGAGATGAAAAGGGAAGTCGCCATCTGTGCTCATACTATTATGAGTGACGTAGACGCTTTGGTAATTGAGGATACCAGAGAGGACCCTCGCTTCGCTGATACGCCCATTACCCAAGGTCCTAAGCCTATTATATTTTATGCTGGTATTCCTTTGGTAGATGGCGATGGTTATGCCCTTGGTACCTTGTGTGCCATTGACCACCAACCAAGGAAAATTTCCAATGAGAAGATAGAGCTGTTGAAGATGCTGGGTAGACAGGTGATGCAGCTGATGGAACTGAGGAGAAACAATTTGATTCTCCAGAAAATCAAACAGCAACAAGAGGCACAATATGAAAAGCTGACGCAATTCTCATATGCACTGGTACATGATCTTCGCTCACCCATGAGTATTATCCTGTCTTTGTCAGAACTTTTGAAGAGCGAGGAGGACATATCTGGAGATACCCTTGATCACTATCTGGAGATGATCAATGGCTCAGCCAATAGGATCAAGGACTTCCTTGATGAGATGATGGAGTATTATCTGTTTCAGAATCAAGGTCAGGTGAAAGCGGAGAAATTCTCAATCGAAAAGATGATTGAGGGGATTAAGAAAATGTTGGATCCTGAATCGAGTTATGAGATTTCAATCAATTCCGAGGTGAAGTTCATTGCCGGTAAAAGAATCGTTTGGCAGCAAATTCTCACTAACCTGATATCCAATGGGTTGAAGTACAATAACAAGGATCAAAAGGTTATTGAAATCAATATTGATCAAGTGGAAGAACGCTACAAGTTGGTTGTCAAGGATAATGGTATGGGTATCGATGCTGAGGATATCGATAAAATTTTTGGTTTACTTGAGAACCTGGATCGGAAAGATTCAAGTGGGAAAAAGGGCTCGGGTGTAGGGTTGGCCCTTGTGAAGAAGTTAATAGAACAAGAAGGTGGTTCAGTAGAAGTCAATTCCAAGATGGGGGAGGGTAGTGAGTTTATCGTGACTATTTGAATGAGTTCTGTATTGCTGGCATATCTCGCTTATGGGAAATATGCGTAATTATGTGTTTCAAATAGAATTCACGCCCCATGAATTTCCAAGAGCAAATACTACAAGGAATACCTCGGGATCTCCCACCTCAAAGGGAATACCAACAAGGTCTTAACAGAGCGCCAAAAAGAAAAGATATCTTAACTCCAGCCGAAAAGAAGTTGGCTGTTCGGAACGCATTAAGATATTTTCCAGAGGATTGGCACAATGAATTAGCACCTGAATTTGCTGCAGAGCTCCAGCAATTTGGAAGGATTTATATGTATCGATTTAAGCCTGAGTATGAAATGTATGCCAGGCCCATTGCTGATTATCCAGCCAAATCGATTCAGGCTGCAGCCATCATGCTGATGATACAGAACAACCTGGACCCAGCGGTTGCACAACATCCGGAGGAGCTCATTACCTACGGAGGAAATGGTGCGGTCTTCCAAAATTGGGCGCAATACCTTCTGACCATGAAATACTTGGCTCAGATGACGGATGAGCAAACTTTAAGCATGTACTCGGGACATCCTATGGGTTTGTTTCCTTCCTCCAAAAGTGCTCCAAGGGTGGTGGTGACCAATGGGATGATGATCCCCAATTATTCCAAGCCGGATGATTGGGAAAAGTACAACGCACTTGGCGTGACCCAATATGGACAAATGACAGCAGGGTCATTCATGTACATCGGCCCGCAAGGGATTGTTCATGGCACTACTATTACGGTAATGAACGCCTTCAGGAAGATTTTGGAAAAGACTGAAAGCCCAAAGGGTAAAGTTTTTTTAACTGCTGGATTAGGCGGAATGAGTGGCGCTCAGCCTAAAGCTGGGAATATCGCAGGATGTGTAACTGTCTGTGCAGAGGTCAACCCAAAAGCTGCCACTAAAAGACATGAGCAAGGGTGGGTAGATGAGTTGATTCATAGCCTGGACGATCTGGTAGCTCGGGTGAGAAGGGCTATCTCTGAGGAGGAGGTCGTTTCCATTGCTTTCGTTGGTAATGTGGTAGATGTCTGGGAGTGCTTTTTTGAGCATGATGTATTTGTGCATGTTGGTTCTGATCAAACCTCTCTCCATATCCCTTGGACTGGAGGCTATTATCCAGTGGGAGTGTCCTATGAGGAAGCCAACCACCTGATAAGTGAGGATCCTGAGAAGTTTAGATCACAAGTGCAGGCTTCGTTGAGGAGACATGCGGCAGCAATCAATAAGCATGCTGAGAAAGGGACCTACTTCTTCGATTATGGCAATGCCTTCTTGCTAGAAGCGTCTAGGGCAGAGGCAGATGTAATGGCGGAGGATAACTTACGTTTCAAATATCCATCCTACGTTCAGGATATATTAGGCCCCATGTGCTTTGATTATGGATTTGGGCCTTTTAGATGGGTTTGTGCCTCAGGAGATCCCAAAGACTTGGAGAGAACAGATCAGATTGCGGAGGAAGTCTTGAAATCAATAATGGATGTCTCTCCGCCGGAAATCCAGCTTCAAATGCAGGACAATATCACATGGATTCAAAATGCGAAGGAGAACAAACTAGTAGTGGGTTCTCAGGCGCGTATCCTTTATGCAGATGCGGAAGGAAGGATGAAAATAGCCCAAGCCTTTAATAATGCTGTGGCGAAGGAAGAAATAGGACCGGTAGTATTAGGCAGAGATCATCACGATGTAAGTGGTACTGACTCACCTTTTAGGGAGACGTCCAATATTTATGATGGCAGTCAGTTTACAGCAGATATGGCCATTCAGAATGTCATTGGAGACTCTTTTCGTGGTGCCACTTGGGTCTCCATTCACAATGGCGGTGGTGTAGGCTGGGGAGAGGTGATCAATGGCGGGTTTGGTATGCTATTAGATGGTAGTGTTGAAGCGGAAAGGAAGTTAAAAAGCATGTTATTCTATGATGTGAACAATGGTATTTCCAGAAGGAGCTGGGCTCGCAATAATGAAGCAATCTTTGCTATCAAAAGGGAAATGGATCGCACTCCAGAGCTGGAAGTTACTTTGCCTTCAATTGTTGATGATGATATAATAGAAGAGCTCTTCTAGATGAAAGTTCTATTTAAGAATATAAAACAACTGCTACAGATCCGTGATGTTCATGAGGTTAAGGTCAGTGGTAGTCACATGAATGAGCTACCATGTATCTCAAATGCCTACTTGCTAGTAGAAAATGGGTTCATCAAAGCATTCGGGGAAATGGCGCAATGCCCAACTCTGGATGCGGAAGTGGTTGATGCCACAGGAAAAATGCTGCTGCCGTCTTGGTGTGATTCTCATACCCATATTGTCTATGCAGGGAACCGTGAAGGTGAGTTTGTGGAACGGATAAAAGGTGCTAGCTATGAGGAGATTGCTGCAAATGGTGGAGGTATTTTGAACTCGGCAAAGCAGCTTCAATCCTTGCCCGAAGATGAACTATATGCTCAGAGTGCGACGAGGTTGGAAGAAGTGATATCGCTGGGTACAGGAGCTGTCGAAATAAAATCGGGATATGGACTCACAGTTGATGCGGAGCTAAAGATGCTCAGAGTGATAAAACGACTCGCCGCTGATTACACTATCCCCATTAGATCCACTTTCCTGGCCGCTCATGCGCTTCCTGCAGAATTTAAATCTGACAGAAAAGCTTTCCTGGAGTCCATGACTGGTGAAATTTTGGAGGTCATCAAAAAAGAACAGTTAGCCCAGTACATAGATGTTTTCTGTGAAACTGGGTACTTCTCAGTTGAGGAAATGGTAGATGTCCTGATGGCGGGAAGAGAGTTGGGACTTATTCCAAAAGTGCATGTCAATCAATTTACGACTATTGGGGGAGTGAAGGCAGCGGTGGATTTGTCGGCCTTGTCTGTAGATCATTTGGAGCTGTTAAATTCAGATGATTTGGAGGCTTTGAAAGGTTCAGATACCATGCCTGTTGCTTTGCCAGGGTGCTCTTACTTTTTAGGAATTCCTTACACTCCAGCAAGGGATATTATTGATGCAGGTTTGCCTTTGGCTTTGGCCACTGATTTTAATCCGGGCTCTACGCCTTCTGGCAATATGAACTTTGCTGTGTCCTCGGCGTGTATCAAGATGGGCATGACCCCCGAAGAAGCGATCAATGCCGCTACACTGAACGGTGCCTATGCGATGGGTTTAGAGGAGGAGGTTGGTAGTATCACCGTTGGTAAAAGAGCTAATCTTATCCTGACCAAGCCTATTAACTCGTATGGAGTGTTGCCCTACGCTTACGGCAGCAATCTTATTCATCAAGTCTACGTCAATGGTGAGCCATGGATCAATTAAACCAATCCTACAAACTTCCTGATAGGGGAAATTGGACGGGACGAGCCACTTCAGTAGAAGGAGAGTACTGGTATCAGCAAATCTCGCTACAGGATATTGAGCAGTTAGGTGAAGGAAAAGTAGATATCGCATTGGTCGGGTATGCCTGTGATGAAGGTGTAAGAAGAAATCAAGGTAGGGTAGGGGCGATTGAAGGTCCCGACTCCATAAGAGGAAGGCTTGGAAAGATAGCTTTTCATCATCAAAAAAGTGTCGTAGATGTAGGTGATGTAGTGTGCGTTGATGGTGATATGGAATCTGCACAAGAGGTTCTAAGCCAATTGACAGAGAAGCTCCTTCGAAGCAAGACGTTCCCAATCGTGATGGGAGGTGGTCATGATGTAGCGTACGGACATTTCAATGGCATCAAAAGGGCTTTTCCAGATAAGAAGATCGGGATACTAAATTTCGATGCTCATTTCGACTTACGACCAGTTGTAGGCCAGCCGAGTTCGGGAACTCCTTTCTATCAAATTCTTACTGAGAATGATGAAGTGGATTACATGGTTGTGGGTATCCATCCCTCGTCCAATACAAACGCCTTATTTGATTTTGCCAGGGAGAAGAATGTCAAGTTCTGGCCTATTGAGGAATGTTTGTGGATGCCGATAGGTGAGATAGAGACTGGTTTGCAAAATTTTATTCAAAAAAGCGATCTTATCTATGTTTGTATAGATTTAGATGGCTTTTCTTCTGCTTACGCTCCTGGCGTTAGTGCCCCCTCACCAATTGGGTTAAATCCTAGGTTTGTATTGAAAGCATTGGAGGTGTTGTTGGAAAGTGGAAAAGTGGTCTCGATTGATATCGCAGAACTCAATCCTTCTTTAGATCAAGATCAACAAACGGCCAATCTTGCCGCTAAGTTGATAGATTTTGTGACAGCCAGTAAGTAAAAAAAGTCGTCAATATTGTGCTGAACTTTGCAAAGGCGGAGGGATTCGATCGGACTGGCGATCCAGCCCCCGGTACCTTATTTCGCTATTTCTCAAACATCCAGAAGTTCATGAGATAGGAGATTAATTCAACTGAACCTGATGGAAGGGTAACAAAAAAGGCCAGCTCCTTAGGAACTGACCTTTGCAGAGGCGGAGGGATTACTCATACGCACGACCATGCCGCACAGCCCCTCGTGAATCTTCGATTTCGAATCCTCTGTATAACGGTTTTCAGACGGGGACGCCAAGTCCGCCGCATTCGATCACTCCTTAAAACGAAAAAAGCCTGATGCTATGCATCAGGCTTTCGCTTGCAGAGGCGGAGGCTCTTGAACCCTTGCATTTTGGGATATTCCCTTGATTCTTGAAACACTCTTGAAATGGGTTTTAGACAACTTTTCAGATATACAGGCGAACCAGGAGAGACACCAAAGTGTAAATAGATTTGCCCCTATGTTGACCCCTCTGTATATTTAAGTAATGGCAACAGTTAACCTATACCTCAAAGATAGAAAGGCGAAAAAGACTGCTATCCGGGGGGTAATTAATGATGGTCGTGAGATTCAATTCAAGATCTATTCTGGGATTTCCATCAGCCCCAAACAATGGAGTTCAAAGGGTCAGTATGTCTTGTCGGGAAATCCTAATGCGGTCACTCTAAATCGACAGTTGAGAAAGTTTAAGGATAAGCTTTTGGATGTCTATCTAGATGCCAGATTGGAAGGTGTTGAGGTGAACGTCGAGTACTTGAAGGGTGCAGTTTTTCCCAAACCAGTGAGAAAGCTTTCATTTTGGGAAGTGTGGAGCTTGTACCTGGATTCGAAAAAACGGGATTTTCAGCCTCATTCCATGGGCAAATTCGGACATCTGAAAAAGCACCTTCAGGAATTCGAAACGTTTCGAAAGCGTTCGTTAACGTTTTCTGTTGTGGACAAGATCTTTTTGGAAGACTTCCGATCGTTCTTGTGGGACATCAAGCGCCACAATACTCAGACTGCCGATAAGTATTTAGGTCTTTTGAAAATGTTTCTTACATGGTCTTTCGAAAGAGGCTATTTGCTAAATCAGGAGTTCAAATTCTTCAAATCCGTAAAACAACCTGACTCATTGAAAGTCGTGATCACAGGGGAGGATATGAGTAAGTTGGAATCGATTAATTTGTCCTCCGAGTATCTTCGTAATACTCGTGAGCTATTTGTTTTGTCTTGTGAGACCGGATTAAGGTTCAGTGACTATTCCAGGATTAAGGGCCAACATGTCAAGAGGGATGAGAACGATAGATACGTCCTTTTGATTCGGCAACAGAAAACCAACGATTTTGTGGAGATTCCGCTTACCGATAGAGCTTTTCGGATTGTCACAGACTTGGTTGTAGGCAAAATTCATCCAATCAGTAACCAAAAAATGAATAAGTTTTTGAAAGAGCTTGGTCAGCTTGCAGGCTTGGATGAGGCTTTCGAAGTACACCGGTATCGAGGTAAAGAAAAAAGCGTCGAGACCAAGCCGAAGTATGAGCTTCTTAGCACTCACACCGGCAGAAGGACATTCGCAACCAATCTCTTGAATAGGGGAGTGCCAGCACAAACAGTGATGAAATTCACTGGGCATCGAGATTATAAAAGCTTCGCAAAGTATGTGAACATCCCAAAAACTGAGGAGAAACGTGCAGTTTGGGAGGCGCTCGGGATTCCTGAAATGAAGGTTAGCGCGTGAGTTCTATTTTACTTTCCGCCTTTCCCTTAGGCCATATTCAGTTCCTTCCATCCTTTTTATGACAGTGGATTCAGATAAGAGTCATAACACAAATAACAAGTGGATATCCACGATCCATTCAATCTTATCGCTGATCAGCTATTTTGATTTCGTGGGACTTCACAAATATGGAAACCATTTTCTTGCGAGCAAATGCCGTGAAGATCTGGTGCAAATACGGAAAGGCATCGAGGAGAAGAAACTAATTGACCGACCCTGGAGAACCCAAGATGAAATTGTACTTGGAAGGATTGAGGAGGCTGATATCAAGGATTTTATAAAGCTCTTTGATTTGAAATACCAAGAGGCGGTAGCTAATCGGGGGTTTAAGACGCAAAAAGTATTTGCTCAAAAAGAGCTTCAGAGCCGACGAGCTCTTTGGGGGAATCATAATCTAGAAGAATGGTTTCCAATAGCTACGCAATGGCTACTTTTCTTGCAAGAAGTAGCATCAGAAGAGCACAGCGATCTAAATGTCAAGGTTGAGGCGGATTCAAGTGAAAAGGAGATAATTAGGAAAAACCTTCATTATCTGACAGTAGTCGATCCGCCTGTAATAGACAAAAAAGGCCGCTTTCTTTTGGGATCTAGAAAGAAGTCTGCCATTTCCGTATTCGTCAGAGTATTACGAAAGCGTGGGCTTTTAAGCCATGACCTTAATAGTCAAGAGCTGGTTGAGGTTCTCAATGAATTGATCCCTGGACTTTCGTTAGGGGCAGATGGCAAAACCCTTAGAGATCCCGCAAATTCAATGGTAAAATTGTATAATGAGCAACTCTTAAATCTTATTGCACCCCGGTAATACATTCATCTACCAAGGTAGAACTGGGTAAATACGCTAACCTTCATTTGGATAAATATTCATCCAATGACAGAGCTAGTTCTTACCAATATATCCTTAGATCAAATACAGGAAATCATACAACAGGCCGTAGCAGAAGGCTTTTCATCTGCGCTTAAGGCTAAACAGCCACCTAGTGAATCCCAGGCTTATCTGACCCGCAAGGAGGTTCAGACTAACTACAAAATTAGTCTTGGGACCATCCATCGACTAATGAGGTCGGGCCAACTACGATTTATCAAAGTAGGGCGCAAGACTCTATTTAGGGTTGAAGATGTTGAATCGGTTCTCTCGGGATAACTATTAGTATTCCTGGTCTTTTAGCATTTTTTCATTCCTAGCTAAAAAATGCCTTACCGACCGAAGGAGATTTTTATTTAATCGTCAGAATGTTGATCGGTGCAAGTCCGATCCAAGACGTTAAAATCCGTGCTAGTATTTTTCGTAAGAATACAGGTACTCAAAGTTTCTAATTTGTTGAGGAGGGGAAGTACGTAAAATGGTGGAAACTCGGCAGGAACCTCAAAGAGACCTCATCGACGGCCCAAATCTCCCTAACTTCCTAATTAAAGGGGGTTAGGGGGGTGTTTCTTGCATTTCCTAAATTTCCTATCTCGTGCTCTATTCTTCTGGAGTAAATTGATACTCTGTGTTGACTACTTTGAATAGTAAATAGATATCAATCCCAAAGAGTGCGTAACCTAATAGAAGAATGACCTCTGAAGGGTCCGGATGTATAAAAAGGACAATTATCATTATATACTGAGCGAAACTTAAGATTAAAAAGAAGAAACCTCTTATATCTTCCTCAGATAGACGCTCATTTCTCTCCATGGTCATTCTTATTGCAATTAAGGCATATTGATACTTCCAGATTTCAATATCCATGCTTACGAAAACTGGAGATAACAGTAGGAAAACTGATACGAGGCTTTTGAAGCCTAGATAAGATGGGTCCCGAAAATCAAATCTTAGAAAGTAGTTCGGAAATAGAATCCAGCCTGTGAAGATATTGACAAGAACTAAGAAAGTATTTTTAAAATTATTTACTTCTAGGTCTAAAAGTGGAAATAAGAGGTTTTGAATCATTATTATGCAACCGAGGGACGTAATTATTCCAAATGCCTTTAGCCAATTGTTGAAAAACATTAGGTCCGCTCCAAGACGAATTTTCTTTTTCGCCGAATGGTTGGGGGTGGTAATATTCGCAGTTGGTAGTGTCATATCTACACTTGAGAAAAATACCCCTTCTCCCAAGATTCGCTGGACTAGATTTCTATGCTTTACGACTATATTAGAATTGATTTCGTCTTCTATGGCAATACTCTCACCAAAATTGTAGTAGGGTATGTAGGGAATCGCTAACTCCTCAAAGATTGCGTCGAGTTTATTTTCATCAATAATCTCCAGATCTCTCTGTATATCCTTTCCAATAACTCGAATAGCTTTTCTTTTCCATCTTTGGGTCAATTTTGCTTCGCTCACATCAAACCTGGATGGCTGAAGAATAATTTTTGGCGAATCATTAGAATTACTATTTATGCTATCGATTATTTTACGAGTACCTTCTATATTCTGTTCGTTGAGGGTGAACATGATGACCACTTTGTCCGGCATTTGCAATGTGCAAATTCCTCCGATATCAGTGACTCCGGTTCTGCTGTCTATCAAGATTAAATCAAACTCTGATTTAATCCTCTCTTTAAATCTTTCAATTAGATCATACCCATCAAATTGATCATAAAGAATTCCCCAATCCATTCTGTTTACTCTATCATTATATTCTGCACGCTTTGATAACCTTCCAGAGTGCAACATATGGATAGCTCCACCAGAATTGAATTTCTGAATGTTCTGAAACTCCAATGAGCGAATAGCCTGATTCTTGGCGTCATCTTTGGATATTTTTAATTCCTTTCTATGAGCTTCAATTGAGGCCCGAAACTCCTCGTAAGTTTTAGCAGTTCTTTTGATTTTTTTCTGAAATCTTTCATTTTGAATCAATTGGTCCTGAGTGCTGAAACTATCGAGATAATCATGGAAAAAATCGATGAGCCCAGGTTTGGAAGTGATTTTACGTCGATTACGAAAAAAGTTATGTAATCCTGGAGCTTCGATGTCCCAATCTATTAGGCAGATTTTTTTACCTCTGTTTTTCGCGAGTTCCCATGCACAATTCGCCAGAGCCATACTCCTTCCAACTCCTCCTTTGTAAGAATAAAATGTGATGATTTCCCCGTTCATTTGAATTGCGGGTTACTTTTTTGTTGCCGATAATCTTGGTCGAAAACGTTTGGGAAGTTTGGTTTTTCGGTCCCTATGGTGCCGTAAATGACTCCATTGATAAAACCTTTAAGGTCATTTATGTCAAAAGCAAATCTATGGGGCAGTCCCTCCTCATAGGAGTATTGGGTTGAGAATAGTTCTTCGAACTTTTCTAGGTCTGACAGGAGGTGATTAGTCATCTTTATCGAAGAAAATTTCGGAATGACAAAACACAGGCGGTTCGGAGTTTCAGGATCACTAAATGTCAAATCATATTTATCAAAAAATGCCCTAAACCTCCGGTTATAGATTGCGAATATGTCTACAAAAAAGACTTTAGTGTCTTCTAGGTCTCTAAACTGTCTTCGGTTTATGCAATCCTCAAAAGTGTCATTTTGGTTTACAAATTTTACGACATCTGCAATTTGGATTCTCTCTAATGCACTTTCACAGCATGATTTTATTAGAGTAAATAATGATATTCCTTCGAATGGTGTCCACTGTCTATCTTCATCGTAGAAACTCTTTTTACTGCTGATCTTTTCAGTCAAGCTACTCTGCAATTCTTCTTCGGCATTTTGAAATACTCTATCAATTATTTCATTTAGTTCTTGAGGCGTGTTGTTGACAACTACATAGTTAAATTTCAAATTCATACTAGGTAAGCTTTACTAATTTTAAGAAAAGAGTGAATGCTGAAGAGTCTTTTTTTAATGATATTTCTTTCTCCCATCTTAGCCTCATTGCCGTTTCATTGCCCAAGTCTTTAATTTCTTTAAGTATTGTTTGGAAGGATTCTAATGAGGCCAAAACCTTATTGATTTTGCTTCCAGTACCATAACGTTGAAAGCTCGGATCTTCAAAAAGCGTCATTAATGTATCAATTTCTTTCTGGATTTCTAGGGTTTTCTTTTTTCCTTGATATTCTGGCCAATCCTTAAAAGAATCATTTAGAAGGGAAATTTTGTGCTTTATCTGTTGGATTTGTTCTTCGAAGGAGATATCCGGTAAGCCTAAGAGTTCTGCTTTGTTAGAAACAACAGAGAAGAATAGTGAAGATGTTATTGTCAAGCCTCCCAGGGCGAACAAATAAGCATTAACTATATGCGTAACAGGATCAACTGGGATGTTTGAGATTGATATGGCATAGAAATTAATAATAAAGGCTAGTGCTAACGTTATTAACGTTGTTAAAAAGGCTCGAAAATTCAAGAAATATTCGTCAAGATAACACTTCCGAATTTTAGACTTCATGTAGATAAAAAGCATTCCGAAAGGCAGCACTGAAAGGAAGAGCAAATACACTTCCCCTATGCCAGTCTGGATTTCAAATTTTTTAGTGACACCTAATAAGACTAGGTTAGATGGGAGTACTCCATATGCTATAAGCATCCAACACCTAATCCCAAGTAAGTCATCAATTGATCTTGTCTGAAATATTCCCTTTAATATCTTCAAGTAGCAATAAAAGCTAAGTAAAGTATAACGAAGATCACAATTCGGCAAATACCTCTTTTATGATTTTACAGCCTAGTCTAAAGAAACGTGGGTCCTTTGGTGATTGTAGGTCTAAAAGCAATTTATGATATAGGCCGGTGTAGAACATCAACTACCTTTTTTGAATGATGTCCCGGGACATTTTGTTTCTGATAGCTTAACCAACTGGTAATTATATGATATTCAATCGGTTAGGTTAAGTGGGAATACAGTCCGTGTCACGTGACGTCACGGGACATATCCCGAGATAATTTAGATCAGATTAAGCCCTTCCTCATTGCAACCAACCCATTCTGAATCCATGTGCAATTAGGTGGGCGACGTTATTGACGTTAAATCTCCGAAGCATGTCAATTCTGATTGAGTCAATAGTCTTTTTGCTATTACCGAGTTTTTGAGCGATTTCTTCGCTTGAATAGCCATCGGCTATAAGTGCCAGTACCTCAAGCTGTTTGGGAGTAATTGATTTGTTCGGAGCCTTTTCCACAAACCAATTCTATCCTATATAAATAATTAGGTATTTTTATCACCATATTTATATGGTAATGATTAGGGAAAAAAGTAGTACAAGAAAGGGTTGTTTATATTTTCTGCTGTATCCAGTGGCAGTCATAATGGTTGTAATTGGCTTCTTTTTTCTCAACGACAGTAGCAATTCCGTAGAAGAAACTCCAAATAAACTCCCTAACTCAAATTGTTTTGATGAATATGAAGGCAGTCATAAAGAGACTAAGCATTTTATTATTTCCAAAATGACAAACCCGGAGAGCTTTGTTCATCTAGAGACCAACTTTACAGATAAAGGAGAATTTTACATCCTAAACATGATCTACTTAGGCCAAAATACTTTTCGTGAGAGCCAAAAGGAATATGTTAAGATGAAGGTAAGTAAGGAGACTTGCGAAATAATTGAATTCCTGGAACATCAGGTTTTTGAATGAATCAAGAACAGCTATGTTGATACTCAACCCTCCTTAGGTATTCCAAGTTCATCAAATCCGGGATGCAATATATGATGCGGTATTAATCACCATTTCTCTGATTTCAGTGCTGAAACGTTACAGATATGGTTGAAATTAAGGAGAGGTAGTATTCTTTTCGTGTGTGCCCTTAGGGTGTTGCAACATCGTTATAAGTCGTTGCATTGTGATAAAAGTTGCCTCAGATGGTTGTTGCCATTTTTTTTGATGAGAATTTTCCACTTATCTCTTCGTTAAAGAACTTCCCTTTCGATTCCGAATTTTTGAATTGCTTGAAGGTGTCAAGCGGTACCTTGAAATATTGATATGACGTACCGTTAGAAAAATCAATTTGAAGCGTCGAATTGGAATAGCTAATGCTATTTATTGATTCAAATGAAAAGTGCAATTCAGCTCTTTTACTTGTCGTAAGCTCTCGAAATATCTCCTTAGACATATCCAATAGGCGTTTTATACACCACCACAATAGGATAAAAATCGCAGTAAAAAGTGAAAAGAATCCGAAATTCAGGCCAGATAGGTTTCCTGCAAAAGCATCCTCTACGAGGACAAAAGTAGAGTCAACTATTGACGCGTAAGTGACAACGGTTAAAATCGAATCCAATAAGGGGAATGATGTGTTAATCAATAGGTATTTCGATTCTTCTTGAGGCGATCGATTTTTGGCAATAAAGAAATAGTATGAGAGACCAATGAAAATGTTGATAAACCATATTAGTTCCCGTCGATGTTGGTAATGTATTATTGGGTCAAAAACTTGTTCTGCGTAATGCCATGAAGCATATCCAAGATCGATCAGCCAAATTCCAGTTAGGAAAGTGATTATTAAAGGAACAACCCGAAGAAGGATATGGAACACTGCGACTTTCAACTATTATTGAAGTGATCTATTTTCTGTTCCTCAGTCTGGTCTTGAATGTTTCCAAGTGCTGCGCCTGCCAGTCCTCCAATTATCATTCCCGCTGGTCCTGCGATAAGACCTACAATTCCGCCCAAAAATGTTCCGGTTCCTGTGTTACCACCTTCCTTTTCAGCGAACACCTCCCAGACTGTGTATAATTCGTTGTTCACTGAAAAGAATTCATTTCCCAGAGATCGTGCCAGACCTTCTCGTGTTTCAGCAGTGAAGTCTAGGTAAATTTTTTGACTGGACTCTTCTTTATCAAGGACATAGAATTTCATCTTCTGGATTTTAGAATCTCGTAGATTTTGTCCTTAATGCGCAACAAGTTTCTTTTGTTCCTTCCCCAGCTAATCATTTGCGCTGATGCTTCTGAAGAAATCTGAATCACTGTCTTATTATTGGATATTTCGAAAAATTCAAGTTCAATAATCTCTCCCCAGGACAAGAAAGATGTTTTAGTAAACCCTGTAATATAGCCTTCGTCAAATGAGCACTCGCTAATTGAAATTGATAATTGGCCCAGTGCTTTTTTTCCTATTTTGAAAGATTCTTTGTATCCCGTCTTAACTGTGATTTTCATTCTATCAGAAAAACAAATTGGGAGTGAGAAATGGGTGCTACTTGATTTATCAATGCTAATTTAACTATTAGATAACGCTTTTAGTAGTCTTCCATTAAAATTGAATGTCTAATCATACTTCAACAAGAGATTCAACTAGGTTCATTACAGGAGTATAAATATCAGCTTCTACCTCATCAGTTTCCAGACTAACAATTAAGCTGTATCTGACTTTTGAATTCATCATATTCAACTGCTTTCTTGTTTTATACCATCCATTTTTTGGGTAGACTGCAATTAAGTTTCTGTTTGCCATTGAAGCTCCAGGCATGGTAATGAAATCTTTTCTGATTGAACCTCGATTTCTTACCCTTCTTATATTCCATTCTTCATCTGATGCATCATAATCACTTTGGTCCAACCTTGCTGCGCCTGATATTCTTCTTTTAAATACATCAAGGCTTTCAGTCGGCTTTATTACGGAAAAATCTAAGGCATGGGAGTGGTAACTGAATCCAGTAGCATAACGCCTATTTATACTCCCTGGATTTGGATCAATATAATATGATAGGGTGATTTTAAGTGTTATCTCTTGGGAGAAAAGGTCGTTTTCTAATACGCTAGTTGGCCATGGTAAGTTGAATAAGTGATATTCGTTGTACTTGCCAGCATTGTTATCTACTATAAATGGTTGAATAACTCGTTGAGCTACTAGAGTTAAGTTATTTGAAGCACATTCTCTAGCTTTTACAATATTCGGAACTCCATAACCAACAGTTCTTAAGAGCGATACTCTTTCCGCTTCCTTTAGTTCCCCAATGTTTCTATTAGATAACATTTCGGGAGTCCATGAGGCTGAGTGAATAATAAGAGCTCTTATTGTTTCCGGCCAATAATTTGGATAGGTGGAAATGAGTTCCGCTCCCATTTTAGAAGCTAAGGCGGTTGAGCCACTAGTATCTCCAAAAGGTTTAAAGACATATTCTGGAAACTCGCTATCCAAAGAAAGTGGTTGTAAAGAATCGTGATCTAGAACAGTATTTCCATTGGTTGACAGATTTCCTCCTTCCATCACAATATCTGGTTTTATTGGCCATTGAGATTCCCAAAGATTTGATGTTGAGTTACTTGGAGCCATTTCTCCACCACTTGATAAAGCTTCCCACCCAGGTTCAGAAATCATAGTTTTGTTAGTGTAAGATCCCACAGTTATTGCATTATAGGACTGGCCTGGATCATGCACTGAAGATGTCAGATTCGTGTGAGGATATTCATCTGGGTGGTTTATTCTGGTGTTTCCGGCGCAGACGAAAAACAGTTGCTGGACCAATTCATCTGGAATATGGCTGCCAAAGCAGATTTTATCAATCATTGCGGACCATGATGAGGGACGACCTCTAAAGGCCTGAGATTTATCAGAAACTGCCATGCAAAATACTCTTGGATTTTGTCGGTCGGCAATTGTTGTAAGTGCTGCCATTTCTGTTAAAGAGCCATAGTGACTAGGGTCGGTAGCGTCATTCTGGTCAAAAATCTTAAAAGACTCTAAGCCGTGATATATAGTTATCTGTTCAGAATGAGATAATGCCTGGGTCAAATCACCGTAAATTGATAAACCAGCTACTGCTGTTCCATGCCCTCCGGGTTCGTATCCGTCATATGTCCCCCAATCCTCGGGCTTTGCTGAATACATATGGGATTCAGGTAGTATACCTTCCAATAGGGGATGTATATTGTTTACTCCACTGTCTATTATACAGATTATGGCACTTTCAGGTCCGGTGGCGAATGAGGTCCTGCTTATCAGCTCTTCCATCCATTCAAATCTCTCCTCACTGTTAAGTTGCTTTAGGAAAAAATCAGCAGTTTCTTGAGGTTTGCGGAGTTCTGCTAAGTTGTCGAGAAGCATGATGGATTTAGAAAGCTGACTAGCGCTGCCATATACCATGAAAACTATGTGTTCATGAAAAAAAATAGGATTGCTCTTTGATACCTTTGCATTCGTCAATTCCAAATTTTGAATCACCTCGACTAGCTTTTGCTCTTTCTCCGTCGTTTTTCTGAGCCAAACTTCCCACCATATTGGATCTTCGAAATTAGGAAAAGGAATCTCAGGAGAATCCGCCCAAAACGCCTCCAAGGTCGCCCTTTGTATTGTTGCTATGTTATTTATTAAATTTTGATTCCTAGCTTTATTTTCATCAGGAGATTTTAAGTACTGCTCGACCTTGTTTATGAATGCACCGACTCCTCCTTCACGCATCATTACTGTAACATGATACCGAAATTCTTCGGTTTTAAGGAATTCGTGAATTCTTCTTTCTTCCTGTATGTTGAGAATTTTGTATTTAGGCTTTGAAGAGTTATTGTCCAGGCTTTGAAAAGCCAATGCATAACCCCATTCGGATGTGAATTGTACGTAGACTACATCATCTTTTATAGCATCCTCTGGAATATCTGAATCCAATGGTAAGCTAAATTGCTCCTTTATATTCTCAAGTTGCTGGAGAATTTGATTTCCATGCTGATTTCTATTTCTCTGCATGATTTCAAGCTTAGGGGGCTTGACGCCTCTCGGATAAGCATATTGTTGTGATGAGTAGTATCCATCTATAAATAAATGGCGTTTAAAATCATTCTCTGACATTTGTGGTTTTTCGTTTTTCTAAAGCAGTTATTAGGCTCTTAGGCTTTAGGAAATCGTGTCCACTAAGTATTTTTTCTTTAATCGTTTCTTCGCAGGCTCTTCTTATATCGGAGAAGTTCAGACTTTCTGCTGCTTGAACAGCTTTCTTCATGTTAAGAGAAGGGCGAAACTGGTAAGGACTAGTTATCTGTGTGATGACCGTTTTTATTTCATCTACAGAGGGTAGAGGAAAATCTATTACCTCATCAAATCTTCTGAAAAGCGCATTATCCAGGCTGTCAGGCAGATTTGTTGCAGCAATTATAATGCTGTTGCTTGTATCCTTTTCGATGTTTATTAGAAAGCTATTCAGTACCCGTTTGACTTCGCCAATATCTTGACCAGATGAACGATGCCCTCCAATTGAATCAAACTCGTCAAAAAGATAGACCGCTCTATGATCTTGCATCGCATCGAAGATTAAACGCAACTTTGTTATTGACTCTCCCATATACTTCGACATTAGACCATCTAATCTAATAATGTAAACAGGAACCTTTAACTCACCAGCAAGGGCTTGTGCAGTCATAGTTTTACCGGTTCCAGGGGGGCCGGTTAGCAAAAGTTTTCTTCTAGGACTTAAATTATGTTTCCTAAGTAGATCCCATTTTTTCTGCTCTAAAATCAGACCATCAAGCGCAGCTTTTAATCTAGGAGACAACACCATATGGCTAAGGTTGACTCTAGGTTGGAATACGTCAAGAAGCTCTTTTAATTCTCTTTTTGGTTCAGAAATAGGAATGGTCTTGACTGCCGATTGTTGATTATGAGAAAATCGGTTTTTCGCTTTGTCAATTAGGTCCTTTAACTCGTATGCTACATTGTTATGACCTTTTCTAGCTTCCGAAGCAGCAATTTGTAGAGCTGCGTTGAAAAACCTTCTGTCATCTCCTTCGCTGAAGGACTCAATTAGCGTTTTTAGTTGCTCAGATCCAGCCATAGAACTTCATACTTTTTTCCAGATCTCCTCTGTAACCACTGGGGTAAAAATACAACACGATAGGGAGAACTTTTGACCACTTAAATAATGGAGTTAATGTTAAGAACCCCTATGTTGACCCCTAAAAATTAAAAAACCCCTCATACACTAAGTAATCGGGGTTTTATGCAGAGGCGGAGGGATTCGAACCCCCGGTACCTCGCGGTACAACGGTTT
>CAZZHO010000011.1:0-43413 GCA_964653795.1 uncultured Roseivirgaceae bacterium | reverse complement strand
ATTAAAATTTTCATTAAAAAAGTATTTAGATATAAATATGGGAAAGCGTAAACGACATTAGTTATCCATTGCTCCTGCGTCAACCCAGCAAGAAATCTGAGCAACGAGCTCAGCGTCCAATGCTCCAGCTGGAGGCATCGTCCCGGCTGATGTCCTAGCTAAAATTCTTTGAGCATTTGAGATAATTGCAGCATTATCATTGAACAAAGGGTTTTGTCTATCCAGATGGCATCCAGAAACAGCGCAATTGCGATCTATGATAGGCTTTATATCACTTGCCAATGAAATTTCAGGATCACACTCTTCCATCTGCTCAACTCCATCATCTGAAGTTGTAGGCTCCATATCCGATGCGTCATCATCGCCACAAGCAGAGATTATGAATAGTGAAAAAACAAAAAAGCAAGAAAAGTATTTCATCAAAATCGAATTATGCTGACTATACCTCCAGGTCGGCCTCTTCGGTTGCCTCTAGAATTTCCCAAGTGTGATCTGACAATAATCGCACCTTCCCAATATACTTCTCAAAAGGAAAACTTCTACCCCATTCATCCATACTTACCATTGATAAAGCATCTTTACCATTCTTGCGTTGATATAGAAAATATTCTTTACCAATCACAGGTTGAAAACCCATTTCAGCAATGTAGATCCTTTCAGACATTTCAACCCTCTTTTTCAAATACTTGGCCTGCTCCACCAATGTCTGCATCTGTTCGAATAGCTGCTGAAACTGTCGATCAGTCTGATCATGCATCGCGGCTACGGCATTGCCCTTAATCCTGCCTTTATCTTCAGGTTTAATAATAGCGCTACCCACTGAATGGGCATACTGAATTAACCCAGGGTAATCTGTAATTTTCTCTTTTTCCTTTTCGAGATCAATAGCATCTACATTGATTTTCTCTCTATTTACCATCCTCTGTAATTCTCTCCTGTAAATTTCTTTTGGAACCTGGCCAGGTAGTCCGACCATTGATATCTATGGCCAACATGATCATGATTAGAAGAAATAATGCTGCTAGAATAAAAAATAATTTCTTGCTCTTTTTCATATTCGTTCAACCAACCACAAATTTGGCTAATAGTTTATACACCAAGGTTAAATGAATATCAAAGGTAAATTGTTAGAAAAGTTCGATGTTCAACAGGTCTCCGATTCTTTCAGAAAAAGGGAGTTCATTGTAGAATACTCAGAAAACCCTCAGTATCCAGAGTTTTTGAAGTTTGAATTGATTCAAAGTAATTGTGACCAATTAGACAATATCAGCACAGGATCTGATATAAGTGTCACATTCAACCTAAAAGGGAGAAAGTGGACAGATAAGCAAGGCAAGACAGTTTACTTCAACAGCTTGCAAGCATGGAGAGTAGAGACATCTGAAGAGTCTAATCCACCGGCGAATGAAGCCCCCTTACCAGATGAGACCTGGATGAGCAATGACAACTCTTCAGATGATGATTTACCTTTTTAGAATCGCTTTTTTCTAAAAGTGATCGGGATATAGTCGTCCGTGGGAATTCCAATGTGTGCCAATTCCCACTCTGCGTGATAGGTGGAAACAAGGTTCTTTATACACTCTACTCTATCTTCAGTTGGAAAAGGACATTCTTCCCAATAGAAAATTTCAACTCTGTAGTTATACTGCTTTTTAATACCGTTTATCCTAACCTCAACCTCAATGTCCTGTTCTTCGTTAAGTTGAGGGATTTCGATACCGATCATACCCATATCTAAAATTGGTTTTGTTCAACGATTTGAAAACAAAAAATATACCTAATACTCTAAATGACTGAATTACAGTTTTTTACATTATTTTCGAGAGCTTTTAGTGATCGGTTTCTAAACAATCAATTGTACGATTTAGACAAATGAACCTAAGAGCTTCTCATCTTATAACCCTCCTTCTTCTTGGGTTCTTGGCACTTGATTGTTCCCAAAACAAAGACAAATCTAAGCGCCCTTCCCCCCCTGCAGCAGACACGTCCTTAGTGAATACCACGCAGGTAATAATAGATTACAGCAGTCCTGCTGTGAAGAAAAGGAAACTTTTGGGCGGCCTTATACCAATCGGCAAAATATGGAGAACCGGGGCTAATGAAGCTACTAATTTCATTGCGGACAGGGACCTTCTCATAATGGGGGAGTTACTACCTAAAGGCCGCTATTCTTACTTCACAATAGCCTCTGACAACATGTGGGTGATTATCTTCAATAAGAATTGGGACCAGTGGGGGTCTTATAGTTATGATCAATCGCAGGATGCTCTAAGAATAGAAATTCTACCCTACCAGGTACCAGAATTTGAGGAAAGAATGAAATTCTATTTCAAAAATGAGGAGTTAGTTTTTCATTGGGGCAATCTTCAATATAAGCTTGAATTGCAAGCGGCAGGTTAGCGGGTTCGTAAAGACTCATTTACTATTCGCACCACCATTGCGGTCATTTTAGTGAGTGTATCTGAGCAATCCTGAATCATAAACCGTTTCCTCATCAACTGTGGATCTATATATCCTATATAGACATCACCGTTCTCTTCCCAGATCATCAGCTTCAAAGGAAGGTCCAATGCCGAGGTTTGCTCACAAAGGATAAGATCTGACGTCAAATCAGGGTCTTCAAATAGAATCACGTTTGTAGAATCAATCTCATGTCCCTTTTGAATGGCTATTTCATGGTGATGGACAGTTTCAAAAAACTTCAATCCCTTATCCAAGATGATGTTCTCTAACTTGGTGGTTGTTTCTTTGACACTGAGATTACTTTTAAAAATCGTCAGGTTTTGACTCTCTGCGGCGAATACCATCAGAAGAAATAGAAAGGTGGCGGTACTTTTCATGCAATGAATCTTCCTGATCGAAATTACTATTTCAGGTGAATAAAAAAGAAGAATATCGTTTTTAATGACAATATTTTTATTTTTCGGTTTCTAGAAGAAAAAGCCTATCCTATAAAATGAAGCTCTATCCAAAATTGATCGTTTCCTTTATTGTTTTGACGGTCATATTCGTTGCAATTACCCTTCTCCTTGGAAATGAATCGCCAGCCATTATAAGTAGTATTCTTTTATTACTCTACGGTGGATTATTAGTTGCTGCAGCCGGGTTCTTGATCATAAAACCAATATCTACATTGAGTCAGAAGGCAGTAGAGCTGGGTAATGGGAATCCAAATACGGATTTGTATCAGTCAGAGACTGACGAAATAGGCACCATCGGCAAGCAACTGAAATTGATTTCAGATAGACTTCACAAAGAGATTAAAGAAGAAAACCAACTGAGCGATCAACTTGTCAAGCAAAAAAATGAACTAGAAGAGCAAAAGAATAAGCTGGAAAAGGTGAATAGCGAAATAACTTCCAGCATAAACTACGCTCAAAGAATTCAAAATTCTCAACTACCTACCCCCGGTGAGCTAAGAAGAAACGTCAATGATTCCTTCATATTCTTCCAACCCAAAGATGTGGTAAGTGGAGACTTCTACTGGTTTGAGAAAGTCAGAAGAGGCAGAAATGAATACCTGATTATCGCCTGTGCAGATTGTACGGGTCATGGTGTACCAGGTGCTATTATGTCTATGATGGGAGGTAACCAGCTGACCAACATCATTTACTATCAGAATTACATTGAACCGGTTAAGATTCTGACTCGTCTCGATAAAGCAATAAAATTTGAACTTTATAGAGATGAACAAAGCTCGCTTAAGCAGGACGGAATGGAAATCATGGTCTGCGTTATAGATCTAGACACCTTAGAGATGAATTTTGCAGGAGCGGGCCTACCCTTGATGATTTGGGATCAAAAAGAACTGAAAGTAATTAAGAGCCCGAAACTTATGGTCGGTGGTATTGACGGGGAAGATGAGAAAGAAGTAGAAGATCAATTCGAGGAAAATAAAATCCAGTTAAAGGAAGGTGATCGGCTTTATATGTCTTCAGATGGAATCCAAGATCAATTTGGAGGTGCAGATGACAAGAGGTTTATGGCCAAAAGACTTAGAGATCTGCTACAATCAACTACCGATATCAAGATGAGGGATCAAGGAAAGAAAGTAGAAGATGTGTTCAGAAAATGGAAAGGAGATCAGGACCAGACTGACGATGTGCTAGTGATTGGAATAGAACTCTAATCGCTTTCGATCCTTACTAAGAAAGAATTTCTTCTTGAACTTTAACCTCATATAACTCAGAAAGCCACTTATTCAGGATACTTACTACATCCTCGTTCAACATAAGGTCATCTTCTGGGTCTTGTAGCCCTTTAGTATCGATCCCTATATCTCTCAATTCTGGAATTGATTTCAATACAATCCTTGGCCAAGCTTGAGGTGTGATATTTTCAGTACACCAATTTTTAAAGTTAATAGCCTTCACCATATTAATCTTGATTCAACCTAAAGCCAATTACGGTGATATCGTCAGTTAGACCTTTCTCACCGGTCCAATCCAATAAGTTTTCTTGAATGAACTTACCTTGGTTCTCCATTGGTTGATTATGAATAGATTTTAGTAGCTCTTCAAATTTCTCGTAACCGAATTCGATCCCGTCGACATTGGTTTGTTTGAAGTAGCCGTTGGTGTACATATAAAATGTACTATTAGGTTTTAGTTGGATTTTATCATCTGTCAGATCATCTACCCTGTCTTCACCTTCGCCTTCAAGGATAATCATCTCATTACCTCCATTGAAAAGAATCATATCTTGATTCAACCCACTGAATTGTAGCGTCTGCTTGTAATTATCAATCACAAGAACCGAAGCCTTAAGATCACACATTAATTCATTCGAACCTGCGGCATCCACCTCGTCCTTAAGGTACTTGATGATATCACCTGAATGGAAGATTTTTCTATCATGTACCAGTTCATTTAGTATAGAATCTGAGATCAAAGTCTTTAGAGAACCGATTATCCCCTTTCCTTCAAACTCAATGATTGCTACGATGGTAAAATCTTCTTTTCGGAAATTGAAGCTTGTGGCCCAGAAGAACTCCTCACTAAACAAGTACTTCGTCTTATATACAGTAAAGTAATCTTCAAAAAGACGCTTTAAGCCCCTATCGGTAGGCAACATGGATCTTTGCAGCTCACCAGCATACTTGATACTGTTGATGAGTCTTTCATTGATCGTATGTAGTTCCTTTGTTCTTTCAGCTACTTTTCTCTCTAGCTCCTCATTAGAGACCTCAAGGTCCTTGATATGCTCTTCCGTTTCAACAACTGAAAGGTAGGACTCCATTGCTCTTTCGAGCACGGCCTTCATTTCCTCAAAGTTCCAAGGCTTTGTGATATATTTATAAATACCACATCTATTGATCCCATCCTTGATTGCTTCAATATCTGTGAAACCAGTCAGAATGATTTTAATAACATCGGGATGATCCGGGAGAATTTTCTCCAAAAACTCGGTACCTGACATTTCAGGCATCCGTTGATCTGTAATTACGATTTGAATGTTCTCATTTTTGAGTATTTCAATCGCTTCTACTGGATTGGCACTAGTATGGACCTTGTAAAATCGACGAAAGTTGGATTTGAAAACACGTAGGTTGGTTTCCTCATCATCTACATAAAGAATCGAATATTTCTCGACTTTCTCCTCTTTCCTTTTCTCTACTTTATCTGCTATTTCCATCGATATGTCACGAATAAAACAACTTATGAATTATTTGAGGCCACTGTCTCCTCGGCATTAGTTGCCTCAGGCTGAAGCTTTTTCGGCAAGTATATAGCAAACTCCGTTCCTTTACCTACTTCACTATTAAGTTCAATCTTGCCATTGTGCTTCTCGATGATACCATAAGTAATCGACATTCCGAGACCTGTACCAACACCTACTGGCTTAGTAGTAAAGAATGGCTCCCAAATACGGTTCTTGATTTTCTCAGGAATTCCTACTCCATTATCTGTTAACCTGATCACTATATTAGAGTCAAGCTCCTCGGTGTAAATCTTAATCTCACCATCTTTTCTGTCTTCCGGAATAGCCTGAATACCATTATTAAGGATGTTCATAAAGACCTGGTTGAGCTGCCCCGGATAGCAATCTATTTCAGCCATTTTCTCATCATAATACTTAGAAACTTTTACCCTATTCTTCGTCTTGTTTCTAAGTAGGACTAGTGTAGCATCAAGGTTTTCATTGATGTTGGCCTTCTTAATTTCCTCCTCATCCAGTCTGGAGAATACCCTAAGACCCTTTACAATCTCAATAGTCCTTGTAACTCCATAGTTTACATCCTTGATTAGATCATCAAGTTCTTCCATGAGTTCTTCATACTCATGATCCTCCTTCAGTTCTTTCACCGACTCGATAACCTCTTTCGCATCATCACCCTCATCTATTCTTGAATATTCTTCCAGAATTTCAGTTAGGGATTGTATAGACATTCCAAGGGAGCTCATACCACTAGAAATGAAGTTTACAGGGTTGTTGATCTCGTGAGCAATACCTGCAGTCAGCTGACCTAGTGATGCCATCTTTTCAGAGTGCACAAGCTGTGATTGCGCCTCTTTTAAGTTAGACATTGCACCATTTAGATCATCCTTCGCTTTCTTTTCCTCCTCAAGAAGCTGCTTCATTTTCTTCTCAGCAAGGAAAAGCTTTTCGTTATCCTCCAGCTGCTTATCTGCCAGGTCTCTGATTTCCGCTTCAGAATCCTGAAGTTTGGTATAGGCGTCATTCAAAGCTTCTTGTGCCTTGATAAGCTGTTCATTGATTGCTATCTGCTCTTCGGTACTCTTTAAGAGCTTAGACTCAGACTCAGTAAGTTTCGAGTTCTTCTGCTCCAGTTCTTTTCTGGATACAACCAGCTGCTTGTTAATGTGCTTCTGCTTCGCATAACTCACCCTCAGCTTTTTCTCTGAATTTTTAAGGTCTACGTAAGCTTTATTCGCCGACAAGAAATTCTGACCGGCAAGTTTCACAAGTGGTCTAACTATAAACGCAGCTTGTAACAGTAGGATTCCAAAGAAGGCGCCTAGCGCAATTTTCTCAAATAAATTGAAGCTGTCCTTGGAAACTTTCGAATTTTCAGTCAGCCAGTCGGTAATGTTTTCAACTGCCACCTGATATTTCCTGGAGGTATTAAGTATGGCCTCAATAGAACTTCGAAGCGATATGTAATTGATGTCGGCTTCATTGGTGGTGTATTCCAATCCAAGAAGATTCTCGGCATTGGTATTCATCTCCTCATAGAAAAATCTCAGATCTTCAAGAAGCTTGGCATATTCCTGCTTTGTAGAAGGTCGAGTGATTCCTAAATCAGCATCACCTTCAATCATAGCAGCATTCATCTTTCTCCAATCTGGTACGATTCTCCCCAGTTCTGCCTGGAAAATCCTGAAATTCCTCTCAGTTTCGGAATACCCCATACCTACCGCAGCCTTCGCTATCCTTTGACCGAACATTTCCTGCCTTGCTGAAATTTTCACATAATCAGAGTCGTCATTAAATGAGGCTATAATATCCTTTTGGACGAAGAATATATAGTATGCCACCGAGGCAGCTAGAAATAAAGCCGTAATGACGTAAGCAACGGAAAATAAATCCTTCTTCATAATTCAAATAATTCAAATACGCCTATCGTAATGTCACCCAAAATTAACTAGAATACAAACTATGTTATCTTGAATGTAAGGTGAAACCATTGTTTTACAAGTTGAACGGGGAAATTTGCCTATGACAAAGAATTTCTTCAATCATACCTCTCAATAAAATATTATTCTTGAATTTTGCAGCCTTACGTTCCTCCTAGAACATGCTGCCAAGAAGATGAACAAGATCATATCTATTTCATTTTCAGATTATTATGAAATTATTGAAAGAATTACTTTAACCAATAGGACTCAAACGTTTTATAGGTAATCATTTAATCTTTTGGATATGTTAGGAATAAGTAATTATTTTCCGATCTAATACCCCAGAGTGTACGCATGGATTATTTAAGAAGCTATAAGAATATATATGACCAAAACATCATCTTGATGTATAAAGGCGAGCTCACCTTCGACTTGGTAACAGCAATGATCGCCACGTTGGAGGAGCGACTGGAGGAACTGGAGGAGAATAGAAAAGTCAAAAAGAAATTTTATAACGTAGCCACTGAGTGTATTCAGAACTTGTATTATCACCTAGACGAAGTACATGCCGATGAATTGAGAATCAGCTCATATGATTCCCGGTCCGCTTTGATACTTATTGCGGCAAGAAAACGATTCTACAGTCTGCAGACAGGCAACTACGTACCTACAAACAAGGTAGATGATATACAGAAAAGACTTGACGATATAAATGCTGTTGCGCCTGAAGAGCTTCGTGCACTTTATAAGAGAGTATTGAACGAACAGGAGTTTTCAGATAAAGGAACTGGAGGATTGGGCTTCATTGATATAGCGAGAAAGACTGGTGGACAGAAATTAGGATACAAATTTCAACCGGTCACAGATGAAGTAACTTATTTCACCTTCCAAGTAAGGTTGCCAAGAATATTCGAATAGTTAAATTGCGCAGGAGCAGAGCATGGAAAGAATTTTCATAGAACCGACAAGGGTAACGCCATTAATCAACTTCGATCCAGAAGAGGGTATACTTGAGATCAAAGGAAGGTCCAGTCCTGAGAATACTATTCAGTTTTATCAGCCTTTGATGGATGCGTTGGATGATTACCTGGATGAGGCCGAAGGAGGTATTACCGCCAATATCGCATTTGAGTACTTCAACACGAGTTCATCTAAATGTCTATTCGATTTATTTAAGAAACTTGGTCGTCTAGAAGAAGATGACAGAGAATTAAATATCAACTGGTTTTACGAGGAGGACGATGAAGATATGATGGAAGCTGGAGAAGATTACAGTGACCTACTTGACTTAGAATTCAATTTCTTGGAAATAGAGGACTAATTTTACGTCATGGAGCAAAAGCCGCGTGAACTGTACCATGACGAAATCACCAACCTCAAAGATTTCAGAAGTAAAATAGCGGCCAAATCCATTTTCAAAGAAGATCTAGAGGAATTCTCAGACCAGTATGAAGAGCTAATAGCTCAAGCAAAAGTTATCACCAGAGTTAGTGATAGACTTCAGAAAAAACTTGATAACGCCAATATTCAAATCCAGGATCAAAATGGCGAAATCAAGGATAAAAACTTCGAGCTGGGAAACACAGTGGAGCAATTGGCAAAGGCCAAAATGGGAAGAAAAGCTTCAACTATCCTATTTGCAGTAGCCATCGCACTTTTCTTACTGGAGCAAATCCTACTGCAACCTATCATCGACAAATATATTTCTATCCCTTATGTTGGTTTGGTCGTATTGATCCTACTGTTCCTAGGGGTCAAGGCATTTGAAGGCGCCCTGGAGTCGTATTTTATGGCAAAAGAGAAGAAGCGCATCATCGAAGCTCGTGGAGAGGAAGAAGGTAAAGAAACCAATTTCAATTCCTCCTTCGCCAGATTCTAGTCTCTACAACTGCTTAATCAATTTATTGGCACCAATTGATTTGAGACTTTCATCAATTTCGCTAAACAAGGAATCTATTTGGTCATAGTGGTCGTCCTCCTCCTTGGTCTTGAGCTTATTGAAACCGACCATATCGAGTTTTCTCACTACTGTAAATACGTCAAGTCCTGAAATATCTATTGCAGGCAAATAAGAATCAGTTTCCTCATCCACCTCCACTTTAACAAGGATGCCGGCCTCGCATAATTGCTGACATATGGATTTTATAAATCGGTAAGGGATTTGGACAATTGCAGAAAGATCACTGGTCGTCAATGGCTTACCTCCTACCTCAAAGTTCTTGACTATGTGCCTTAGAATAAGCAATGCAACCTTCCTATGATGTCGAACACTCAATTTCATTCCCTGGCCCTCATAGCTCCAGTTATTGGCATTTTGGGTAGCAAAGGCATACTCAGCTCCAAAAAGCACAATAGTCCAACTCAACTGCAGCCATATAAGAAATAGAGGCAGTAAGGCGAATGTCCCATATATAGCGTTGTACTTGGAAAGAAAAACCTGCGCTTCAATCCAACCAATCTGCACTACCTCGTATGCACTCCCCGCGACTATCCCAGCAACCAAGGCAGGAACAAGCTTGACCCGAGTATTAGGAAATATTAGATAGAGTAAGGTGAACAGAATCCAAATAAGCACATATCTCGAAAAAGAGATAAGAGGTTTCAAATAACCTAAGACTTCATACTCTACTGCCAATTGATCTAATTGAGTAGCTACTAGAGCCGTGACACTTCCTGATAGTATTATAAATATTGGACCGACAATTATGATGGCTAGGTAGTCCGTAAGCTTTCGTTGCAAAGAGCGACTTGATGCCTGCCAAATCTGATTGAAAGAAACTTCTATATTGTTCAAGAGTCTTAGAACAGCGTACATCAAAAAGACGAAACTGATCCCCGTAATTATTCCTCCATTGGCAGTGGCGAGCATATTTTTAGCAAAACTCAATGCCTGATCCAGAACCCCAGATTGACCACTACCACCCAAAAATCTATTCAACTCTTCTATTAAGAACTTCTCCAGACCAAAACCCTGAGCAATACCAAAAGCCATTGCTAAGACAGGAACAAAGGAAAGGGCAGAAAAATAGGTCAACGCCGAAGCCGTTTCCACAGCCCTGTCTTTTCCGAATTCCGAAATGGTAATAAGAAGAATGCGAAGCTGTTGATACCAAAATGCTGTCCACTTAGGAAGTGTCGAAATTTTGACATTCCAGATATCAACTTCCAAAAAGTTACGAGTCGATTGGATTCTGTTTTTGAGCGACATAAGGCCAAAATAACCTAAACAGAGCACAAACAAAAGAAGGGCACGAGCAGCCCTTCCTTTACCTAATCACCTATAATAAATCAACCTATTTATAACTGATATAATAACCGCTTGGCAAGACCTACCCCCTACTAACCAACTCCTTTTCTAAGTTCTAGAATGGTGATTTCTGGCAGAATACCGATTCTTCCAGGATAGCCGATATATCCAAAACCTCTATTGACGTACAAATACTGACTTCCTTGCTGATAAAGGTCGGCCCATTGTTTGTAGATAAATTTTGCAGGACTCCAACGAAAACCTCCAATTTCCACTCCGAACTGCATCCCGTGAGTGTGGCCAGCCAAGGTCAAATCAATATCAGAAAAGTCTTGCCTGATTTCAGCGTCCCAGTGACTGGGATCATGTGACATCAATATTTTGAAAGGAGTCTCCTCAGTGCCAGCATAAGTTTTTTTCAAGTCTCCATATTTACTAAACCTACCAGCTCCCCAGTTTTCATTACCTAGAAGGGCAATATCTTCTCCGTCAACTTTAATATTTCTATTCTCATTCAGCAGCAAGTCCCAGCCCATGTAAGCATGCATCTGATGCAAATTCTTGACATCTTGTAATTTGGCCTCTGGACTATTCCATGCTCGATAATCACCATAGTCATGATTTCCCATAATAGAGAAAACTCCGAGATCGCCTTTCACTTTCTTAAATACATCAAGGTATTCCTTAGCCTCATTGCTCTGATTATTGACTAAATCTCCAGTAAAGCATACTAAATCAGCTTTCTCCCGATTCAACATATCCACTCCACCTTGAACCGCAACTTTGTTAAAGAAACTCCCAGTATGGATATCTGATAATTGGCCAATTCTAATCCCATCGAAAGACTTAGGCAGGTTAGGGAAATAAATCGTACGTCTTCTCACCCTGTAATCATGAGCCCCTGAAATAATTCCGAAGCTAATGGTGGCCAGAGGAACGGCTCCAGTTATCAAGGCAGCTTTAGCCACAAAGTCCGATCTGGAATTGGAAACTTTACCATCGTCAGAACTTATAAACTGCGCTATCCAGGTCACTCCACGGCGGATGTCATCTCCCAACAACACCAAGCTTGCAAAGAGTTTCGCTATCAAATTGGTGAAGAAGAACGAAATCAAGAATAGACGAAGACCCTTGAAAACAATGGGGTCTAGCTGATTGTAAAAGATGACTCCCAAAAAAGCTACCAGAGAAAAGCCCCAATAGATCATCAGCCACGCCCTTTTGGTCAGCAATGATGATTCGGATGTTAGCTGTCGTACAATTTGGAATACATAGAAATCAACCAAAAAGTAGACCAACAAAAAAGCCAAGAGAAAATAAACTCTGCTCATAATTCAAAAAGGATCATAAGAAAAAGACCCCAATTCCTGGGGTCTTCAAATCAGTAACCTATAACTGGCTGGTTAAGCCGCTTTACTAATTGTCATTTCAGCCTCGGCTTCCCTCTCACCCCTCTTAGCAAATAGTCTGTATTTGATTCGATAAGTTATGGTAAACAAGACCGGAACAATAATCAATGTAAGGAAGGTAGCAACAATCAATCCAAAAATCACTGTCCATGCCAGTGGTCCCCAGAAGATGACATTATCGCCACCTATATAAATATTCGCATCGAAGCTTGAAAACAACGAAAAGAAATCAATGTTCAACCCAATGGCCAATGGAATCAATCCAAGAACTGTCGTAATAGCAGTTAACAGCACAGGTCTAAGTCTGGCCTTACCTCCTTGAATGGTCAACTGTTGCACTTCATCCTTAGAAAGATATTCTCTCTCGCCCATACCCAATTCCTCTTTCCTTCTATCGATCAATATCTGAGTATAGTCTAAGAGTACAACACCATTATTAACGACTATACCCGCCAAAGCAATAATACCCATCATGGTCATCATAATAACGAAAGGCCATCCCGTCATCATTAAGCCACCAAACACTCCTATCAAACTCAGGAAAATCGCGATCATGATGATAATAGGCTTGGAGATACCTCCAAATTGGAATACTAGCAGCAAAGCAATCAAGCCGAGACCAGTAAAGAAAGCCCCCATCAGGAACGCCATCTGCTTGTTCTGCTCCTCAATTTGACCTGTGTAGTCAATCTTAACTCCTCTCGGTAAACCTTCATAGGTTTCCATCGCTGACTCAATTTCACGGACTATAGCTCCAGCATCTGTAAAGCCGGGCTTCAGACCAGAATATACTGTCACCACCCTTTTGGTATCTTTATGCTTGATCGCACTAAACCCTGAGGTATTCTTCTGCTTTGCTACCGCAGAAATCGGCACCTCTTTTACTTTACCACTGTTCTGGTCCTTGAAGCTTATGTTTTGATTGAACAAAGCGCTTGTGTTGTATCTCAAGTCTTCGTTGAACCTGACGTTTATATCATAGTCCTCACCGTCTTTCTTGTAAACTCCTGCTTTCTCGCCGAAAAGGGATCTGCGTAGTTGCTGTCCAACCTGACCGACAGCTACACCCAACTCTCCTGCCTTTTCTCGATCAACAGCCACCTCCATGGTAGGCTTACCTTTGTTTACGTCAATCTTTATCTCCTCAATTCCAGCAATATTTTTACTGTTGATGAAGTTCCGCATTCTTTCAGCTGTCTGGATCAACTGATCATAGTCTTTACCCTCCAGCTCAATATTGATAGGATAGCCAGCCGGTGGTCCAATCGGATCCTTTTCTACAGAAATCGAAACTCCTGGATATATTCCAATCAAAGCTTCTTGAATCCTTTGTCTTAGTTTCTCAGAATCTCTGCCCTCGCGATACTTGAACTCGGTCATGGAAGCTGTGATCTTACCTCTATGCGGCATTTCTGCTGAGGAACCTCCATCAGTGAAAGGGTTGCCTGCACCCTCTCCTACTTGAGAAACTGCCGATTCAACCAAGATATTGGCATCATTTACGATGTATAACTCATCCCGAACAATTCCATACACACGCTCTTCTATCTCAGTTGTGATGCGATTAGTTTTTTCAATGGCAGTGCCTTCCGGGTATTCGATGTATACAATAATCTGGTTAGGAACATTGTCAGGAAAGAATTCCACCTTGGTCCTACCAGATCCAAGAGAGCCTCCGAATGCCATGAATGTCCCGATTAGAATAAGGAAAGTAACTCCAAAGTACCAGAACACATTTGATCCTCTGATGGCATGTGTAATCCTCTTCTCGTAAAATCTCTCAAGTCTCGTCAGTACCTTTTCTTGAAACCCAGTTGCCAATCCTTTGATAACGAACTTATATAACCAGAACATAACAGCCGTAAACACCATGAGCGTACCTAGAGCCCTGATGCTTCCGCCAAAGACAAGGATTAAAACTCCAATACCTCCTAAGATGATTGTAATCCTCCAAAGGGCTTTCATAGAAATATTCTTCTCTCCAGTCTCCATCAATTGTGAAACCAGCATAGAGTTCATGAAAATCGCCACAAATAATGAAGAACCCAGCACTACGGATAGTGTGATGGGGAAATAAATCATAAACTGACCCATTACTCCTGGCCATAGCCCTAATGGAACGAATGCAGCAACTGTAGTCGCTGTAGAGATCATAATGGGAAATGCAATTTCAGATATCCCCTGCTTTGCAGCAGCGATTCTAGACATCCCTTCTTTCTCCATTAATCTGTAGACGTTCTCCACAACCACGATACCATTATCAACCAACATCCCAAGTCCCATAATCAGACCAAACAGGATCATGGTATTGAGTGTGTAGCCCATAGCGTTGATGATCATAAAGGACATGAACATCGACATTGGAATTGCAAACCCAACGAAAAGTGCATTTCTGAATCCCAAAAAGAACATCAAAACTGTCACTACTAAGATGATTCCGAAAATGATGTTATTGACTAAGTCGCTAACCTGGTTAAGTGTCCTCTCAGATCCATCATTTGAAATAGTAATCTTCAAGTCCGTTGGAAAGTAATTCTCTTCCAAGTCCGCCACAATCGCCCTGATGCTATTGACCGCATTGATCATGTTTTTACCAGAACGCTTCTTTACATCGAGCATTACAACACTTGAACCGAACTCCCTGGCATAAGTAGTTTTATCTTCCGGCTCAAATGAAACAGTAGCGATATCCTTTAAATATACAGGATCACCACCTTCGGACTTAACAACAAAGTTTTCCAGCTCGCTAGGCTCTTCAATCTCGCCAAGCACTCTAATGGTCCTTCTTTGGCCACTCGCTTTTAGGTTACCTGCCGATATAGTCTGATTACCATTGTTAATTCCATTGATCACATCATTGAAATTCACCTTAGCAGCCATCATTTTATAGATATCGACCGCTACTTCCACTTCCCTTTCCTGCGCCCCTCTTATATCCGCCGACTTAATCTCTGGAAGATCCTCTATTTCATCCTGCAAGTACTCTGCATAGTCCTTCAACCTATCCACAGGATAATCACCAGCAATATTGATGTTCATAATAGGTTGCTCCTCCGAGAGCTTCAAATCAAAAACATTAGGTTCCACCTTTGCTCCATTGAAAAGTGGCCAGTCTTCACCAGATTTTTTAGCATCCACTTCATCCTTCACCTTCTGCTTAGCCGCTTCGACGGTGATGGTTTCATCAAACTCTACTGTGATAATGGAATAATCCTCCTGAGAAGTGGACAATATCTCAACCACATTACTGACATTCTTCAGTTCCTCCTCCAAAGGATCAGTGATCAATCGCTCGATATCCTCAGCAGTATTGCCTGGAAACGGCGTACTCACATATATCTTGGTTTCTTTGACCTCCGGAAAATCCTCTCTCGGCATTGCGTTGTATGCCGATAAGCCAATCAGCAAGAACAATCCGATGATCAGATAGATCACCGATGGGTTTCTAATAGCCCATGATGAGGGCTTAAATTCCTTATCTACTTTACTTTCTTTGGCTGCCATGGTTTTAGCCTTTTAAGATTTTAACTGTTTGGCCTTCCTTCACACTTCTCGCTCCTTCCACGATAATACTCTGACCTGACTCTATACCTGAGAGCACTTCCACAAAATCACCCTGAGTCTTACCTGTCGTAATAATTGTTTTCTTCGCAACAGCCAGGTTGTCCTTGGATATATTGGATACTACATAGGCATACTGCTCACCTTCCGCATTTTCAGATATCGTACTCTGAGGAATCAATATGGCTGATTCATTTCGGTAGTCATTGATATGCACTTTAGCAGTGAGGTTTGGCTTTACGTTTCCACTTTCGTTTGACACTGGTATCTCCGCTACAAATGATCTGTTGTTAGGATTGATGAAGTTTCCAGTCTCCCTAACATATGAATCGATTGTCTCACCCAATATTGGAAATTCTACTTTCACCTGTTTGCCTTTCTTAATAGTAGCTATGTAAGTTTCGGGCACAGGTACTTCTATGAACATGTTAGACAAGTTCACGATCCTGAATACTTCTGAGCCTTGACCTGGAGCTACCACGGTACCCTGATCCTTAATGACATCATCAATTATTCCGGAGAAAGGAGCTCTAATAGAATACTTACTTAGTTGGTCCTGCATTTGATCAACTGCAGCCTTCTGCGCTTCATAATTTGTTTTAGCCTGCAAAAACTGAATTTCAGAACCAATCTTTTGATCCCATAATCTTTGCTGTCTTTCGAAAGTAGTCTGTGCTAGAGCCAACTGCGTCTTCATTTGAGTAAGCTGATTCTTAAGACCGCCATCATCTACAGATGCCAGAAGCTGTCCTGATTTTACTCTATCGCCTTCCTCAACATATATTTTGAATAATGTGCCCGCTACTTCAGGATACACAAGTACATTTTGCCTTGTGGTAACATCTCCCTGAAGTTCGATAAAATGGACAAAATCTTTGTTATCCACTTTCAAAGCTGTAATCAGAGGATAGTTGACGTCATCGCTTTGAGCGATAATGACAGAATCGAGCATCTTGATATCGTTTAAGATAGCCTTCTGCTGATCGGTCAGTTCTTTTTTCTTAGCTCGGATTGCCGTAAGGTCACCCTCATCAATCAAAGCCTTAAGTGAAGTTTCATTACCACCACAGCTTACAACCAAAGCCGCTAGTGTTAAAATCTGTATAGACTGTAGTAAAGTGCTGTTGATCTTTCGCATGATCTTATTTGTTAAGTATTCCTAGTGCTTTTTTTAGTTCTATTTGTGATGTAATGCCTTCATAGACGGCATTGAGATAGTTAGTTTGAGATTCTTTCAAGTCTGTATTGGCTTCCACCACTTCAAAGTTGGATCCTACACCTTCCTGGTATTTTATCCTTGTCACTTCATACACCTCTTCCGCTAAATCCACATTCTCCTTCTGCGCTTCAATGTTCCTTTTAGCGTTTTCAAGACTTACTCTTGCTTCGATGATTTCCCGATTGACGTTGTTTTCCAATTGATCAATACTCAATTGAATTTGGTCCATTTGGATTCTATTCCTTTGGACATTGGCACGTTTGTATAAACCATCAAAAATTGGAATTGATAAGGTCAAACCAAGGTTGCTGTATTCAAACCATTGATCACCAAAATCAGTCAAGTCTCCAAAAGTGTTCGTACCTGAAGTCCAGCCAAAATTGTAATTGGCATATAGGTTAGGGACATATTGAGACTTAAAGTTCTTTACGTTCAGAGCTAGCAAACTCTTGTTCGTCTGGAGTACATCATATTCAGGCCTGTTTGTATAATCACCCTCATCAGCTGATTCTATAGAAGCAATAAGCTCATCAGACAATTCATCAGTCAAATTGATTCGTTCATTGAGCGGCATACCCATTTGGAACTTTAACAAGTTGTAAGAGGTCACTAGTTGCTCAGTATTATTTTCAAGGCTTGCTCTCAGGTTATTGTGCTGAATTTTAAGCCTTGATACATCTATCTTCTCGGCGAAACCATTCACGTACAGAGCAGATGTCTCTCTATATAGCGTATCTATAGTCGCAAAATTTCTGGCCACAAACTCCAGATTCTTCACAGACACCAGCACGAGGTAATAGGCCTTGGACACATTCTCGATGATGTCCACTTCTTGTTGTACCTCCTGCTTTTTACTTAATTCCCTGACGGTTTTAGCTGCTTGTAAGCCCACAAAGAAAGAACCATCAAAAATCAGCTGTCTCACTGATAGCCCTGCTTGACCATTCCAATCGGTTCCGAATGCCGCTGGGAAAGTTCCGAATTCTCCAGGACCTTCGTTTACCAGATTTTCATTCACCAAAATCTGATAGACAGAAGGAGAAATAAAATCAGGGATAGGCGTCACCTGTACAGTAAAGTTCCTTGTTATTCCAACAGATCCATTTATTTGCGGCAAACCACTTGCAAGCACCTCGTTTACCTGCGTTTCGGCTATGTCGTTCTCTAGCTTAGCAATTTTTAGTTGCTCGTTATTTTCCAATGCATATACAATACATTCTTCAAGGCTCATAGACCTTGGACCCTCTTGACCAACGGCCAAAGAAGATATAAACAATGTCAAAATTGTTATGACGGTTCCTCTCATGTGAGTGACGTTTTGACTTCTATTTTTGAATATTCCTGGTATACTTTTCTTCCTTTTTCCGACAGCAATCCGTAGACGAAATGCTCAAATAGGTGCATCTGCACCTCAAGAAATTCGAACTCCTCAGTGGGAAATACTTTGCTATCAAAAATCATTTGTACCTGCTCTACCCTAAACTTTGATAAGATGGCAGCATTGAGATCATCACGATAAAACCCCTCACGTTTCCCTCTTGTGATATTATCCACCAGGTTTCCTCTGACGAAATCATTTTTGAATTTCAGATACTCCTGCCATGCTTCATGATGAAACTTTTGAAGATCGTAGAGCAGACTCGGGTTCATATCCTGGATGTTGCGTCGCATGCATTGAGCTATTTGATATAGCTCATCAATCGCATTTTTTGAGTTTTCTGCTATACCAGAAAACTCTTCACGCTCAATTTCCATGTGAAATTTGGCAACTGCTGTCACCAATCCATCCTTATTAGTAAAGTACTGATAAAGCGTTTTTTTAGACATGCTGACTTCCCTAGCCACATCGTCCATAGTCACACTGCGCACTCCAAACTTATTGAAGAGTGCCATTGAATTGACTAAGATTCTATTCCTTACCTCTAAATCTAACTTGTCCATTAACCTTTGGAAACTTTGGGAGTTATTAAAGTTTCCGAGATACCCAACGTTTCTGTTGAATATTGGTTTTAGTTTAGGCCAGAAAAATTCAAAGATTTTTATGCAATCGATTGAAAGTGAAGGACATGTTAGCTTAGAATTAAGCCGATTGCATTATTTCCGATACGGTACCGGTAAAAAGGTCCTACTACTATTTCATGGTTTTGGTCAAGACCACAGTGCTTTTGACAGCAGCCTCAACTACATTCTGGATAGATACACAGTCTATTCGTTCGACCTCTTTTATCATGGCAAGAGTGATCGGTCGGATTCTCTGATGAAACCTCAAGAGTGGATTGATATCATTCAACTTTTTCTGCAGAAAGAGGAAATCAAAAGATTTGATATTGGTGCTTACAGTCTAGGTGGAAGGTTCGCATTACAAGTACTTAAGAACTTTCCCGATAGAATAGGAAGTGTCATATTGATGGCTCCAGATGGTTTCTATCACTCCCCTTACTATAAAGCAGCTGTGAATCTTAGGTGGGTCTTCAAATTTCTTATGTTTCACCCTACGGCCTTTGATACTTTTTTGTCCTTCGCCGCTAAAAGAAATCTTATCAATAAATCATTAATCAAGTTCAGTGAAAGAGAATTGAGAGATCGGGAAAACAGAGTGCGCGTATACCGTACATGGACTTATTTCAAGCGCTTGTATCTATCGAAAAAAGAACTAACTCAAAGTCTGGATATTGAAGATATTTCGATCAATTTCTACTTAGGATCTCAAGATTATATCATTCCCCCTAAGGAAGTTCTGAAGACCATTGGACCTTTAAAAAACATCAATATCCAAATATTAGAAAAGCGGCATCATGAAGTAATAGAAGAAGCCTTTTCAAGGCATTTTCAGTAAAGTAGATATGCTACTTTTGCGGTTTATTTTTCAGCTCTGTAAATGATCTACTTCTTCACAAAATCGCACAATGAGTTCTTTGTTATCGACTGTACTAAAGAGATCCAGGAAGATCATCTTGAAAGATTTGAATGGCTCCTTTCAGGGGCAAAGAAGAAGGATGATTTAGCACTTTCAGGAACTTTCATAGGACCCAGAAAGGAAATGATCACACCCTGGTCCACAAATGCAGTTGAAATTTTCCTAAACGCAGGAGTCGATTACATCAAAAGAATAGAGTTATTCAAGAAAGTCAATGAAGAAGAAAGTTTCGACCCGATGTTAAAAAGAAAGTATTCTAATGTCGACCAGAATGTCTTCACCATAGACCGGACCAAAGAAGAGGTTATTCAGCTATCAGACATAGCAAAGTACAGCGAAGAAGAAGGGCTAGCGCTTTCCGAAGAGGAAGTAGGGTATCTGGAGGAGGTTTCTAAAAAAATTGGAAGGTCTTTGACGGATTCAGAAGTATTTGGCTTTTCACAAATTAACTCAGAGCACTGTAGGCATAAGATTTTTAATGGGGAATTCATCATCGATGATGAGGTTAAGAAAAAAACACTGTTTGCTTTGATAAAGGAGACCTCCAAAGCTCATCCAAACTTAATTGTATCTGCCTATAAGGATAATGTCGCTTTCATTGAGGGACCAAAGGCTGAGCAATTTGCCCCTACCTGTCAAGACCGCCCTGACTACTTCGAAAGAAAAGAATTTGACTCTGTTTTATCGCTCAAGGCTGAAACGCATAACTTCCCTACTACCGTAGAACCATTCAATGGCGCGGCTACTGGATCTGGCGGGGAGATAAGGGATAGACTGGCGGGTGGTCAGGGAAGCATTCCCCTGGCAGGAACGGCAGTCTATATGACTTCTTATCCCCGATTAGATAGTTCGAGGCAATTTGAAGAACATACTGAAGCCAGACCATGGCTTTATCAAAGCCCAAAAGACATTTTAATAAAGGCCTCCAACGGAGCCAGCGACTTTGGGAATAAATTTGGCCAACCACTTATTGCAGGTAGCATCCTTTCGTTTGAAACGAAAAATCATGAAGAGGTAATTGGTTTTGACAAAGTGATCATGTTGGCTGGCGGAATTGGTTTTGCGAAGAAATCTGACAGCCTCAAGCAACCCGTCACCGCAGGTAAGAAAGTAGTAGTCATGGGTGGTGACAATTACCGAATTGGAATGGGAGGAGGAGCTGTTTCTTCTGTGAATACAGGAGAATTCGAGAATGCTATTGAACTAAATGCTGTTCAAAGATCCAACCCTGAAATGCAGAAGCGAGTAGCCAATGTCGTTCGTGCGATGACCGAACTAAGCAATAACCCCATCATTTCCATTCACGATCACGGCGCTGGAGGTCATCTAAACTGTCTTTCAGAATTAGTCGAGGAAACGGGTGGTAAAATCGATATTGACAAACTTCCCGTTGGGGATGAAACGCTCTCCTCAAAAGAAGTGCTTAGCAACGAGTCCCAGGAAAGAATGGGATTAGTCATCGGAGGTGATGATTTGAAATACCTTGAGGATGTAGCCAAGCGAGAAAGAGCTCCTTTATATGACGTGGGGTCAACAACTGACGATCAGCAATTAGTATTTGATGGTGAAGGGGACGCTTTCCAGCTTGAGTTGGATCACCTATTTGGTTCTTCTCCTAAAACCGTATTGACCGACAAGTCCACCAAAAGAATTTTTAATGCGCTTAAACCTCAAAATGAACGAATAGAGGAGTACTTATCGGCAGTCCTGAAATTGGAGTCTGTGGCGTGTAAGGATTGGCTTACTAACAAGGTAGACAGGTGCGTAACAGGAAAGGTAGCCTTGCAGCAAACCATTGGTGAAATCCAGTTGCCGCTAAATAACCTGGGTGTAATGGCATTGGATTATAAAAACCTACATGGTGTCGCTACCAGTATTGGCCACTCCCCTATCTCCGCCTTGGTAGATGCAGGCGCTGGATCAAGACTATCTATCACCGAAGCATTGACAAATTTGGTTTTTGCACCTCTCACCCATGGACTCACAGGAGTATCGCTAAGTGCCAATTGGATGTGGCCGGCCAAGAAAGAAGGAGAGAATGCAAGACTTTACGCCGCGGTAGAGGCCATGAGCGAATTTTCAATAGCACTTGGCATCAATATTCCAACTGGAAAGGATTCCCTTTCAATGACGCAACGATATCCGGATGGCAAAGAAGTACAATCGCCCGGCACTGTCATTATCAGTTCGGTTGGAGAAACTGGAGACATTCGAAAAGTAATAAGCCCGGACCTCAAATATCAAGCGTCCGATTCCATTCTGATCTACATTCCTTTTGGCAAACCGGGATTCTCCCTTGGAGGAAGCGCCTTATCACAAGTACTTGGTTCCCCAGGCACTACCGTCCCTGACACCAACGCTACCATTGTCAAATCGGCTTTTGAAGTAACACAGGAATTGATAAGATCAGGATCCGTTTTGTCTGGACACGACGTAGGTTCAGGAGGTCTGATCACCACCCTTTTGGAAATGAATTTCCCCAATAAAGAGGGAGGAATGGAGATAGACCTTAGACTGTTTGAAGCCGCAGCATCAGAAATTTTATTTTCAGAAAGCCCGGGAGTCGTTCTACAATTGAAAGATGGATTCGATTCTTCAACCATCGACCGGCTAGAAACAAAGGCGACTATAATCGGAAAACCTTCTGTATCCCGGAATCTGAAAATTAATCTAGGCGATCATGAACTGAGTTTGGACATTGACCAACTTAGAGACACATGGATGCAGACTAGCCTTTTGATGGATGTTGAGCAAAGCAATCAGACGGTTGCAAAAGAGAGGTTTGACAATTACAGACAGCATAGCCTTTCCTATTCATATCCAGCTAATTTTCAAGGCACCTACAAAAGCTTGGGATTAGATCCCGAGCGAACTGAAAGATCTGGTGTCAAAGCGGCCATCATCCGAGAAAAAGGAGTTAATAGCGATCGCGAAATGGCCTACGCTTTATTCCTGGCTGGATTTGATGTAAAGGATGTCCATATGACGGATCTTATATCAGGAAGAGAAGACCTTAGCGATGTGTCAATGATTGTATTCGTAGGAGGATTTTCTAATTCCGATGTATTGGGCTCTGCAAAAGGATGGGCAGGCTCTTTTTTGTACAATGAAAAAGCAAATAAAGCTTTAAAAGACTTTTACAACAGGAAGGATACTTTGAGTCTGGGTGTTTGCAATGGCTGCCAACTAATGATGGAATTGGAGGTTATCTATCCTTCGAACCAATCACATCCTAAAATGCTGCATAACAAAACCGGAAAATTTGAATGTGGATTTGTAGGTGTGACTATCCATGAGAATAACACCGTTATGCTAGAGAATATGACGGGGAGTCAGCTAGGAATATGGCTAGCTCATGGTGAAGGTAAGTTTGAAATAAGAGGCAATGAAACAGACTTCAATATTCCTGTAAAGTATACTTACGATCAACTACCCGGCAACCCGAACGGAAGTGACTTCTCAGCTGCTGCATTGGCTAGTGACGATGGAAGACACTTGGCCATTATGCCGCACCTCGAACGATCTCTTTTCCCTTGGAATTGGGCTCACTATAATGATAAAACAGAGCATGAAGTCAGTCCGTGGATGATTCCTTTTAAGAATGCATTCAATTGGATTGATGGAAGAAAAGGAAAATAACTTCATTTTTTTATGAAATTCGTATTTATCAGCACCATTCATGGAATGATAAGCAATACAAACCGATTCAAGTACTAAAAACTACTACCTTGCGTTTGTTGGATATAAAGACTGACGGTGCAAATCAGTATTTTAAATATCATCATCCTTTTTGGCGCTTTTCAAGCTTTTGTACTTGGATCAATCATACTGAGAAAGGAAAGTAGAAGACCCAGATCAAATCAATTGATGGCTGGTCTTTTCTACATTTTCGCCCTGGCTTGTCTGGGATTGTTTTTGGACAACTCCAACATCAAGAACGCCTCCATTATTTTATACTGGCTCAACAAGTACTTTCCATTTTACAACTTCGCCCTTATCGGCCCTGTTGTGTATCTATTTGTCAAGCTCAACCTTGATTATGATTACGAATTCACAAAAAAAGAGTGGAAGCATTTCCTTTTCGCTGCATGGAGTCTATTTCCCAGCCTCTTGTTAGTGATGGAGAATTATTTCAAGAATTCCTTTTCGTCAAATTTATTCTCTTCTTTGAGTGCCACAAATGCATTCATTGAGAAACATGCAGATCTTGGGCTCTGGCTAATCACGACAACCTATCTGGTATTGGCCCTTGGAGTTTATCATAGGCACAAAGGATCTCCAAGAGCAAATTGGATCAAACACTTTTTGAATTTCTTCCTCATATTCCAATTCGCCATGTGGCTGCCTATTTTGGTGATCAAAGTATCCCCTTTTCAAATGCTCATCGAGGAGTTCGGACTAAGATACTATTTTATATATGCTCCATTGACCCTAATAGTCTATTGGGTGGCTATCAAATGGGTTTTCGATGCACCCACCTTAACATTCAAATCAAAGGCAAAAAGTCACTTGGATATCAGTTCGTCTGACCTGATATCAGAATGCATAAAGAGCCTAAAGCATAAGATGAGTGAGGAAAAACTGTATCTAGATAGTGATATATCCCTCACGAAACTTTCGGGATGTATCGGCGCGAAAAAAGAGACCCTGCATTACGTTCTTCATCAGGAAATGGGCACTGGTTTTTCCGATTTCGTAAATGGATACCGAGTAGAGTCAGCTGCCAAAGAGATGCTGGGTATGAGTTATGTCAAAGACGATATTGAGAAGCTGGCAAAACGCTCTGGGTTTAAGACATTGCCCGAATTTGAAAGTGCTTTTCAGTCCTTCAAGGACGTGTCAGTCAAAGAATTCATCAAGCACAACACACCTAAGAGTACTGTTGAAATACTAGCAGACTAAGTGTAGATATTCAAGTATTCAAAAGTCCAAATAATACTCAAAATGTGTAGTAGCTGGTCAAAGCCAATGAGAGGGTAATAAACTCTTGGCCTATCGGAGTACTTAGCAACTACTTTAGAAGTAACGAGATCCACAAAAAAGTGAATAACCCCATTCACAAGGGCGAATTTCCAACCTAGCCCGAATCCAATAGCAACAACACTAAAAATAAAGAATACTGCTGTGTAGGTAGCAATATGTATAGAGAGCCATTTAAGGCTGTGGCTCTTTTTCAAAGCCATATTACTGGACTGAAGCACAAAGTCTCCTACCCAATGCCCAATAAACAGAATGGTGAATACCTCCACGTTTTGAATTTATCTAAACCACCTATCTTATCCTAATAATACCTAAATCATAAGTCGTATAAGGCATCAATCCTATCCTCAAAATTTTCGGAAAGAATCGATTATCTTGAAAAGAAAACCCTCAGATGAAGTCATTTGATCTTGTCGTTATTGGTTCCGGACCAGCCGGTGAAAAGGCAGCCGCAAAAGCAGCGTATTTTGGCAAAAGCGTGGCCTTGATTGAAAAAGAAGTCAGTTATGGCGGAGCAGGCGTACAAACTGGCACTTTGCCTTCCAAGACCTTGAAAGAAACCGCGCTTTACCTTTCTGGAGTCTACCAAAAAGGCGTATTTGGAATAGACAGAGCCCTAGGAAGAGAAGCAGGGGTGCAGGACTTTATGTACCGAAAAAATGTGGTCACGAAAGACATGCACCGGATCATTAAAAACAATCTTGAAAGGCATGGAATCGAAGTATTCAATGGCAACGCCAGTTTTATTGATGATCATCATGTCAAAATTGATGGCCCTATCGAACAAACCATACGGGGTGAATTCATACTAGTCGCAACCGGTTCGTATCCATATCAGCCCGATCATATTCCGTTCGATGGAAAGCGGGTTCATGATTCTGACACCATTTTAGATATAAAATCATTTCCAAAGTCAATCTGTGTGTTGGGGGCTGGAGTTATAGGATGTGAATATGCGACCATCTTCGGTGCTATGGGGGTCAAGACTTTTATTGTGAATGACAGGGATAAGATACTTGGTTTCCTTGATAAAGAAATTTCTGAAGCCCTGGTAGCTCAGATGAAGAAGAATGATATCGAGATATTGTTCAACAATTCCATTGAGGGGTTTGAGGTACCTGAAGATGAAAATGAACCATTGAGGTTGGCGTTAAAATCAGGAGAAACTCTCAAAGTCGATATGTTTCTTTTTGCTGCTGGTAGAAGTGGAAACATCAAAGGGCTTGAATGTAAAAATGCTGGTATCGAAACAGGGAAAAGAGAAACAATTCTTGTGGACGAGAACTTCAGAACTAACATCCCAAATGTCTTTGCTGTAGGTGATGTCATTGGTTTCCCAGCATTAGCCAGCACTAGTATGGAGCAAGGAAGAATTGCCATTACGCATATGTTTGATACCAAAGATCTGGCTTCTTTGGCGGATGTCTTTCCATACGGAATTTATACTGTTCCAGAGGTATCAATGATAGGCTTGACTGAAGAGCAAGCCGCGGAACAAGGTATCTCTTATGGCACCGGACATAGTTATTACAGAGATGTAGCCAGAGGACGTATCATGGGCTATGAAGACAATGGTTTCCTGAAACTTATCTTTCGAAAAGAAGACAAGGTGGTCATAGGAGTGCATATTATGGGACATAATGCTACTGAGTTAATACACTATGGAATGTCCCTGGTGAGAAACGAAAAAACACTGGACTATGTGATAGGTACTGTATTTAACTATCCAACACTACATGATCTATTCAAATACGCCAGCTATGACGGTCTGGGCAATCTGGCAGGTAAAAAAATCAAACAAGCCGGAGAAGTAATCTAATTTCGAGGCGTGAGTAAACCTCTAGTCTCTATTATCATGGCCGCTAAGAACACGGCCGAATACTTGCCTGAATGTCTTGATTCCATCGTAGCTCAGACCTACGAAAACTGGGAGCTTATCGCCATAAGTGATCATTCCACAGATGACACTTTGAAAATCCTGGAAAAGTATTCATCTGATGATAAAAGAATCCGGGTTTTTGAAAGCCCGCATCCAAGATTGATCCCTACACTAAAACATGGTTATCAATTTGCTAAAGGAGACCTTATCAATCGTATGGACTCTGATGACAGAATGCCACATGATAAGCTGGAAGTACTAGTAGAGAAATGGAATGAATTCGGAAAGGGCTATGTGATTGCAGGCGGCACTCAGCACTTTGTCGAAAATGGTGAAGTAGGTGCAGGATTTCTGCGATATGATCAATGGCTCAATGAGGTAGCAAAAAACAGCCTCCACTACCAGGAAATATATAAGGAATGTGTAATTCCCTCGCATTGCTGGATAATCCATAAAGAAGATTTTGATCGAGTTGATGCTTTCAACCCGGTTGTCTATCCGGAGGATTATGATCTGACTTTTCGATTTTATCAGGATGGTCTGAAGGTTGTCGGAATTGATAAAATCCTTCACTACTGGCGAGACCGCACAAATAGAATTTCAAGGACTTGGGAAGAGTACAAAGACAACCGCTATTTTGGTTTAAAGATTAAATACTTCCTAAAGCTAGATAGGGACAAGGACCGTCCATTAGTGCTTTGGGGGGCAGGCAAGAATGGTAAAGACATGGCCAAAATCCTTCAGGAGCATCATCAGAGCTTCCATTGGGTTTGTGACAGCCCTGGCAAAATCGGAAAGGACATCTATGGAGTGGTCATGCAGGATTTTAAATACATTCCTAAAATTGGGAACCCGCAAATCATGATCGTGGTTAGTTCACCCGGAGCAAAAGACTCCATTGTGGATCAATTGAAAATATGGAATAAGTTACCAGTGAGCGATTACTGGTTCTTCTTATGAGTAAATCTAAACTTCATAAAAATGTATGGGTATTAACGGCAGCTCAGGCACTAGTCATGTGCGTCAACTCCGTGATTGTTTTTGCTGGAGGACTGGTCGGAGCTGAGTTGGCCCCAACAAAAGAATTGAGTACGTTACCGGTGGCATCTGCTGTGGTAGGAACTGCGCTCTCCACTTTACCCCTGGGGTTCTTCATGCAGCGAATAGGCCGAAAAAGAACATTTTCAATATCACTCCTTTTCTCGATTGGCATAGCTGGTTTGGCCACCATATCTATCACTAACTCCTCATTCTACTTGTTCTCATTCGCTACATTCCTCTTCGGATTTACTAGTGCTACCGTGATGCAATTTCGATTTGCTGCCATGGAAAGTGTTGAAGCGGATCAAATTCCAAAGGCGGCTTCCACCGTCCTTCTGGGCGGTATCATTGCAGCCTTTCTGGGTCCGGAGGTGGCATTGGCTGGAAAAGACCTATTAAAATCTCCTTATAGTGGTTCTTTTGCACTACTAGGTGGACTTTTTGCAATTGGGGTGATCATTATCCAACTCTACCAACAACCGCAGGTTACTAGTTCTGCACGTAAAGGCCAGAAAGCCTCAATCAAAAATATTTTCGGTAGAAATGTATTCCTTATAGCCCTATTGAGTTCTGTGGTCGGGTACTCTATTATGACCTTTGTAATGACCTCTACTCCTGTCAGTATGCACATGATGGATGGGCATAGTTTAAGTGAAACAAAGTGGGTTATACAAAGTCATATTGTGGCCATGTTTCTCCCGTCTTTGATCACACCGGCGATCATCAACCGGATTGGCTTGAAGAAAACAATGGGTGGCGGATTGTTGTGCTACCTGATATGTATAGGATTAGGATTCATCGGACATGATGTTTTCAATTATTGGATATCACTAGTCTTACTTGGAGTCGGGTGGAACTTCCTTTTCATCGCTGGCACCTCTCTTCTACCTCAGTCTCATAGTCCCGAAGAGAAGTTTCAGGTACAATCCATCAATGATTTCATGGTTTTTGGAGTTCAGGCGATGGCTTCCCTATCCGCAGGCTGGTTTATTTTCAAGTTTGGTTGGGAAACGGTCTTGCTAATCCCCATACCAATCATTGTTGTTCATTTCATTGTTTTATACAAACTGAAATATGAAAAGCATTAGTATCCTCGGCTGTGGATGGTTAGGGTTCCCTGTGGCCCAGCACCTACAAAAATCCGGTTGGGAAGTGAAGGGGAGCTCACGAAATGAAAGTCGTCTTCTGGATCTGGATAAAGCAAACATTAAGCCATTTAATATAGATCTAGAGAATCTAGAGAATCTTGATTCGAGCTTTTTCAATAGTGATGTACTTCTATTAAATATTCCACCAAGAAATGGTCAAATAAGTCATTTAGAAATGCTCAATGAACTGAAGCAGCATGTTTCCAAAGGGAAAATGAAATGGGTATTGTACGTCAGTTCTACAGGGATCTACCCAAACCTGAAAAGAGAGGTGACCGAATCTGATGCAAGCTCATCGGCAACCTCTAGAGGAGGAGTCATATTAAAAGCCGCTGAAGAAGTATGGAGCAAGGAGAACTCTTTTACCCATACCGTCATCCGATTTGCTGGTTTATATGGCCCTAAAAGAGAACCAGCCAGGTTTTTCAAAGGCAAAGAGAATATTCCTGGCGGATTGAATCCAGTCAATATGATTCACCTTGATGATTGCATAGGGGCTATCGAGGCCATTCTGGTCAAAGAACTACAAAATGAAGTATTTAATATTTGTTCACCAGATCACCCTACTCGTATTGATTTCTACTCGTCAGAAGCAAAGAAGGCGCAATTGGAGCCTCCGGGATTTCAACAAGATCAAACTGAATGGAAAATTGTAGATCCAAGTAAGTTCATCTCTCAATCTGGCTACACTTTCAAGCATTAAAGGCCTTTTTCTATTATTTTTCCAAGACCCAAATTCAATTTGATGAGAAGATTTTGCTACCTACTACTGTTAGTTGGACTTGTATATTGTCAAGCACCAGAGACTAAAGAAAACTCCCTATTGGACATCCTGTCTGCAACAGAAGGATTGGAAGGAAAAAAAGAGTACCTCAACAGTCCTTACGTGACAGCCGGAGATAGACTGTATGTTGTAGGGCATCAAAATGGAACATTCCCTGATCATGGATGGCATGTCGCCGGGGAGATGGGAGGAGTTTGGAATCATCCCATCAAGCTATTAGATGGATTCGAAATATCAATCGAATCAGGTGGTCAGGCCTGGGAACTAAGCAATGCCAGCCAATTCACCAATTATCCCACAGGAAACGTACTGAGTTTCAATAATGAACTCTTAGGCCTAGAAGTTGAACGTCTTCAATTCGTTCCTGACCAAATAGAAGGCACCATCATCGAATTGAGTATCAGGAACAAGGGCGCGTCAGAAGCGTCTTTATCGCTCTTCTTTAAGCCTATAGTTGACCTGAGTCCTGTTTGGATTTCAGAAAGACTTGGAATCGAAGATGGGGAAGACAAACTGGAATGGAATTCAAACGGATATTTTGTAGCAACTGATGAAAAGAATCCATGGTATGCTATAGTCGGGAGTAATAACGACAAAACTTCAACTAAAGAAAGTTCCATTAGCCATACACTCTCGATCAATCCTGGTAAAACTGAAACCATTCAATTCTTTATCGCAGGATCCTATGAATCTGAAGAGAAAGCACTTAGGACCTATCAGAAACTCCAAGACAATCCTGAAAATTCTCTGCAAGAGAAGATCGCCAGATATAAAAATCTGGAAGAACACTCTCAAATCGATATTCCTAGTGAGGAATTGAAAAAAATGTACGAATGGACAAAGTACAATACAGACTGGTTGATCCGTGATGTTGACACTATCGGCAGAGGTCTTTCAGCCGGCATGGCAGATTATCCTTGGTGGTTTGGAGCCGACAATTGCTACTCCATGCAAGGATTGCTGGCTACTGGCCAGCACGAGGAAGTTTACGCCACCATTGATCTCATCGCGAAGCTGTCTTTGCAGGAGAATGGAAACTCTGGACAGATCATTCACGAGGCCTCTACCAACGGCGTGGTATTCAACCCCGGCAATTTGAATGAGACTCCTCACTTCGTCTTTTTGCTTTGGGAAGTCTATCAGTGGACAGGAAATAAGGATTTCTTACAAAAGCACTATGACCTAGCCAAAAACGGAATGCTATGGATACTTGGGCAGGACCATGATAACAACATGTACGCTGATGGGCCTGGCATGATGGAAATCCCAGGTTTGCACACTGAAATGGTAGACGTGGCAGTATACACCCAGCAGGGAGCTGCGGCTTTAAGTACAATGGCCGCAGTTATGGAAGATTCAGAAACTGCCGAGAAATATTCAGCAATAGCCACTGAGCTGAAAGACAAAATAAATTCCGAATGGTGGTCAGAAAGCGCCAGTTCCTATGCTGATTTCAGGGCGAATAAAAAGAAAACGCTTGAATTGATAGATGCAGCTATTATCAGATCCGATACCATTGACAAACCTTGGGCTGTTGAAGAACTGAAGAATACAAGATCAGCTGTAGCAGCACAAGATGGTTCTGTACAAAGCCAGGTAGTGTACCACAACTGGGTGGTCAATACACCCATGGAAATGGCTATTGCTGATCCTCAGAAAGCACAAAAGGCTTTGATAAAGGGAAGAAAATACCGAAGTAAGTATGGTGCATATGTGACAGGGCTGGATAGAGATGAATCAAAAGGTGCTTCTACTAAGTGGGAAGTCTTTAGCTATGTTGGAGCGGTGATGACCCTACCAACAGGTGTCCAAGCTATATCCGAAAATAACTATGGTAATCCTGATGAAGCTTTGGTATACCTAGAGCAACTCACCAACTCTTTTAGCTATGCCCTACCTGGCAGTACTTATGAAGTGAGTCCGGATTATGGAATGATGGCACAAGCCTGGAACCTATATGCGCTGGCTTTTCCAATCGTCCGACAGTTTTTCGGGATTACGCCAGATGCTCCCAATAAGAAGATCCAGATAGCTCCAATGATTCCCTCTTCCTGGGATAAGGCCGCTATATCGAAAGTGAAAGTGGGAGATAATTCCATATCAGTATCTGTAACAAAAAGCAATGGTGCTGTTACTTATCAAATCGATCAAACTAAGGAATGGACGATTGAGCTTAAGGCGCCAGAAGAAGCGGAAGTGATAGTATTGGAGGAGTTGGAGAATACAGTAACGCTGAACTAAGTCCGGCCTTAATTACTATCCAACAAAATATCTCGATTGTAATACCAAAGAGACTTACTGAGATGATTTGATCCTTTTGAAAGTTTGACAATGGTCGGGATTAATAATCCTAAGGCTACTCCGCCGGAGATACATCGGTAGACCTGATTTTCAACTAAAAGTCCGCTAGTTGCAGATGCAAGTGCCAATCCGTAAAATAGCCAGCCTTGATTCATTTGTTTTTTATAGGCATTGTACTCTCTCATAGGATCAGGAAATCGCTGCAACTCCGACTTGAAGTCCTTCAATTTAAATTTCTTACCATTTTGGATAAGCTTATTATTTTTCCAGTACACCACACTGCTTTCATAGGAGCTACGCAAAGCAACATCCTGACCGAAAGCCATAATAGTAGTTACAAACAAGACAGAACAGAGAATTAATCTAGGTTGTGACACAGTTGGAATTTTTAAATCAAAACGCCATCACTTTTTCGATATTGCCTTTCATTGTTTCGAATTCCGCATAACCATGGGCGATCATGTGTAATTGATCTTTGTCCTTGAGTAGTACTGTAGGATACCCGGTCACGCCCCATTGACGATTCATTACGAATTCACCTCTTGTGGCTTTAGCGGTATCCGTTGATTCGAAAAGTCTTTTGAAATAGCCAAATTCAATCGCTAGGTTCTCGCATATTTCCTGGTAAAAATCGACCTGCTTAGGGTCTTCGTTTTCAACATAAAACTTACGTTGTACCTCCTCGAAGAACCTGCTCACTCCTGTCATGTCAAGAAAGTGCTTGGCTGTGACTACAGCCCTGCAAGAGGGTTCAGTGTCGTAATCGAATTCATCGAGTTCAAATAATCTGGTGCCGAATTGCTGCCCTGATCGGCTGTTTACTTCATGCCAATGGTGTTGTAAGAAATCTTTCATTTGCTGATTCCACTCATCTCCACCGCCGGGACGTAATCCTCCAACAATGATATTATAGTTGATACCTTCATCTTTCAGGTACTGTTGTAGGTCTTTCAAATGTTCAGAAATACCCCAGCACCAGGAGCACATAGGGTCTCCTACATAAATGACTTCTTTGTCTGAATTCTCCCTTTGTGCGTTTCCTCCGTCTAAAGGGGCAGGTGAGCAGACTCCATCTTCACAGTTTTCCATAATTCTAAACTCAATGACCTAACTACATCGTAATCTAGGTATTTGTTCCCATCGGCTCGAAGAATATCCCCCGACCAAATAGACCTGCCTCTGCCGGCAGGCAGGCGGGATGGTGGGTAGTGCCATAGCCTCAAGCGGACAGCCCGAATATCATTGGAGGCTGGCGCTACCTGTTCTCTCCAAATGAACAGAAAAGAGTAAAGACTATGCTATTTTTGGCCTCCGAAAAAATCAATACTCGTATGTCTTACAACTTACTCAAAGGAAAAAGAGGAATAATTTCTGGAGCGCTTGATGAGAACTCCATTGCCTGGAAAGTGGCCGAAAAGGCTTTTGAGCAGGGTGCAAAATTCACATTAACCAATGCTCCTATCGCTATGCGTATGGGTGCAATCAATGAGCTTGCAACCAAATGTGAGACTGAAGTGATTCCGGCAGACGCCACCTCTGTTGAGGATATTGAAAACCTATACACCAAATCCACTGAGGTATTGGGTGGAAAAATCGACTTTATCCTCCATGCCATCGGTATGAGTCCAAATGTGAGGAAGAAGCGTGAATATGGTGATTTGAACTATGACTGGTACATGAAGACCCTGGATGTTTCGGCGGTCTCTTTCCATAAAATGATGCAAGTAGCTGAGAAAATGGATATCATGAACGATTGGGGGTCGATTTTGGGTCTATCATACATCGCCGCGCAGAGAACCTTCCCTGATTACGCGGATATGGCGCAAGCCAAGGCGATGCTGGAATCAATCGCGAGAAGCTACGGCTACAGGTTTGCTAAAAACAAAAACGTAAGGGTCAATACCATCTCCCAGTCACCTACTATGACCACTGCCGGAAGTGGTGTACCTGGCTTTGACGTATTTTTCAACTATGCGGATAAAATGTCGCCTCTGGGTAATGCAGACGCTGATAGTTGTGCAGACTACTGCGTGGCCATGTTCTCCGATCTAACCAGAATGGTAACCATGCAGAATCTAATGCACGACGGAGGGTTCTCAGCTTCTGGTATCACAGAAGAGATTGTAGGAGAACTATCCAAGTAGTTTTTGATGCTGGTCTTTCCAAACGCAAAGATCAATCTAGGGCTCAATATTGTCGCCAAGCGAAACGATGGCTATCACGATATTGAGTCCTGCCTATATCCTATTCCCTGGCACGACGCATTGGAAGCAGTGCCATCAGACAAAACGCGGTTTACACAAACAGGTCTTAAGATTGCTGGCAAAGCGGAAGACAACCTTTGCCTGAAAGCAGTTAAGCTACTGAAAGAAGATCTGGATATCCCAGATGTAGATGTCCATCTGCATAAAGTAATCCCTATGGGAGCTGGATTGGGTGGTGGTTCCGCAGACGGGGCATTCATGCTGAAGTTGTTGAATAGCCTTTTCGAACTGGGCCTCTCGATCGAACAATTGGAAGACTATGCTGCTCGACTGGGAAGTGATTGTCCCTTTTTCATCAAAAATGTACCGAGTATTGCAACAGGCAGAGGAACGGAACTCACTCACATAGCTTTGGACCTATCAGATCATTGGATAGGCATAAAATATCCTAGAGTGCATGTGAGCACCAGAGAAGCTTATTCCAGCATCACTCCTATGAAGCCTTCCCGATCCGTTGAAGAGGTTCTAAAAGATCCAATTGCAAGATGGCAAGGCGATTTGCTAAATGATTTTCAATTGGGAATAGTATCCAAATACCCTGCTATTGGGGAAGCTTTGAGAAGTATAATGGACGATCAACCTCAATATGCCGCCATGAGTGGTTCAGGTGCAGCCGTATTTGGATTTTTTGAGAAAAAGCCTGTATCAGAAAATTACGATCTGCTGGAAAAGTTAATTATCAAAGACTGATCAATCTACCTCTGCCAGCTTCAGCTCTTTCAACTTGTCCATATCTCGGATGAGTATTCTTCTCCGATCAAATGCAATGACATTGTCTTCTCTCAACTGATTAAATACAGTAGTAACCGTCTGTCTGGAGGTTCCGGTCAATCGCGAAATGTCTTTATGGGTGTAATGGTTTTTTATCATGATCTCATATCCCACTCTGACACCTTTCTCCTCCCCCATTTCGATCAAGAACTCAAGTACCCGGGTCTTGGAGTCTTTGAAGACCATGGATTCAATTCGCCGTTCTACCTTCCGGAATTTCCAGCCGATAATCTTGATGATGGCAAAGCTTAACTCCTTATTATCCTTCATCAACATCTTCATGTCATCCACCGTCAAGGGGCAAATCACGGTGTTGTGATCCATGGCTTTGGCAAATTCTTTGGTAGTTTCTTCACCTGCAATTGCTAACTCTCCGAAGATCTCACCCCTGCCAAGAATAGCTCTTACAACCTCCTCACCCTCTTCTGTGTAGTTTCCAATTTTCACCCGCCCCTCAGAAACCAGGTAGACATGCTTACTAGGTTCATCTGGCATAAAAATGTAATCTCCTTTATCGTATTTCTCGAAAACATGACGATCCGCCATGTCCGGAATCTTATGAGGACAAAAGACATTATAGAGATCTACATCCTCGAAATACCAAAAACTTCCTTGCTCTGCCACTTACCTTTCTTTTTACCCATACAATGGGTCCGATTAAAAACACCCCAGATTTACAGACGCATCACTCGGAGAACAGAACGATACTTTCGTATCTGGATATGAGACTAAATTAAAATAAAAGCGATAGGTAATGAAGCTGACAAATGGAAAATCTAGGCCTTATGGGCGGCTTGTTTAACACCTGCTAAAATCACAAAGGCCGCTACCATCATCATCAAGTGAGCGACATCATGATAGTTGAAATATATTGGATGAAAAGAAACTTTCAACAACCTGGCCACTGCTGTAAGCGCAGAAATAATGAATCCTAAAAGGATAAGCTCGCTGCCTCGAAGCACCTTAGACACAAAGCCGTAGCCATGAATAGACAGCACGACTAATAGGGCGATAACAGTGATGACCAACACCACTTCGAAGGTCTGGAAGTAGTAAAGCATGATCAAAAACAACACAAACTCAATTTTAGAGATCAGAATAAAAAGTCCTGTCTTTTTTCCTGAAACCTGCTCTATCGAGGCTACTTGAGTGAAATAAGCCGCCATTCCGCTAAACAGCCACCCCACCAGACGGAAATAGTGAATATCATATGCAGAAAATAGATGCGTAAAGAATCCAATAAAAGTGGCTGCCCCCAATGTGAGAAAGAAATAGCTCCAAGAGGCTCTTCCAGGATAATCCGAAATGGCCTTTGATACTTTAAAAGCATAGAAGCAAATAGCTGCAAGAATTAGATTGGTGAATGCGGTGACCAGTTCAGAGAGGATCACTCCCCCTACTTCATACTCCATATGCTAAAATTGAGAGCGTAAGTTACTATTTATCGCATCAAATCAGTATCCAGAGCCTTCCGCTTCATTCTTCTATTTAGCGGAGGATAAATCAAAACCGAGAGCAGAATTATTCCTCCCCCAAAGTAAAAACCACTGCTCATCTTCTCACTATCTCCGAACACAATCAGCGCAATGCAAATACCATAGAGAGGCTCCAGGTTCACTGATAGGTTTACGGCGAAGGCCGACAACCTCCTCATCAAGGCGATACTAGCTGTAAAAGCATAGACTGTACAAACCCAGGACAACAACAGTAAAAAGACCCAATCCAAGCTTTCAGTGGGAATAATCTTTGAATCGGCAGATATCTGTTGATAAAAAGGAATGAAAATCAGAATAACAATCGTGCTCACCACCATTTCCATGAAACTGATCGTCAAGGGATCCTGTCTTTGGATAACACGACCGTTGATTATGGTGAAAATAGCTGCAATCAAAGCAGAAAGGACGGCTACCAGGAAAGCCAATGCTTCATCCAGCTCACTCCAAAAAATCCAGGCCATCCCTATAAAGCCCAAGATAGAAATACCAATTTCATAGCCCTGAATCTTCTTCTTTTTACTGAAAGGCTCTAACAAACCTGTCCAAATAGAAGTGGTGGCCATACCTGCCAGGCATACTGATACATTAGACAACCTTGCTGCCAGAAAAAAAAGAATCCAGTGTGCCGCCAACAGAACACCCACCAATACAACAGAGGTTAAGTCTCTCTTTTCCTGAATCCATATTGGCTTTTTAAAAAAGAACAGCAGCAGTAAAAGGCCTATGGCAGCCAGTAATGTCCTGTAGAGAACCAGAATGACAGGACCCAGGGAAATTAATTCACCCAAGACTGCCGTAAACCCCCACACCATTACTATGAAATGAAGGTGTAGGTAATCTTTGGTGTTCTGTTTCATCTAGGAACTGTATTATACAGGACCAATCCCACAATCGAAAAGGTGATATTGGGAATCCAAACAGCGAATATTGGATCCATTGTATTGGCTTCAGCTATGGCCCTGGAGAGGATGAACATAATGATAAAAATGAAGGCAATCAGAAAGCCCAGTGCAATTTGAAATCCGGTACCTCTCCTGCTTTTCCTGGCAGATACAATTAAACCAATAAACATTAGAATAATTACCCCAAAAGGCTGCATATATCTAATGTACTTTTCTATTCTATAGATCTGCACATCATCTGCTCCACGGGATTCCTGCAAGGCAATATAGTCTTCCAACTCAAACATGGTCAACGTTTCCCATAGCCGCTCTTTGCTATCAAAATCACTGGGATATAAATTCAACAATGTATCCAGTTCCTCTCCTGACACTAACAGTTCCCGATCATCCAGAAGTGTTCTTTTCTGCCATCTGATCAGCGTCCACTTAGCTGAAGCTGTATCCCACTCCATCCTTGTGGCATTGATTTTCTCCTGAAGCCTTAAGTTCTCGATACGTTCAAGCGTGACCTTGTAGCCAGTATCACTGCGGTTATTATACCTATCCATATAAACATAATCCGTTGGCCCAATTTTAAAATGGATATTGCGATCACTGAAATAGAAAGGCTTACCTAAATATTCTATCTCAAATGCTATTCGGAATTTGTTCGTATCCGGAATTACGTAGCTGTTAAGCACAAAGCTCAAAGCCGCAATCAAAACAGCCCCTACAAAGTACGGGAGCATCAATCTTCTGAAACTTACTCCACTTGCCAGAATGGCAATAATCTCTGTTTTTGCAGCGAGCTTGGCTGTAACAAACACTGAGGCAATAAATACCGTGATGGGTGTGATAAGACTGGCAATAAATGGAATGAAGGTCAGATAATAAAGACCTATTAATTCTCCCGAAACATCGTACTTGATAAAATCATCATTTTTCTCAGTGAAGTCTATCACGCAGATGATTGCCAGGAGCCCCGCCACCACAAAGACAAAGGTCCCAATGAACTTCTTAAATATGTACCAGTCTATTTTCTTCATTATAGTCTGGCGGATACCTTCTCCACCATCACATTTTTCCAGCTAGCGAATGTATTATTTTGAATTTGCTTCCTAGACTCAGCTGCCAACCACAGGTAAAACGAAAGATTCTGCACGCTGGCTATTTGTGCTCCCAACATTTCATTACTCATAATGAGATGTCTTAAATATGCCTTCGTGTAAAAATTACTGACATAACCCTCAAGATTTGTGTCCAAAGGGGTGAAATCCTTCTTCCATTTTTCATTGCGGATATTGATGATACCTTCTGTGGTAAACAACATGCCATTTCTCGCATTCCTCGTAGGCATGACACAATCGAACATGTCTACCCCCAAAGCAATACACTCAAGTATATTCGCAGGAGTACCTACCCCCATCAAATACCTAGGTTTATCAGCCGGCAGAATACCACAAACAAGATCCGTCATGGCATACATATCTTCATGCGGCTCTCCCACGGATAGTCCACCAATAGCATTCCCCTCTCTAGCTGCTTCGGCAATGAAGGTGGCGGATTGCTCTCGTAAATCTGGATATACACTTCCCTGAACGATAGGAAAAAGCGTCTGATTATAGCCGTAGTGGCCTTCTGTCTCATCAAACCTCTGAATACATCTCTTGAGCCATCGGTGCGTCATGTGCATGGACCTATCAGCGTAGGGCTTATCGCATGGGTATGGCGTACATTCATCAAAGGCCATAATGATGTCTGCCCCAATAGCTCTTTGAATGTCCATCACACGCTCAGGAGAAAACATATGCTTTGATCCGTCAATATGACTTCTGAACGTAACACCCTCTTCTTCAATTTTTCTATTGTCCCCTAATGAATAGACCTGATACCCACCACTATCAGTAAGCATGGGCCGATCCCATCCGTTGAACTTGTGTAACCCTCCTGCTTCCGATATAATATCTAAGCCCGGCCGCAGATATAAGTGATAGGTATTCCCCAGGATGATCTGGGCATTTATATCCTCCTTCAATTCACGTTGATGGACGGCTTTTACAGTCGCGGCAGTGCCAACAGGCATGAAAATGGGCGTTTGTATCTCTCCATGATCGGTAGAAATGGTACCTGCCCGGGCCTTACTTTTTTGATCTGTATTTTCTAATTTGAATTTCAAGGAGAGGCATTTTGTAATGGCCCACAAAAATAGCTTAGACGAATAATTTCACCTTTCAGGTTCTTCTATATTTGCCGGCCGTGTCAGATCCGTCATCCATTTTCTTAATTGTTTTTCTCTCCCTACTCGGAATACATCTTATTCCGGTCATAATCAAAAGCATTAGTATCCTCACCTGGAAAAACAAAAGAGCAGATAAAAGGGCCGAGCCGATATCAGTCATAGTCTGTGCCAGAAACGAGGAGAATAACCTAAAAGAGTTAGTGCCTATACTACTTAATCAAGACCACCCAGAGTTTGAAGTGATTATCGTCCTGGACAGATGTTTCGATGAAAGCTTAGCATATCTAAAATCTTTAGAGAATCAATATTCAAACTTAAAAACACTTATTGTGGACTATGTCCCAGATCAGTTTCATCCGAAGAAATTTGGCTTGACTTTGGCGATAAAGGGAGCCAAAAATGATATGGTCCTGCTAACAGATGCGGACTGTCGGCCTACATCTGAAAAATGGGCACTTCGATTTTCTCAGCAATTTGATGATAACACAGACTTTGTTTTAGGCTTTGGACCCTACCTGCAAGAGAAAAGCTTCTTAAATCATTTCATTCAGTACGAGACATTTACTACAGGATTTGAATATCTATCCCTTACTAGGCTAGGTCTTCCGTACATGGCTGTAGGACGAAACCTAGCGTATAGAAAATCTAAATTTCTCGAAAATAAAGGTTTCAACGTATATCAGGGTATTACTGGTGGCGATGATGACCTTTTAATCCAACAAATGGCCAACAGCCAAAACACTAAAATTCTACTAGGATCTGATACCAATACGATATCCAAACCCAAGAAAAACTGGAAAGAATATTGGGCTCAAAAAAGGAGACATCTTTCCGTAGGTAAATTCTACAAAAAGCACTCAATCGTTAGACATCTAATCAAAAGTCAAATCCATCTCTGGCTTTGGGTGAGTTTCATTACTTTAGCTATTTTGAACATTGCTCCACATGTGATTTGGACGGCTTTTGTCGGTTTAATAGCACTGAAAGGAGTGTTTTATTGGCGGTCAGCTCAAAAAATGGGACAAGGATATCAATTTTGGATAACTCCGATTCTGGACTTCACGTATGCTTTCTTTATTCCGGTTATTGGCACAGTCGCCTTTTTTAGAAAGAATATTCCATGGAAGTAAATCGACAGTTTTCAGATAAAGCACTTGAAGATTTTCAACTGATTGATGAGGCTACCATAAAAGGTGATGAATCAGCCTTCGCTAAACTCATGGAGCGGTACAAGAAGCCAGTGTACCACATGATCTTAAAAATGGTTCGAAATGTTGACGATGCTGAGGACCTTACTATAGAAGCATTTGCCAAAGCTTTTAAAAGTCTAAAACGATTCAAGAAAGACTACACTTTTTCAACATGGCTCTTTCGAATCGCCACTAACAATGCAATAGACTTCATTAGAAAGAAAAAGCTTGAAACCTACAGTCTCAATACCTCTTTCACCGATGATAGTGGTGATGCCGTAAATATTGATGTAGAAGATAGAAACCTCACTCCTGATGAAGAAACTATTAAGACTCAGAAAATCGAGCTAGTGCAAATGTTTGTTACTAAGCTGCCAGCCAAATACCAACGTCTAGTGCGTCTAAGGTATTTCGATGAATTGTCTTATGAAGAAATAGCTCAAGAATTGGATGCACCACTTGGCACTGTAAAAGCCCAGCTACATCGTGCAAGAGAATTGATGTATGATTTAGTGAAAGATAAGAAGTCCCATATTTAGGAGTAGTGTCCGAACGACAAGACCACACTATCATATCAAAATATTTTGAGGGTCTTTCCGAGGATCAAACTCAAAAGTTCCAAGCTCTTGGAGCGCTTTACCAGCAATGGAACGAGGCAATCAACGTCATTTCCAGAAAAGACATAGAGGATTTATACATTAGGCATGTACTCCATAGCCTCGCAATCGCCAAATACATAGAATTTCTTCCTGAGAGCAGGATCATAGACTTAGGAACAGGGGGAGGATTCCCAGGAATACCTCTTGCTATTCTTTTCCCAAAGGTGCAGTTCTTACTAGTCGATTCAATTGGTAAAAAAGTCAAGGTCGTAGATGAAGTTGCTAAAAGCCTTGAACTGAATAACATAAGAACCAAAGCCAGTCGCGTCGAAAGTATCGATGAGAAATTTGATTTTATTGTCACTCGGGCAGTGGCCAGGTCAGCAAAATTGAAAAACTGGACCAAGGGAATGTTATTGAAGTCAAACCGTCATGAAATCCCCAATGGCATCATTGCGCTAAAAGGCGGAGACCTATCTGAAGAGCTCGGTGAAGTGAAATCAAAAAAAGTAGACCTTGTAAATATCAGCAGTTACTTCACTGAACCTTTCTTTGAAACTAAGCAGGTCGTGTACATAGGGGGTTAAGTAGGAATAGTCTTCCTGAAAAGGAGTCTGATTCCCTGAAATCCTAACACCCTTACTTTCCAAGCCCTTCTTTTTTACAATTTCTGGCTGTTTTTCCCAGCTAATCTTACCCTGTTATAAACCAAATTTTTAACTAATAATCATGACTATGAGGAACATTTTACTATTGTTACTCTGTATCGGAGTGCTCTTTGCCCAAGCGCAGGAGCGAACTGTTACTGGAACGGTCACATCAAGTGAAGATGGCAGCACCGTTCCCGGCGTGAACGTGATCTTAAAGGGTACCACTGTAGGTACCACTACAGATCTGGATGGAAACTATCGACTTACCGTTCCTGGTGACGGAGGTACACTTGTTTTCACTTTTATCGGTCTTAGAACTGAAGAAGTAGAAATCGGTAATCGATCAGTTGTTGATATTGCTTTGAGTTCTGACGTACAAGAACTTCAGGAAGTAGTTGTAACGGCCCTTGGTATCTCAAGAGAGAAGAAGGCGCTTGGTTACGGTGTAACTACTTTAGGAAGTCAAAATGTAGAAGGAAGACCTGAAGCGGATTTAGGAAGAATTCTTAGAGGTAAAGCTCCAGGAGTTGATATTCAGCAGACTTCTGGTATTGCTGGAACAGGTACTAACATTATCATTAGAGGTTACTCTTCAGTAACTGGTACTAACCAGCCTCTATTTGTTATTGATGGTGTGCCTTTCAACTCTGACACGAATACTGATCAAAGTTTCGTTGCTGGTGGTGCTACTGCTTCTTCTCGATTCCTTGATTTGGACCCTAACAACATCAAAGAGGTTAGTATCCTAAAAGGATTGAGTGCAACAGTACTTTATGGTGAAGCTGGTCGTAATGGGGTAATCCTTGTTACTACAAAGACTGGTGGGGCTGCTTCAGGTAAAAAAGACCTTAATGTAAGATTCTCACAAAATGTATCTGTAAGCCAGGTAGCGAACATAGCTGACTATCAGAATACTTACGGAAATGGATTTGGTGGTGATTTTGGTTGGTTCTTCAGTAACTGGGGACCAGCATTTGATGTAAGGGGCAGCAATGGTATTGGAGCCGATGGAACTATTGCACACCCTTACGATCAGGCTCAATTCAATGACGACTTTCCAGAATTTATTGGTCAGCAATATGAGTATAGACCTTATGAAAGTGTTGAAAACTTTTTCCGAGATGGATGGGGTTCTACTACTTCAGTAGGCTTTGACAAAAATCTAGGTACGGAAGGTGTGGTTAGCATGAACTACAGCTACCTGGATGATAGAGGTTTCATTCCAAATGATGTGAACCGATTCAAGAAGCACAACTT